>JANXWE010000381.1 GCA_025351325.1 Fimbriiglobus sp.
AGAATGTCGCACCGATCCAAAGTTGTACGCCAAGGCCTCGCCGATCGAGTACGTCTGCAAGTCGACACCGCCGACGCTCTTGATCCACGGCAACGCCGATTGGATCGTGCCGATCATCCACTCGGAGCGGTTCTTCGACAAGTTGAAAGCGAACGGGGTCAAGACGGAATTCGTGACCATGAAGGGCAAGGGCCACGGCTGGACGGGCGATGCCGCGGAAGAGTCGTCCAAGGCCGCCGTGAAGTTCCTCGACGAACATTTGAAGAAGCCGGTGCCGAAGTGATGCAGTCCAGAGTGAACCGGAGGCGACCCTCTTTCTCCCCCACCCCGCTTCGGAGAGGGGCCGGGGGGGTGAGGTCTAACCACAGCTTCTCGTTCCTGTTCGCGTTGCTTCTGGTACCGCTGATATGGCACGGCTGCCACAAGGATGATGTCGATCATGAACCGGGGTTCATTCTGCCGCCGCAACCGCCAATTTCGGAACTCCCGCCCGTGCACGCCGCGTCGATTGCGCCGCATCGACGATGAAAATGAGCACCGCGACCCAGATGCAGATGATCGCCGCCCAACGCTCGGGCGGCATCGGCTCGCCCATGAAATAGACCGCGAGCAGGAACTGGACCGACGGGGAAATGAACTGGATGAACGCCTGCGTGAGCAGCGGAATCCGCCGGATGCTCAGCGTGTAGGTCAACAGCGGCACGACGGTGCAGACCCCGCCGAACATCAGCAGCCCGTTCGTGCTCCAATCCGCACCGAAGGCCGATTGGCCGTGGTCGGCCCGATAAATCAAGAAGCCGACCGAGGGAACGAGCAACAGCAACGTTTCCACGGTCAACCCCGTCAGGCTATCCACCGCGACCATCTTTCGAACCAATCCGTACAAACCGAACGACACGGGCAGGGCCACGGCCAGCCCGGTGAAGTCACCGCCGAACGCGAACGGGATGGCGACCCCGACGGCGATGATGGCGAGTGCGGGGTAGTGTGCCGGCCGGAGTCGTTCCCCGAGAAAGAGCGTGGCGAGCAACGCATTTACCAGCGGCAGCATGTAGTACCCTAGGCTCGCTTCGGCGATCTGGTGCGTGACGCTCGCATGGATGTAGAGCAACCAATTCACGGACAGCAGACTCGCACTCAGCAAGAGTGTCAGCAGCAAGCGGCGGTCGAATAGCACGGCCGTGAACTTCGCCCAACCACCCGCCGACAGTGCGACCAACGCGAGTACGATTGGGAACGACCATACAATCCGATGGGCGAGAATTTCACCAGGATAAACGTCTTCGACCTGATGGAAGTAAAGAGGGATGAGTCCCCAGAACACATAGGCGATCAACCCGTAGATCAAACCGGTTCGGAACTGCCAGCGCGCTTCGTCCACTGCGAACTACTCCTAGAACGGACTCGTTTACGATTCGCGGATCCACGGACGTACGGCCACCCACACGGCCCACGCTTTCGCCTTCACCCCTCCCGCATCGGCGGCGAGTCGACGGGCCACTTTCAAGAACCACCGTGCGGCGCCGATCGGCACCTCCCCCGGCGGGCATGCCCCGGCGGCCGCCTTCAAGTCCTCGCGGGCTTCCCGGAATGCCTTCGCTTTCTCCTCCGGATTCGCCTGTTGAACCATCACGAGCGATTCGGCCATCGCCAGCAGCAACTTTGTGGTGTCGGGCAGCCCGAGCGGATCGATTTCGTCGATGAACGCATTCGCCGCTTCGGTGTTCCCCTGAGTCGCTTCGCCGATCGCGAGCCAAGCACTCATGTCGGGTGGCAGGTCGTCGGGTTCCTTCTCGTGCGCGGCACGCAAGGTTGCTTCCGCTTCCGTGTCTTGTCCCAGAGCACGGTGAGCATCCGCGAGGGCACGCAGCATCCAAGCTTCGCACTCGGCCCGTTTCGACCAATCTTGAAGCCAGGCAATGGCGAGTTTGTACTGCTTCGCCTGGGTCAATGCCGCACCGGCCCGCGCCCAACCGTCGTCGGTCTCCCGCAGTAAATCGGCGAAGCGCTGGACGGTCGCTGTCGCCGTCTCGAGTTGGCCGAGTGCCGTTAAACCACTCGCTAAAACCAGCGCCGCTTCGCGGGCGGCGTCGGGGTTCCGCCCGACGATCTCCTTCAGTCGATCGCTGACCTTCCACGGTTGACCCGCGGCGAGTAACCGTTCCGCCCAGACTCCCGCCGCACCCGCTGACGTCCCCGGTCGATCCAGGGCTTTGGACAATTCGTCGTCGATCTCCGCAGCCCAGCCTTGTTCGTCGAACTCCCGCGACGAATCGCGGACGAGCGCCTTCGAGATGCCGTCGTCTTCGATCAGGTTCCGCATCAGCGACCGCGCTTCCGAAAGGTTCCGCTGCCGCACGGCCAGTTGCACCGCACGCAACTTCAGCAGTGGACCATCGGCATGTTCCCGCAGTGTGGCGAGTGTCCGCTCGGCGCCGCCCAAATCATCCGTTGCCAATTGTTCGGACATCAGTTGATGACCGGCGGCACCGAAATTCGGATCGAGTTGGAAGGCTTGTTCGTAGTCGTCGCGGGCGCCGCGGTGGTCGCCTTGGATGCGTTTGGCTTCGCCGCGAATGCCGTACGCATACGGATCGCCCGGCGCCAACCGCACGAGATTGTTGGCCGCTTCCAAGCACTCTTTGTGCTGACCGAGATCGTCGTGCCAATGTGCCAACTGACGCCAGCCCCAGGTGTAATCGGGGTCTTCTTTCAAGCACTCACCGATCAATTCGATGGCCTTGGCCCGGTCGCCGCGCTGGGCTTCGATCCAGGCGAGCCGACCACGCAGGGTCAGCGGCTTCGGCTGCAACTGCTGGGCTTCGCAGGCCGCACGGGCTTCGTCGTACTTCCCGGCACGGGCCAGTTGCTCGGCCTTGCGGTCGTGGGCCGGCAGGAAGTTCGGGTACTCGCGGATGGCCGCGTCGCACGCCGCGACGCGGTCTTCAATGGTTTCCGTTTCGGCCGCGGGCGTGTCGAGCCAGAATATCGCGGCCCACGGGTTGAACTCTTCGCCGCTGCGCCACGCCGACGCCAGCGTTTCCACGGCGATGTCTTCCCAACCGCCCCGCCTCATTTCGGCCATGGCCATTTGCAGCAGCGTCGGTGAACCTTCGCCGGCCGTGAAGGCGATGTCGCGGAAGGTACGTTCCCCGAGCGTCTGATCGTTGGTTCGCACGGCGTACACCAACTGCTTGATCAGCCCTTCGGGGCCGGCCATGTGCTCTTGCAACACGGCGAGCGCCGTCCGCGCTTCCTTGAGTTCGCCATCGGCCAAGCAGGCGTCGAAGAGGATCGCCGCCGCCGGGGAGTACCCGGGGTGCAACCGCAGGGCTTCGCGGAGGTCTTCTTTCCCCTCGTCGCGTTGGCCGTTGAGCAGCTTCGCTTCGCCGCGCATCGTCAGCGGGGTCGGGTGCTCGGGCCGCAACCGGCACATCTCGTCGGCGGCTTCCCGGTACGCTTCGGCCTTCCCGGTGTCGTTGAACCACTCCGCGAGTTGTTGCCAGCCCCAGTAGTAGCCGGGATCAATAGAGACGAGTGCCTGCATCATCGGGACGGCCGCACCGTAATTACTCCGGCGGGCTTCGACCCACGCGGCACGCCCTTGCAACACCAACGGCAAATTGTCGAGCAGGGCCACAGGTTGCAACGTGGCGAGAGCCTCGTCGAATCGACCGACATCCGCGAGCCGCTCGGCTTTCAAATCGTACGGTTCGGGGTTGGTCGGTTCCAATTCCGCGGCACGATCCAAGACCGCGAGCGCTTCCGGCGTCTGGTCGTACTTGTTCAGAAACCGCGCCAGCTTCAAAAACACACGCGGGTCGCCGGCGCGATCTTCCGCCAACTCACGGGCCAGCGTCAGCGCCGCATCGGGTCGCTCGACGCGGTCGCCCCAATTGGACACGGCCCCCCAAGCCCAGTCGTAGCCCGGCTCGTGTCTCACCGCCCGCTCGGCGGCCTTCAACGCTTCTTCGCCGCGATCCGATTCCCAGAGTTGCTCCGCGAGAAACCCATGGGCCAGCGGGTCGAGCACCGCCTTGGATAAGTTGGTTTCGAGAACCGCCAGCGCCTCGTCGCGCTCCTCCGCTTCCAGAAGGGCATCGGCCAAGTCCTTGGCGGGTGGCGTCCAGCCGGGCGCACCCTTCACCGCTTGCCGCAAGGCATCGATACGGTCTTCCGTCGCTCCGGTGCGCCCGCACGCTTCCGCAAGATCCATCCAGAGCCGCGACAGCAGCGGGAATCGTGCCGTGGCGTCCTTCGCCAGTGCGGTCGCCTCCGCTTCGCGGTGCATCATGATGAGTTGTTCGATCACAATCGACCACGCCTGCCAGAGGTCGGGGCGTTCGTCTAAAAAGCGTTCCAGTTCCGCGAATAATTCCTCTTGCTGCTCCGGGTCTTCAATCAACGGCAGGGCTTGATCGCGGTACGCCAACAGCCCGTCGCCGTTGGTCGGCTGATGGTGAAGTTGGTCGGCGATGAAGCGCAGTGCCGCTTTTTTTTCTTTGACACCGCGCGACGTCCGGACGAGTTCGACGATGGCCAACTCGTGGTCGATGTTCTTCGCCAATCCGTCGCGGAAGATTTCGCACGCTTCGTCGGCGCGGTCGGCCCGGCGGGTCACGTTGGCGAGCACTGCATAATGCGACGGGTGCTCCGGCTCGTACTCGCCCGCCTTGTGCGCGGCGGCCAGTGCCAGCTCAATTTCGCGGCGTTCGCCGTGCAACAAGGCCAACTGCCGATAGGCCCAGGCATCCCGCGGGCAGACGTCCAGAAGATCGTCGATGGCCCGCTTCGCGGAATCATCGGTCTCGCCGGTCAACCACTCCGCCCGCAGCTTCAGCAGCGGGTAGAAATACGGGAATCGCTGGCAGCGTTCCGTGAGGTAGTTCCGCGCCGCAGTCTTCCCTTCCGTGTCCGACAGCAACCCGACAATGAGTCGATGGACTTCCGGGTTCAGCGGATCGTGGACGTCGAATTCCCGCAGATCGAGCAGCGCCGCCCGGTAGCTCGGCTTCGTCCGATTCATCCGCGCGGACGACTTGAGCCAGAGTCCAATCGGGGCGCCGGAACGTGCCGCGGCCAGTTCCAATTCGGCTTCATCCAGTTGGCCGAGATTGGCCAACTGTTCCGCGCGGAAGATCCTCAACTCGGCGAGGATCGCCTTCGGATTTCCATCGTCCGCGTTGGCATTGGCAACCGGTTCGTGCGCCAACAGCTTCTCGATGGCGTTGTCCAACGCAGTGCGGGCGAACTCGGGTTCACCCCGTTCTAACAACGCCAGATGGAGCGACCGCACTGCGGCAGCGGACGGAATCTCCGCCCGCGTCGCCCGACGCTGGAGCAACCGCACCGCTTCCGAGATCTGCCCGGTGGCCCGCGATACCCGCAAATAGGCCTCGGCGAACTGTTCCTCGCGTTCATCGAGACAGCACGCGAAACGGTTCAACTCCACCGCATCCGCAAACCGCTGGTGCTCCCACCATTGCGCTCCGAGCAAGAAATAACCGGCCCCGGCATGCGGACGAATCTTCAGCGAGTGCCGCAGCAGTCGCTCGGCTTCCACTTGCTCGTTCGGGTCGGAGAGAAGCACTTGCGCCAGCGATTGAACAACAATGGGATCGGCCTCCGAGCGGCTCCCTTCGACCCGCAAAAAGTCGGTGCGTTCGGCGACCAAACCCAGTTCGCGGAGGGCGTTGGCCTTCACCATCGCGAAAGTCGGGTCGTGCGGACAGTCGATCAGCAACCGCTCAACGGCTTCGAGGAGCAACACGGGGTGCTGCGTCACCTTAGCCCAGACCAGTTGGGCGATCTTGGCCCATCGGCTTTCTGGAAAATCGCGGAGAATCCCCTCCAATTCCGCTTTGGCCTGCTCCGAACGATGATCGGCGAACGACGATTGCATTCGATGCAATGCGTCCAGTTCCTCGGACTCGGGAAAGTCGATCCCGTCGATTTTGGCGGCTTCCCCCGGTGGCATGGCCACGAGGCAACGCGGGCCGGTCGATTGGAACCGTTTCCGGAGTGCCGCCAGCGGCGCTTCGACCGGCTTGCGTTCGAGCGTCTCCGCAAAGAAAAGCGAGCCGCGGGTGTCGTCTGCACCTATCACGAGTCGCGTCTGACCGTACCCTGTTTCCACCAGCGTGAGTTGAAATGGAATTTCCCGCCCGATCAATTCGTTCACGACTTCGGGCGTCAACGCGAACTCGCGGGTGTGCCAGCCGATTTGCTCGAAGCGTCGTCGCTCAGCCGAATCGGGAATGCCATCCAAGCCACCGGTCGGTTCGGCCGGAGGCAGCTCCAGTGGACAATTCCAATGCCGGCTCAGAAGTTCGGCGACGGTTGGCGCTGTCCGCTCGTAGTCCAAGTTGATCGGCAAGATCACCCGAGTCGCTTCGGTGGGAGCCTGCTCTTTTAGCCGCTCCGCGAATGCCGGGTAGAACGACTCGGTGTCATCCTTCACGAGCCGGGCTTGCGTCTCCGCTTCGGGCATCTCACCGAGGAAGTACGCCACGTCGGCCCGCCGCGCCGCGAGCCAATCGCGCAAGCTCGGTTCGAGGATCGGGGACAGTTCTTCGTAGCGATTCACACTGCTGCGGACGTCGGCGATGCGCCCGAGGTCGAGTTGCACCGCCGCGAGTTGGGCCATCACCAAAGCGCTTTCAAGGTGCCCCGAGGCTTCCGTGAGAAACTCGCAGGCCTCGGCGGCACGACCCTGCCGAATGAGCAGGTGCCCCACGGCTTGCACGCCGGGCCGGAACCACGGTTGCAAGTCGAGCGATTGCCGTGCCGAGACGAGAGCCTCGTCGAGCTTCTCTTGGAATTCGAGCACGCTCGAGCGTTCCACGAAATGCCAAGGTCGGTTCGGAGCCATCGCTTCGGATTGGCCCAGGAACTTTATGGCCCGGTCGAAATCGCGCAGCCGCGCCGAGGTGAACGCTTGGAGCGCCAGCCAGTCGCCGCGGAGTTCGGGGGAGGCTTCGTCCCAATCAGTGTGGTCGCGCTGGAACTGCCAGCCCGCGAACGGGCCGAAGTGCTCCAACCGGTAGCGGGCGTGGTAGTAGACAGCTTCGGGGTAGGCCGGACTTTCGCGGTAGGCGAGTATGTGCAACTGCCGTCCGAGCCGGGGTGCCCCGAGTTGCATCGCCAAACGACCGGCGATGAGCCGAGCCGCCGGCCCGGCCCAGCCCCGCAGTGGCCCAAATTGTAGGCCGTAGTCGTAGGCAGCCCGGTAACGCCCCTGCAAGTAGAGCTGTTTGATAGCGCCGATGTCGGTGGACGCGATGTCCACGGCGATGGTGGGGGTCGATTCCCGCGGCACGGTGCGTCCTTCGGAGGCGGGTCGGGAGTCGGAAGACAAGGCGGCAATCGTCATGCGGGCGGGTCACTCGGGGGCATCACATTCGCCAAGTGTCCGACCTGCCCGAGGATGTTCCCCAACTGGGCCAGCCGCACTCCGTATTTATCGAGAAACTCGGCCAGGGCGAATTCGGATTCGAGTTCGACCGCATCCTCCCCGGTCAATCGATCCGCCACTTCCCGGAGTAGCTCAAAGAACGCCCGCTCCACACTGGGAAGGACGCTCTTGCACTGGCCGGGTAACGTCGGGAACTCACCCGACCAACGATTGTAGAAGTTCTGCCAACGGGTTTTCTCATCCGTTGCCGCAGCTTTGGCCCGCATGAAGGCAATTTGCTCCCGTTGGAGCTCCACCATCTGCCGCAGAAGGTCGGTCGATTCACTATTTCCGATGGAAGAATTCGGAACGTCCGGCAAGCGCAGCATCGGCGACGAGACAATGATCGAAGCGTCCATCGGGCGATACTCGTCGGGCCGGGCAAACGTATTTCGACATTATACGGCAACTGCCAACAAGAGTACCCAGTGCTCGATTTGAGGGTCACACCGTACCCGGAGACCTCACCCGCGATTCCACTGCGAAGCGGATAAAGGAACCGGAATCGGCGTGTGTCAAAGGGCGTTGCCGCACCCACAGTACCGACTCGATTAAACCTTCTTTTTGGCTTGGATCACGTCCTTGCCGATCCACGGTTTCAGCACGTCGGGTACACGGACGGTGCCGTCGGGTTGTTGGTAGTTTTCGAGAATGGCAATCATCGCCCGGGTGCAAGCGACTGCGGTACCATTCAAGGTGTGGACGAACGGTAAACCACTGCCCTTTTTGTCTTTCGGACGGTACCGAATGCCGAGCCGGCGAGCTTGGAAGTCGGTGCAATTCGAGGTGCTGGTGATTTCGCCGTAGTCGCCGCGTCCGGGCATCCAAGCTTCGAGATCGTACTTGCGGTAGGCGGGACCACCGAGGTCACCCGTGCAGGTGTCGATCACGTGGAACGGAATCCCTAGGCCGGTGAAGATTTCTTCTTCAATGGCTCGGATCTCTTCGTGGATCGCTTCCCCCTGCTCCGGCGTGCAGAAGGTGAACATCTCCACCTTGGTGAATTGATGCACGCGGTACAGCCCGCGGGTGTCCCGTCCGGCGGCCCCGGCTTCCGTCCGGAAACAGTGCGACAGCCCGACGTATTTTCGCGGCAGGTCGGCTTCGTCGAAGATTTGATCGCGGTGCATCCCACCGAGGGTGATTTCGGCCGTGGCGATCAGGCACAAATCGGAGTCGGCAATCGTGTAAATTTGCCGGGTCTCGGCGTTGTCCCGTGGCATGTAGCCAATGCCTTCGAGGATCTCGACGCGGGCCAAGTCGGGCGTGATCACCGGCGTGTAGCCATGCTGGATGAGCGTCTGCATCGCGTATTGCACGAGCGCCAGTTCCAGCAGAACCCCTTCGTTCTTCAAGAAATAGAAGCGTTGCCCGGCAACTCGTGCCCCGGCTTCCAAGTCGGCCAGATCGAGACTGTGAATGAGATCGTAATGATCTTTCGGCGGGAAATCGAAGATGCGTTTCTTGCCAAACTCGGCAACGACTTTGTTCGACGACGGATCTTTGCCAACGGGTGCTGACGGGTGCGACATGTTCGGCACCGTCATCAGCGCGGCGTTCAATTCGACTTGCACCGCCTTCAACTGGGCGTCGACGCCCGTCACCTGCTCTTTGAGCAGCGTACTTTCCGCTTTGAGTGCCTGCTTTTCCTCAGGAGTTTTGGCTCCGGGGAACTTCTTGGTGATTTCGTTCTGCTTTGCCTTGGTTTCGTCGGCGAGCCGCTGGAGACGCTTGCGGTCGTCGTCAAGCGCAACAATCCGGTCGATGTCCGGGGAGGAGTTGCGATTGGTGCAGTTGGCCTTCACGGCGGCGAGGTTGTCGCGGATGAATCCGGCATCGAGCATGGTGGAAGATTACCGTTAGTAATTGGCCGGGATGTCGAGACCATCGAGAATCGCGAGATAGCGAGAGGCGTACCACGTGATACCGGCGGTAGACCTATTCGACACAGATTTAAATTATTAGCAGTCGAACGAAAATCACGCTCGTTTGGCGAAGTAGACTCCGGCCAAGCTCTTACGGAAGTGCGGATCGCTGAACTTCCAGATTTGCATCTCGAGGAAGTAGTGGATGGCGACCAAGGCATCGAAAGCCGTCAACAGTACGGCCCACGGTGCGCCGGAAGGCTCGAAGTCCATCGACCCCATGCCGGCGGTGACGACGGCCGACAGGCCGAGGACAACGAGCAAGAAACAAACCGGCCGCGCCCGCAGCCAGCCGTAGCCGCGATCAATGCGGCTGGTCGAATCGAGTTCCTGCTTCGCGATCCGCGGGATCATCAAGACGTGGTACTCGACATAATGCATGGCGAGAGCCGCGAGGTAGAGCGGCAGATACATGGTCGCCGCCGCGGTGCCGAACGTTTGCAGGGTGAAGTACAGCATTGCCGCGCGGAAGCCGGGGGTATCGGGCGAAGGCCTGGAGACAAATAGAGCCGCCATCGACGTGACGTACAGAGCGAGTACGAGGCTGGCACAACCGATCCAGGCGATCCGCAATTCCGGAGTCGAATCCGTGAGCAGCGGGCAGACGCCGCCGGCCGCGTGGGTGACCATCAGCGTCGCCACGAGCGCCAGTCCGGTTCCATTTTCGGTTCGCTTCGCCCACGTCGGGAATTGGGCCTTCGTGCGGCCCTTGAACATCTAAAGGACGCCGAAGGTCTGGCGCGTGAGGTGCAAAAAGTTGAACAAGCGCAACCCGGCCCAGAACACGAGGGCGAACCACGGCACCGACTTCGAGAGTTCCAACGTGTTCAGGGCGAAATAGCAGCCGAGTAACGTCAGTGGAATGGCGAAGAAGACAATCGAGTTCCGCCGGCTACTGGAGAAGTAGATCCGATTCGCCCGGCTCGCGTAGATCGTCTGCGTCAGCACGATGTGCGTACCGCCGAAGAGCCAGATGTACGCGGCCGAAAGTTCGGGTGTGTCCGGCAGGAACAACACCATTGCCGCGATGGGCAGAGTCAGAAAAAGGAACGAACCGAGAATTAGTCGGATCGGCCACGCTTGCTCGAAATAGCCGATTTCGCCGAGCCGGGCCACCGGCGGCGGGGTGTCCGACAACGAGCGAACAAGGTTCGGTTCTAGCGTGGCAGCGGTAGTCACACCGGACAGTAGAACGAAACGGCCACCGGGCAAGTCTTACGGTCGCTTATTGGAATCAATGTGTCGAATCGTGGCTCCATCTGGGCCATCCAAGTACTACTCTGACGCCTGTTCTTGTTTCCGCGGAGAACACCCCCCTCCCCCCTGCGGAATCAACGGAAGCTGCGGAAACAAGAACACCAAGCAGAATGCCGACCATCCCAACGGATCTGGGCGAGCCGACTGGCGTGAGCCGTCGGTGCGGTACTTACAGAATTACCAATTGTTGAAACAGTCGGATTGCCGAATGGCTTGGCGTGGTCGTGACTTAAGAAGTACCGCACCGACGGCTCACGCCAGTCGGTTCACATCCTTCCACGCTACGGCCGCTTTTCCAGTGGCACGTACGGGGCGTTCTTCTTGCCGACGTACTCCTGTTCCGGGCGGTAGATGCGGTTGCCGTTGAGTTGCTCAAGCCAGTGGGCCAGCCAACCCGCCACGCGACCGATGGCGAAGATCGGCGTGAACACATCCGTCGGGATGCTGAGGGCTTGGTACACAGTACCAGAGTAGAAATCCACGTTGGGGAAGACCCCTTTCGGGCCGTACACGCCGGCGCAGACCCGTTCGAGTTCCAGCGCGATCTCGTAGTTTTTCGGGCGGCTGGTTTCGGCGAAGACGTGTTCCGCAAGCTCTTGAAGCACCGTGGCCCGGGGATCTTTCACTTTGTAAATGCGGTGCCCAAACCCCATGACCTTGTGCTTCGGATCTTTGGCGAGCTTGGCATCGAGCCACGGCTTCACCTTCTCCGGGGAGCCGATTTCTTCGAGTTGGAGCAGCACCTCTTCGTTGGCACCGCCGTGGAGTGGGCCGGAGAGCGAGCCGATCGCCGACGAGATCGACGCATAGGGGTTCGCCAGCGAGGAACCGACGACCCGCGCCGTGAATGTGCTGGCATTCATATTGTGCTCGGCGTGCAAAATCAGGCAGGCATCGAGGACTTTGCGAATCGCGGGGGTCGGTTCGCGGCCGAAGGTCATGTAGTAGAAGTTGGCCGCGTGATCGAGGTCTTCACGCGGCTCGATAATCTCTTCGCCCCGGCGGGTGCGGGCGAACGCCGCCACGAGTGTCGGGAGTGCGGCGATCAGTCGGATGCAGGCTTCCCAATTCTTGGTTGGGTCGGAGACAGTGCGACAGGGGTAGAACGCCCCCAGTGCTGCCACGGTCGCTTGCAGGGCGTCCATCGGGTGGCCCGACGCCGGCAAGCATTTGATCAAATCTTTCAAGCGGTAGTGAATGGAGCGGGATTGCCGGAGAGCGTGGTCGAACTCGGCCAACTGCCGTTGTGTCGGCAGTTCGCCTTTCATCAACAACCAAGAAGTCTCCTCGAAGCAGCTCTCTTTGGCGAGCGTTTCCACGGCGATGCCACGGTATTCCAGCATGGCGCGTTGACCGTCGATCTCACTGATCGCGGATCTCGCGGCTTCGACATTTTCCAGACCGGGGCGGAACTTCACCAAATCGCTCATATCGGTCTCGGGGGCGGGAAACGTGGAGCCAACCTCTTCTTCCCGTTGGTTTATGGAACTATCCCCGATGGGAAAACAGCGTGGCGGCGGAAGGGCGAACTAATTCCAAATCAGCCGGCCGACCTGGAAGACGACGAATGCCCCGGCGTAGGCCAGCACCGTCATGTAAACGAACGTGAATGTCGGCCACAACCAACTCCGGGTTTCTCGGTGAATCACCGCGAGTGTCGATGCGCATTGGCAGCAAAGTGCGAAGAAGACCATCACCGACAGGGCCACGGGAATGCGGTGCCGACCGCGGACGCTGCTGGTGTCCCAATCGGCGCGGATCGCTGAGACGAGCGGGTCGTTGTTCTCGTCCACTTCGACTTCGTACAAGATCGCCATGGTGCCGACGATCACCTCACGAGCGGGGAAACTGGCCAGTGCGGCCACGCCGATGCGCCAGTCCCAGCCGAGCGGTTCGAACACCGGTTCCAGAGCACGCCCGGTTCGACCGAGATAACTCTGCCGCTGATGTTCGGCCTTCGTGGCCCGTGCCCGCTTCCCGGCCTCTTCGCGGATCTCTTCCGGCGGCTTGGTCACGTCGAGGCCGAGCTTGGCGAGTTCACTCTCAATCGGTTTGTCGCCGAGCTTGTCCCGGACGTCGTCGTCGGTCGATTTCGCCACGTCGCTGAGCACTTCGGCCCGTTCGTCGAAGCCGAACCCGTCCGGGCTGTTGTGAGGGAAATAGAGAGCAGCCCAAACGAGGATCATGGTCGCCAAAATCACGGTGCCAGCTCGGCGCACGAACGACCAACCGGCGTCGATCACGCGGCGCAGGATCATCGGCGGCGACGGCCGTTTGTACGCCGGCAGTTCCATCACAAACAAGGAGCGTTCACCGCGGAGCAGCGTTTTGCGGAGTACCAGTGACACGACCGGCGCGGCGATGAACCCGACCATGTACATGCCGAAGAGCATCAATCCTTGCGTCAAGGCGGAGTAGATTTCGGCGGGCAGAAACAGGCTGATCATCAGACCGTAGACCGGGAGGCGGGCCGAGCACGAGATCAACGGAGCGACCAGAATTGTCGCCAAGCGGTCGCGGCGGTTCTCGATCACCCGGGTGGCCATGATGCCGGGGATGGCGCAGGCCACCGACGACAGCAAGGGGATGAACGATTTGCCGCTGAGTCCGCAGCGGCTCATGATGCGATCCATCAGGAAGGCCGCACGGGCCATGTAGCCGCAATCTTCGAGCACCGCGATGAACGCAAACAGGATCAAAATTTGTGGGAGGAACTTCAGCACGCCACCGACTCCGGCGATGATGCCACTGGTGATCAACGACCGCAGCGGCCCCACCGGCATGGCACCTTCGACGAGCGAACTCAGCCATTTGGTGGCTTGGTCGATGAGATCCATGAGCGGCTTGGCCGCCCAGAAGATCGACACGAACACCAGGAACAGCACCGCGAAGAAGAAGAGGGAACCCCAGAGACGATGTGTCAGCACGCGGTCGATGCGATCCGTCCGGTTCACCGGTCGGATCGTCGGCTTGCTAACGCATTTAGCCACGACTTCCCGGATGCGAGCGAAGCGTGTCCGGGCTTCCACCGCGGGCACCGGGCAACCGGCCGCCGCGAGACGTGCCCGAATTTCGCCGAGCGATTGCGACAGCCCATCGCCGAGTTTGGCCACGAACCATTGTTCCGTGGCACCGTTGACGTCCAGAATCAACCGGCGGGCTTGAAAGGGCGACACGGCCGTGCCGAGTTTGACCACCAGCCGGGTGGTTTCGTGCTCCAGTGCGGCGGGTAACGCGAGCGGTTCCGGGGCTGTACCGGATTTCGCGGCTTCTAAAAGTTTCTCTTGAAGGACATCAAGGCCGACGCCACGGTTCGCTTGCACCGGCAGAAACGGGATTCCGAAATCTCGACTCAATGCAGCACAATCGACACCGATGCCTTGCGTGGCGGCGAGATCGACCATGTTCACAGCGACCACCACCGGTTTGCCTAGCTCGAGCAACTGAGTGGTGAGGTAGAGGTGCCGATCCAAATTGGACGCATCGACGATGGACAGCACCACATCGGGCGCCGGCTCATCCGGAAGTCGACCGAGGAGCAGATCGACGGCGACGAGTTCATCGGGGCTGCGAGCCGCAAGGCTGTACGTGCCCGGCAGGTCGATCAAATTCACACGGATGTCACCGACGGTGAAGTGCCCCTTTTTCATTTCGACGGTGACGCCGGGATAGTTGCCAACCTGTTGGCGGAGGCCCGAAAGAGCATTGAATAAGGTCGATTTCCCGGCGTTGGGGTTTCCGACCAAGGCGACGGTGATCGTGTTCGGAGTCATGGATCAATCACAGAAGGGAGACGGTGACGCAAGCGGCTTCGCGGATGCGCAAACTCAGGCGGGTGTTGCCAATGCGGATTTCAACGGGATCACCCAGCGGGGCGACCGCGAGCATCTCGACGTCTTCGCCTTCGAGCAGGCCAAACTCGTAGAGTCGCTGAATCAAGGCCGGCTCTCCGGCGAGCGATTCCACGCGGGCGTGCTGGCCGGGTTTGAGAGTCGAAAGGGGAATCATCCGCGGACCGGCATCACGAGAATCTGAGACGATTCACCCGAGCGTAAACAGAGGCGGCAATTGGCAATTTTCAGCAAGCAGGTGGAGCCGGGTTGCAGCACTTGCAGGCGGCACCCTTCGCGCAAGCCGAGTTCGGCCAATCGCACGACCCAAGCGGAATCGCCCCCGACTTCGGCAACGTCGGCCCATTCGCCGGGTTTCAACATGTCGAGTGGGATGAGCATGGGTAAAATCGTGGGTGGGAACTAACTCTGAGATTCAGTCTCACACAATCTTAGGCCTGAATCGGTACCTGTCAAGCGTCCGAAACGATATTGGACAAAATTCGTGCGGATTCGTCCGTTCCACGGTCACCCGGTTCGAGATCGGCGTTCCACAAGGTACTTTCCGAGTGCGTCATTCCACATTGGGAGGACAATTCCGCACCCCGCCAGTTTTCCGCAATCCAACACACTGTAGGCGGGTCTGCGGGCCGGGGCGTTGAATTCCACACTCGAAATCGGCGTGAGATCGACACTCAACTGCGATTGCCGAAAAATTTCACGGGCCAGTTGGAACCAGGTCGTCGCCCCGGCATTCGTGATGTGAAATCGCCCCGTGGCCCCGGTCGCCAGCAACTGAACCGTGGCTTCGGCGAGATCGACCGTCGACGTGGGTGTGCAATACTGGTCGTCCACCACCTTCAACGGTTTGCCTTGCCCCGCGAGCCGCAACATCGTCTCCACGAAGTTGCCCCCTTTGCCGCCACTGCCCCAGACACCGTACAAGCCGCAGGTGCGGATCACCAAGGTTTGGGGGTTTGCCGCCAACGCCAACTGCTCCCCGGCCAGCTTGCTGGCACCATAGACACTGACCGGGCCTGGAAGGGACTCTTCGCCGAGTGGTATGTTTCGTTTGGAATCCAAACCGAATATGTAGTCGGTGCTGAAATGGACGAAGCGGGCACCGATGGTCTGTGATGCGCGGGCGAGATCGCGAACTCCGATGGCGTTGACGCGCCATGCGAGGTCGGGCTCGGTCTCGGCTTTGTCCACGAGGTTGTAAGCCGCACAGTTGATGACGAGATCGGGCTTCAGGGTCGCCAATTGTTCCAACAGGGATTGCGGTTGTGCCAAGTCAATCTCGGCACGTGTCAGCGGGATCACATCACCGGGCAAGCGCGGAAGGAGGTCGCGCCCGAGTTGACCTCGGGAACCGAGAACGACGATCCGCATCATGCAAACTCCTGGAACGAAGCAACCCGACGGGAACCGTCGGGTTGCTTCGGGTCACTTTTCTCAAAGACGTTACTTCTTGGCGGGCAAGAAGCTCTTGTCGGACGTTTCGATCGTGGTCGATTGATCCTGCACCAATTGCACTTCGGTCTCGGTGGTGCCGATGGTGACGTTCAATTTGCCCGTCATCCGCACCGCAATCGTCCCCGATACAACTTGGCCGAGTTTCGAATCGAACAAGAACGCCCCCGCTTTCGGATCGACCGTATCGAGGGTCGCACCCTTGATGCGGAACAGCAGTCCGTCGGCGTCGGCCGCCGGGGCTTTGTACACCAACTTGGCCGTCACTTCGACTTTGTCGAGGTCTTTCTTTTCCGTGTCTTTGCCGATGGACTTGAAGCTCAGCGTGCGATCGTAAGTGCCGATCGGGCCAAGAGGCATGGTGGTCTTCTTTTCCCAAGTTTCGCCGGCGGCGATCCCCGCGGCCTTATCGACGCCCGGCATCAGCCCGGCGGTCGGGTCGGCCATCTCTTTGAGCGCTTCTTCGGTGAGCAACTTCTTCAGTAGCTCGCCCATTTGTGGGTTGCTGGTACCGAGCTTCTTCAGGAATTCGTCGCGGCCTTCGACCTTCTCCACGATCAGGCCCTTGCCGTAGGTGATCGTGAATTCGGTGCCGATGAGGTTCTTGAAGAAGTCGGCCAAGCCGGGGTTGTTCCCCGCGGCGGGCTGCTCGGCGGTCGAATCGTAATTGACGGGGTTGCTGGCGATGTCCACTTTCAAGATCGCGCCTTCGATCGTCAGCTTGACCGTCCACTTGTCGGCTTCGAGCTTCACCGGCAGCCATTTGAAGAGGAACGTCTGCTGGTGCTTCAAGTTGAGGTCGGCACCCCCTTGCACTTTCACCACTTGCTCGACGTTCGTCGAAACCTTTTGGTAGAAAGCCTTGTTGGCCTCGAACTTCGGTTCGAACTTCAACTTTTCCTGGGCCGAAAGACTCGCCACCGAGCCGAATGCCAGAGCCACGACCAACATGCACCGCAGAGCCATCGGTTTCTCCTTCAAGTTCGCCCCGATCCAGGCACTTCGATTTTCAAAAGATAAGTTAGGTAGGCTTCCCTTGGAAACAAGCTCAAATTCGGATGGGCGAAAGCGGAAACTGGTCTTGGCGAGCCGACTGGCGTGAGCCGTCGGTGCAATACTTGCAGAATTACCAGCTGTTGAAACAGTCGGTTTGCCGAATGAGTTTGCGTGGTCGTGACTTGAGAAGTACCGCACCGACGGCTCACGC
>JANXWE010000009.1 GCA_025351325.1 Fimbriiglobus sp.
GGTGATCCGGTTCGCTCCACCCGACCGCTCACGCGGTTCGGCTCGCCGAGAACCGTTTCAAGCGTGCCGGGACGGGATGATGAAATGCAGGGGGATCGTGGCGACCACGGTCGTGTCGATGCCGGCGGTCACGACCCCGGATGTGAGGCCGGTCGGGCTTTCCCAAGGGACGAACACTTCAAACGTGCGTGGCTGCGTCTGGCCGATCCAAGTGAATTTCACCAGCGACTTGGCCACGCCGGCGTAGGTCAGAGCCAAGTGGATGCTGACATCGGTGCCGCGCGGAACCGGGACGTCGAGGTAGCCGGCGCCGAGGAGATCGGAGTCGGAGCGCAAGGCTCGGCATAGGGTGACGACGTTCGAGAAGGCTTCGGGCGAGTGGGCGTAGACTAGGAAATTGACCCGTTGACCGGGGGCCACTTCGGGCGTGCCAAACACACTGAGCTGCACGGTATCGGCCGACGGTTTCCAGAAGAGGATTTTCTTGCGCAGCCCTCGGCTCAGCATGGTGGTGAACTGGGGCGGCGGGGGAATCACGACCTGGGGTCGAACGGGATGGGGATCTCGGTTCGCCGGGGCGGCGTCCCAGTTGACCGGCGCGGGCGGGCGTTCCCAATTCTTGGCCGAGACCGGGCCGGGGGGAATTGTTTTTGCCACCGCCGCAGCCGTGGAGGAATTCGGCAGCGAGAGCGTTCGCAGAACACCCCCGACGGGCAAGAGCAATTCCGGAACCGACGCGGCACGGTCGACTGATTTCGGGGTCAACTGCGGTGGAGGTTTCTGTTCCGGAATCTCGCTGGTCGGACGAAACGACACCGGCGAGTTTGCACTCTGGACATCGCTTGGGACATCGAAATCGATTAGCCCTTCCAAACTCAAGTGACTCGGCGTCGCCCGATACGGCTTGGCGGGAACCGCTCGCGGCGGCACTTCGTGCGCCGGCGATTGTGTCGCGAGAACCTCCGCGAGCAACTCTTCGACTTGATCGTACCCGAGGGACAACTTTCCGAAGGGGACGGTCTCAGGCGCATCGACCGGGAGCCCGACCGAAATGGCTTCGAGTGCGTCCTTCACTTCGCGCATCCCGGGGCGACTGTCCGGAAGTTTTCGCAACAGCGAAACGATCAACTCTTCGAGTTCCGCGGGGAGATCCGGGTTCAAGGTTCGTAGCGACACCGGCATCCGCGTTTGGTGCGCGATCATCTTGTCGACGACGCTGCCCTCGGGGAACGGCAGGGTGCCGGTGATGACCGTGTACATCACGCAACCGAACCCGTAGGCGTCCGCAGCGGCATTGCGCACCGACGGGTCGGAGATCGTTTCCGGCGGGCTGTAGTTCATCATTTCGAGGGCGGAATTCGCCGTCGAAATGGTGTCGAGCATGGATTCGTCGTCCATGTTCTCGGCGAGGATCGCACCGAGGCCCAAATCGAGTAGTGAAGCGTGTGCGTCGGTGCCGAGGAGGATGTTGCCGGGGCTGAGCATCCCGTGGAACAAGCCGGCCGCGTGGCACATCGCCAGCCCATCCGCCACTTCCGCGAAAACCCGGCACGCCTCGCCAACGGGGAGCGGCCCCGTACGTTTGACCAATGCGGCCAGCGTTTCCCCTTCGACGAACGGCCAACTGAGGTAATGCGAACCATTCGCGGTATCGACTTCCACCAGCGGCACGATGGCACGCTGTGGCGGCATCGTCTGGAAGAGGGCCGTCTGCTTCTTCGCCTGTTGGACTTTCCAAAGATTGCGAAGTGGGAGAACTTTGACGGCGAAGCGGCGGCGATCACCGCGGTGGAGAGCCAGAAAGACGGTTCCGAAGCGGGCCGCACCCAGTGGCTCGAGCAGAAGATAAGGCCCGAGCAATAGTTTTTCGGCTTCGCCGCTGGCGGAGCGCTCGGCTTGATAGCCGGTCAACAATCCGCGTTGCACCAAGAATCCTGCCAGTTCGGAAACATCGGGCGACGCCGATTCTTTTCGATACGCGTCCCAAGCACTCCGTACCCGCCCCCGGTCGAGGACTTTCGACTCGATCAAGCCGTTCAGAAACCCATCGATTTCTGGCAGAGTGCTCATCACCGGGGCAGACGACATAGCAACATTCGTCCGGTCGAGGAATCAGGTAAATTCTAGCCCGAGCATGAAAGTATAGAATAGTGTCGAGAGAAACGCCAACTTGGCGTATCACTCCAGGGGGTGGAACGAGAAAAAACTTTCGAGATCGGCACTCTGCGAAAGCGCACCGGCTGGCGAAGGTACTATAATTGGGATGATGATGCATACTTTCGATTTATACCTAACGGGGAGCCAATCATGAACAGTTCTCCAAAGCGGACTTCCGGATCGAACGAGAAGTCTCGCAGGAAGACAGGCCCGGTCGATCTCTCCACTGCACGGCAGATGCTGCCACTCGTGAAGTTGATCGTGGGGGATATCGTCGACTCTAAAAAAACTTTGCTCGATCTCACGGTCGAACAAGATCAGCTCGACCGCAACCGTCGCCAACTGGAATGGGCGGCCCGTGATCGGCGCTACTCCCTCCGGGAAGAAGTGGCCAAAGCGGAGCAAAATTACGGTAAAGCGCTCACCGAACTCGACGAACTCGGTGTCTCGCTGGTCGATCTCACCAACGGCCGCGTCGACTTCCCGACCCGGATCAACGGCCGCTCGGCAGCGTTCTCGTGGCAACTCGGTGAAGAGGCGGTCGCCCATTGGCGTTACACTGAAGAAGAACAGCTCCGCCCGATCCCGAATGACTGGGAACAAGGCACTCCGTTGCGGCTCCGCAGTAATTCCTAGCCGAGGCCACGAAAGGCCTTCGGCAGTTGTCCGATATTCCGACCGACTGGGTTGCTCCGTCCGATTGCATGACCTAAAGACCTGTGTGCTTTCTCCGTTCCGAGGGGGGAACGGTTTTAGCAATCAGGCTACCGAAGGGATGGACGGGACCCGACAGTATGCTTGGTAGTCCGGGCACTAGGAATAGTGCCCGGATTTTTTTATGCTCCGGTTCAGCAATCACAACTCGGCGAAGACGAATTGGCTCCACGTTTCGAATTGCTCGCGCTCGTTTCGCAATTCCATGAGCGGAGCGAATCCCGCTTCATCAATCGCCGATTCCTTCGGCGTTGCCAATGGTTCCGCCAACTCCCAGAGATGCACCACGCCCAAGTGGACGCTGCCGACGAGGGTTCGCGGATCGTAAATGAAGCCGAGGAGCCGCTCGCGGACGACGGCGGCATGACTCACCTCTTCGTCGACTTCACGGGCCATCCCGGTGGAATACGCGCCGCCACCGCCTGCGGCATCCGCTTCGGAAATATGCCCGCCAATGCCCACGGAGCGGAGTGCCCGCAGTCGTGCTTCGGTACCACTGCTGCCACGGCGGTAGTGGAACAGCCGCGGCCCACACGCCAGCACGACGTAGGGGATGAGCTGCAACCACTCGGGATCGCTTTCAATATCGAAGCGTGGCAGGAACCGGTACTGCGCGGGATCGAGCAACGCTTCACGATCACCGGCAACCGGATTGTAGAACCCCTCGAACGCGCCGACCTTGCGGAAGTGAGACGCGGCGATGCACAGGACACGTTCATCGAGCGGCATTACTTCAGCACCACGGTCTTCAACTTGTTCTTCGCACTCGCCGCGAGTTTGGATTTCGGCGCCGTCTTCAGCAGGTGCTGCAACACGGCCGCCCCGAACGCTTTCTCTTGCAAGAATTGCTCGGCGAAGTGGAACCCGAGGTAGAACAGATCCGCGTCGTCGAGCCACTTGGCCTTCTCGATTTGGCTCTGCACTTCGCCGGCATCGGTGGCGAGCACGTGCGAGAAGTGCCTCAGGCTGGCATCGTTGGCACGGGATTCGTGGCTCACGTCTTTGCTCGACACTTTCAAGCCATTCATGGCGAGTTCGAGCCGGATCGGGAAGCCGATGGCCGGGTCGCGTGCCAGCCACTTCAAGTAGAGCAACGCGACGGGGTAGGTTTTCTTCTTCCGCTTCGCCACGGCCTTCTCGAAGAGTTCATCACGCAGCGCCGCCGGGTCGGCTTCGCGGAGGAGGAACACCAGCGGATCGCCTTTGTGGCTCTCGGCTTCGATCTCTTGGCAGAGGTGCTCGACAATTTCCGTGCGGACGGCCGGGGCCAGCGTCTTGGCGAACGGGGCGATGATTCGGGCCAGCCGCCAGAGGTCGTCCATCGATTCCGCACTCAACAACGCCGCCACGAGAGCTTTGCGCCCGTGGTTGAGTTTGCCGAGGCGAGCCGTAGCCATCTCTTGCAACACGCGGTCGGCATGCTTCGATTGCTCCATCAGTCCCGCCGCCACTTCCGCCGTGTCGCGGTCGCCGACTTTTTCGATACCCAACCGCCGTGCGGCCATATCCGGGGCGTGCAGCAAACCGACCCATTCCGCGAGTTGCTTTTCGGAAACGGGAATCCGCGTCAGCATAGCGAGGGCCGGCGCCGCAATCTGGAAATTCGTATCTGTGGCACAGGCAAAGAGCCGGCGCCATTGCTCTTTGGTCGGGTTGTCGAGCCAACCGCCGACGGCTTGCAGAGCCGCCGCACGGAGTTCAATGGGGTACGGCGGTTGGGTGCGTGCCCAGAGCACATCGGCGCTGCTCGGATCATTGAGGGACGACAGCACGCGCACCACCGTGAACTCGGCCGGGGCGAGCAGCTTGGCCTTCTTATTCGACGCCACCGCCATGAGGCCCGCCACGAGCGTGCTCTTGTGGTCGGCTGACATCATTGGAATACGGCTGATCAGTGAATTCGCCGCCGCGTTGGCCGTGTGATGATCCGGATCGGTGAGCACAGCCAGCGCCGCATCCGGGTTCGTGGCCACGGCGCCGGTGAGTGCGGCCGCGATGGTTTTCCGCAGCCCCGGTGTGGCCTTGGCCAGCATCGCTTGCAAACTCGTCACCCCGTTGGCGCCCAGTTTCGCCGCCGCTTCCGCCGCCAACGCGGCCTCGGTGCCGCCCTGTTTGATCCGCTCCAGCAGCGTCGGCAAACTCTTGGTCAGTTTCAATTTGCCGACCGCGACGATCGCCGCTTCGCGGACGATTCCGTCCGGATCTTTGAGCTTCGCCTGCATGGCCCCGAGGATTTCCGCGTCTTTGAGCCCGAGTTCGGCCAGCACGTGAAGTGCGGCGGCCCGCAACTCCGGAGCCTGCTCGTCGCCGAGCAAACGCACAATCTTCTTGACGGGAATGTCCATTAGCACGGCCCAACCCACGGAAACGGCAACCGAAAGGGTTAGAATAGAAGCTGGCGCCGTCAAATGGCCCCGGAGTTCCTATAATTGCGTTTCACACGAAACCGAGCCATCTAACGGAGGTACCCAACTATGGGCATCCAGCACAAATCGAAGTCGTTGCGGAACGCGAACAAAAAGCGAGTCCGCGCCCGCAAACATAAGAACCGCAGCTTGAAGAAGGGCAAAAAGGGCGTGTCGTAGTTTGAATGGGTTCAACCCATCCCCGCAACAGCCCGTGTGGTGAACTGCATCACCGGGTTCCAGGCGACTCCCAGTACCACGATGGCGATGGTCAGCAGGCCCAAGAACAGTTTGGCCGAGAACCCGGCGGCAATCGGTTTCGCCCCATCTTCTATTTCGTCCAAGAAACTCACCTTCAACACTTTCAAATAGTATCCAGCACTGATCGCCGTGTTGAGAACTGCCACGCCCAGTGCGATGGTGCTCCAGGTGGCCAACGTCGGGTTGACCCGACCCGCTTCGTAGAGCGCCTCAAAGACTTGGAATTTCCCGGCGAAGCCGACCAGCGGGGGCAGCCCCAGCAAGCTCAGCACGCTGATCGCGAGGGCACCGGCCAACGCGGGAGAGCGAATCCCCAGGCCACGCAACCCATCCATCGTTTCGATGCCGGCACGGTTCCGCAGAATGGCCACGATGCCGAACGCAGCTAAATTCGTCGGGAGATAGCCGATCAAATAGTACAGCGTTGCCGAGGCTCCGTCCGCCGTGAAGATCGCCAGCCCGAGCAGCAATACCCCGGCGTGGGCGATGGTCGAGTAGGCCAACAGCCGCTTCAAGTTGGTTTGGCCGAGTGCCGCCAAGTTCCCGAGCGTCATCGTCAGCATCGCCAAGATCAACAGCGGTATGCCAATCGTGCGTGGAAGTAGCGCTGCGTCGAGCGGGCCAACTTCGCGTTGGAGGATGAGCAAGAATCGAGCGGTCAACCCGACGGCGGCGGCTTTGCTCGAGATCGATAAGAACGCACCGACTTCCGCCGCGGCCCCTTCGAACACGTCCGGCAGCCAGAAATGGAAGGGCACCGCTGAGAGCTTGAAGGCGAAGCCCGCGAGCAACAGTGCCGTCGCGGCGAAGGTCAGGCCGTCAATGCCGCCGCTCTTCACGAGGTCGGCGTAGCCATGGGCGATGCCGGAGAGGGAGCCGGTGCCAAATTTGGTCACCAGCAAGCTGATACCGTAGAGGGCCACGCCGGATGCTGCCGAACCGTAGAGCACGTATTTCAATGCCGATTCGCTGCCGGCCTTGCGGCCCTTCAAAAAGCCGGCGAGGGCGTAGCAGGGCAGGCTCGCCATTTCGAGTCCGAGGAACACCATCATCAAGTGGTTCGCCGAGACCATCACCATCATCCCGAGGGTGGCGCCGAGCAACAGCACGAGGTAATCGGCGGAATCCTCGCGGTCGGGCAGCCCGGTGATGCCACCGAGCCAGAGGGCGCCGAGGGCGAAGAGGATCAGCAAGGTTCGCAGAAACGTGGCGAATGCGTCGACTTGGAGCAGGCCGGTGAAGATCGCGCCGCCGCGGAGTCCGTGGAAGAGGTCGTACCATTGCAGGCCGAGAAACGTCAACGCCCCGATTAGAGGCCAGACGGCAATGGCATTCCTGTTCACGCGGTCGAACGCGCGGAACAACCGCAGGGCGAGTACGAGCAAAACAGTGCCAGCAACCAGTAATTCCGGCAAGAATAGCCCGAGGTCGGCATTCAATCCGGAACGCAAAGCGGTGTACTGTTCCGGCGAAAGAATCATCGCGGCCACGGGGTCGGGAATGGGGCTTATTAAAGCGTTACCATACCCGAGTGACCCGTGCCGGGAAAGAAGCCGTCCATTTCATTGGCCCGGCCCACCTTGGCCTGGGGCACCCAACCCGCCGCCACCTCCTCCACCTTGCCCGCCGGGGCCGGGGCGGAATTCCTTTTTCGGATCCGGTTTCTTGTACCCGGATTCCGGAGGATTATCGTAGCGGGCCTCTTTTGGCGGGGCGTTGAATTCCTCGACGTGCGGTACGCTCGTGTCGTATTTCTTGGTGGCGTGGCGACAGCCCAACCCCGAGCCGAAGAGCAGAACCGCAAACCATCCGAGCCAGACTTTCCGATGCATGATCTGCTCCGCAGGTCATCGAGAACGATTCCGAAGTGCTGTGGCTATATCTGGCACCCGTTCGACCCGCAAGCGGAATTTTTTGTCGGGTGCGCCAAAGGATTTTTAGTGGATTTCGTGTTTCCCGCGATCAACCAAGCTGAATTCCTCCCCTCGGGACACATGACAAAAATTTATCGAGTCTGAGTCATCGTCACACTGCCGACAGGAACGTCGACTGCGTCGGGAATATTGCGGCGGAGAACGTCTTCGAGTGTGTGGGTGCATTCGATGAACTTCATCCCTTCGGGGCCGAAGGTCTTCTCGTTGAAGACATGCTCGGACAACAGCGGGTTCGTGAGGGCCTGTGAGAACGCGTCCAGGGCGACGAAGCGGCCGATCAGCCCCATGATCGCTGCGTTGGGCCGGGGGTCCTCCGCGAACAAGCCGACGTAGAATTCGACGTTGTCCGGCTCGGTATACAGTTTCCGAAGCTCGCTACAGATTTTGGGATCGCTGCTGATGTCTGCGAAGGTTTCGGCGCGGGGGAAGCCGACGGCCACCCGGTACTCGTTGTAGCTGCCGAGTTGGGCATCGCGGCCTTGTTGGATGCTCGGTGCCTCGGTGCGGTGGAGCAGGTAATCCGGCGTGTTGTGGAGGCCGAGTCGGTTCGCCTTCTGTCGGCTCGTGGCCACGAACGCTCCGGCCAAGCCCGATTCGGTCAGCGGGTCGTTGTCGAACACCCACTCGTGGAGGGGCACCGTGGCACCCGTCCATTCGATCTGGCTCGGCACCATGCTGTGCCAGCGGTAGAGGAGGTTGAACTCCACCGCGCACCAGTTGGGGCGGTTCCACTTGGCGCTCCAGGCCGACCAGGGGTCGGCGAGGAAGTGGAAGTGGTACGGCGAAATGTGGTTGATGTACTCTTCGATGACGACCTTGATCAACAGTACGGTCGTGGTGTTGCGCGCGGTTTGGAACACGCGCTCGTCGTCCCAGCCGGGATGCTGCGTTTCGAGAAGCCCCGCCAAGCGGTTGTGCTCGCGCAGGAAGAGCGTGCTGAGCATCGCCGTCTGAGGTGTGGCGTTGGCTCGTTCGCCGCCGAAGGCGAAGAGCGTGCGGCGCTTTTCTGGGGGCCAGTCCGGTGGCAAGTGCAGCGGCGATCGCAACGCTTTGAACTCCGGCCTCACGGTGAGGCCGTCGTCCGTGAAATACGCCGGCGCGTATTCCTCGTTCCCGATCATCCGCGATTTGAGCCGGCCGCGTTCACCGATCCTCTCGCTTTTTAGCCTCAGACACTCTGACTCCTCCTTCTTTAAGCCGTAGAGTGCCGAGAAATCGATCTCGTGGTTCGTGTGGGTCTTCAGTCGATTGGCCGAGTCGGTGAGCAGGAACCCGTCGGTGAACCACTGCGCGAACGAGGGGAACAGCAGTGTCGATTTCTCGGACTCGACAGAATGGCCCGGCTTCCGGAGCCGCTGGTCGAACAGGGCGACCACGTCGGCGACCGCTGGCAGCGGCCGAGCTGGCGCAGGGGGCTGTTGCAAGTGACGGCCGAACCACGTTTTGTCGGTGAGCGATTCCCACGACGTGTAGTCGGCGAGCGTGCTGTACGGGTTCGGCCGACTCGCGGATCGTTCCACGGCACGGTTGATCAGCCGCCGGTTCACCCAGCGGGCCAACGGGGGGATGCCGTTGACGATGCGCCAGAGGAACCCGAAGTGTGTCATCCCGTACGACAGGAGTTTGCTGAACGGGTAGTCGTTGCCGGAACGTCCGATCATGGGATTTTTCTCGGGAGAAACTCGGGAACGAACCAACGGCTAGGCGTGCCACCATTCGAGCAACGCACTCATTTGGGATCGGAATTCCGGCTGAGTCGCGGCGGCGTGAATCGTTTCACGCTCGCCTTCGGTGAGGGTGAAATTTAGGGCCACGTCGTCCCCCTGCGGGAACTCGAAGCCGATCGTACTCAGGAAGCCCGGCGGCGACCCGCCAGCGCCGAAGACGTCGTCGAGCAGGTGCAGCAGGTTGTCGTTGCGGAAGGCGTGCGCGGCTTGGCGGAACGACCACAGGCCGCTGGCCGGGCTGGTGAGCCAGTGCAGCCCGGCGGCGGGGATCGACGGGAACGAATCGGTGACCGCTTCGCGCCGCCGCGAAGGGCCGCTCGCGCCATCGCGGATTTGGATCACCACCACCCCGGAAGTGTTGTCGCGGATCCATTCGGCGTGGTTGAAGAGCCAAGAAGCGGCGATGCCAACGCCGTAGTTGTCGTAGTAGCCGGCGTCCACAACGCGGCGCGGCGGGTTGGTGGGCAGGTAGGCCGCCGGCAGCACGTAGGGGAACGAGGCGCTCATCCGCGCGGCTGTACCGAGGCGGAAGTCGGTCGCGCCGGGGAACGCCCGGAAGAACTCCATCCCCTCGCGTGAGAGCAACCGTCGCCCGGCAGCATCTGGGGGGTTGAGCGGGTTGGCGGGCACCCCTTCGCCAAGGATCGCCGCGCTGTTCCGGACGACGCGGGACAGGTCGAGGTTGCTGATGAAGAGCTGTCGGCCGTCCTCGACCATCATCGGCGAGAAGATCAGCGAAGGCCGCCAGCCCGCTTCCTCACCGGGGCGCATGGCCGAGAAGGTCTGGTCGAGTTGGCCGTGCAGTGCGGTTTTCCATTCCCGCTCCAGGATCGCCCCTCGGTCGTGGCGCCCCAAATGCATCGGGGAGAACAGCGACGGAAGATCGCGGGAGACCAAGGTGTGGATCATCGGCGTGAGGAAATCCGCGCAGACGCCGTCGAACAGGTCGGCCTCGGTCAGGTTGAGGTTGCGGCGCACGGCCGGGGTGCCGTCCGGTTCGGCGAGACTGGCGACGTAGTACGTGGCGGCGATCATGCCGCCGGAGGCCCCGGTCACGAGCCGGACTTGATAGGGGAACGCGACGCCGGTCGCCGCGAAGGCCTTCTCGATTTCGATCAGCGTTTTCATCGTCCATGCCGCCGCTCGGCTGCCACCGCCGCTGGCGCAGACGATGGCGAGTTTGGGTTTCGCTCTCTGATGCGGGCGACCGAACGGGATCGCTTCGGTTTTGAGCAACGCGCACGTCGGTGAGAAGGCCGCAGTCGCTTTCGAGGGCGCCAAACCGATTGTGGTGTGACCGGCTTCCAGGGCGGCCCGCTCCAAGTAGAACGCGTTCAAATCGAGCGGTACATCGTAAGCGTCACCCATGTTCGGAAACTTCAGCTTGTAAGCACGGCCTGAGAGCACCACGACGCCGAAGAGCACGATGGCCACAAACTCGCCCGGGATCGGCGAGAAATAGTTCATCAACGTGCTGGAGACGATCAACAGGTTCAGCAGCAGCAGGATGCCCAAGGCCGGGGTGAAGAAGCTGAGCCGACGAGGAAGACACATCATCGCAATGGAGACGACCGAGATGAGGGCAAAGTTGAACACGAACGCGCCGTACACGGGGTAGTACGGCGCGTACCACGCCTTCGCTTCGGCGGCTCCGTCCCGCTCCAATTTGTCGATCGCCGCGCGGTCGTCCCGACTTATTCGTTTGCGCTCGAGGCCTTTGATTTTGGCGTCCACCCCCGCCCGCCGGCCGCTCGCCGTGCCCCAGTCGGCCACCGTGGTCATGACCTGCCCCGTCGTCTGCGAGACCGGCGTCTGGAACCAGCCCCAGGTCACGCAGGAAAGCCCGAACATGCCGACGACGATCCCGCCGGGCAGCCAGGGCGACCTCGGTAGCGTCGTCGGCTTCGAGGGGCGTTGGAACGGAGTCCAAGTCCTCCCGCGGCGCACCAGCAGCCACGTCAGCAGCGGCAGCACCGCCGAGACCGCCGCCGCGGCCACGACGATCAACAGTCCGCCCGACACGACGGAGCCGGCGTAAGCCCACAGACTGGTGAACGCCAGCGGGTCGTAGCGAAACCGCTGGCTGAAATTGACATCCACTTCCGGAAACTCGAAGACGTATCTCCAAAAGGTGCGGGTCTGCAGCGCCGGAACCTTCGTGTTGTGGAGTTCGAGGCCGTCGAATTGATCCTTCCGCACCTCGCAGAACGGCGGGCGGTCGAGCGTGTAATTGGTCGCGAATTCCTCGAACAGGTACCCCGCCAACAGCACCTGCCAGAGCAAGGCCCCGATGCCGATCCCCACCAGGAATTGGGGCCAAGGCGCGGCCTCCGTCTTGCCCGCCGCGGGGCGCTTCGACTTCTCGCGCGGTCGCCAAAAGAGGAGCGGCAGCCCGAGTCCGCGGCCCATCCCCAGCAGCACGAGGGCCAGGAAGATCACGATCCCCGGCCGCACCAGCGACACGCAGAAGCCGTGCAGGAACAGACGCACCCATTCCACGATTGTGTCGAGCAGCATGCCGAGGCTCCGGAGAAAAAGCGTTCGTACTTTAGTATCCGGACGGCTCTTTCGGGAAGTGGCGGAACGCCGACGAGGCGTCGTAGACGCCGAGCTTCAAGCGGTTGATGCCGCCGATCGGCTGGTGCTCTTTGAGACCGTGCCACGGGGTGAAGAAGAGATTCTCGCAGCGACGCTTCGCGGCCTCGGTGTTGAAATCCTGGATCGGGATCGTGATCCGGGCCACCGTCACGAACGGCTCCTTCCACTCGGTGCAGGCGTCCTCGATCTCGGTTTCGAGTTTGCCTTTGAGATCGGCCTTGCTGCGGACCTGCACGCGGAACTCCAGGACGATCTCTTTCGTGTTGGGACAGGCGAGCCGCGCCGTCAACGCCGTCCGCAGGTAGCCGGCATCGGCAATATCGGGCACCGCCGCCGATTGAGCCACCGCAGGCGCGACCGAGTACTTCATCGCGCGGTCGTTCCCGAACAGGTATGGCGCGCCGCTGTGGTACACGTTCTCCTCCGGGCTGGCCGGCGGGGGTTGGAACGCACCCGTCTCGCCGTCGACCGTCCGGCTTTGAATCCGCTTGACGATTCCCAGCGTCTTTAAGGCGCGGCGGGTCGCGGGATCCGTCACGTCCGGCATGCCGTCCTTGATCTTGATCCGCTTCTTGAAGAAGTCGGCGGCGTCGGCCCCGTTCTCGGAATCGAGGAGGACTCGGCTCAGCACTTCGTAATCTTCGACGTTGGCGAAGGCGAAGACGGGGTGGTTCACCATCAGGAAGTCCTGCGTCATCGGTTCGTCTTTGGCGATCAACCGATCCCCGTCCACTTTGAGGAGTTTGATCGCCATCCCGCGACTGCCGTGCTTGTCGGTCGTCGAATCGGGGCGAACCAGGACGTCCGCATTGGAGTACCGGATGAAAGCTTGGTACTCGCGGCCAGGTTTTGCGAACACGCCGACCCGGTAGACTTCTGGAAGGTCATCAAGTACGCAGAACTTCGCTGTCACGCAGCCGTGGTCTTTCGGATGCACTCCGCGAACGACGGGTTTGTCGCCCGGGTAGCGTTTCTTCATTTGCTCGAGGGTCAACCGGACGATATTCTCGATTTGTGCGGCTTCGCCCTTGGGGATGATTTCCAACTCGGG
Source organism: Fimbriiglobus sp. (assembly GCA_025351325.1). GTDB lineage: Bacteria > Planctomycetota > Planctomycetia > Gemmatales > Gemmataceae > JALHQU01. Next base: position 12,848 of record JANXWE010000009.1, read on the forward strand.
ATCGTGAGTGATTGGTTGGGTACTCTGAGCCAGGACTCCGCTGGCGAAAACCGCAAACGAAATGAGCGAAAGCAGACGGAAAACCATGGCAGGCCCCCAAAGAAATGAGTAGGATTTCCATACCCAACGTATGTTCGTGAAGTCAGCAGAATGAATCAATGACCTAAAAGGGTCATTTTTCGACCATTTCGCCTGAATTGCGAATTCTCTGGAAGGTCGGAACGCCATGTCCGCACGACCATTCGCGCTTCGCACTTTTCATGCACCGTTCATGCGATATCACCTGGTGCAAGAGGTTGTCCTTCTTGGCCGGATGCCCACTTGCGATATTGTGATTGACGACAGGAGCGTGTCGCGACGGCATGCCGAACTTCGCACTCGGGCGACAGGGGTGGAGATTTGCGATTTGAATAGCCGCAACGGCACGTATTTCGGTGCGCTGCGGATTCATACGGATTTAGCGGTGCCTGGGCAAATCGCTAAATTCGGAGAGATCGAGTTTATATTTGAAATTTCAAATCCGTCCGAAGAGGAAACCGTCGATCCCAATGGAACGACTGGATGTGTCGATCAACAACTGGTGACGTGCGAAGCGTCACTATCCACAGCCCAACACCGAGTCATGAAATCTGTTCTCGAGGGGCATTCGGAGAAAGAAATTGCCAAACTCATCTACCTGAGTCGCCACACCGTTCACAATCACATCAAAGAAATTTACCGCAAATTCGAGGTCCATAGCCGAGCGCAGTTGTTGGCCCTCTTCAGATATCAATCGACCGAGAAGGGATCCCGGAAACCAGGTTGCGGATAGAACTCCTGGCCGCCGCTTTTATCTGGCTTGGACGACCCCCGCCGGTTCCCGAGTGCCTATTTCCACACAAATCCACGAATTCTGGTTCGCCCATTGGCCGGACGGGGAACTTCGGTTACAGTGTGGGAATCCAGGTGATCGCTGCGACCGATTCCCTCTCGTTCCGATCGACATCCCCCTTTTCCCCAGTTGATTCCTTATGGCAGTTGTCCCGACGACCGTCTCCGGCGTACTCGAAATGCATTCCAAGGGGCACGGTTATCTCCGCGATCCCAAGAAGAGTTACGCCGTCAAACCGACCGATCCGTTCGTCCCGATCGACTTGATCCGTCACTTTGGTCTACGCCCCGGCATGCTCGTCTCCGGGCCACTCGGCGCGGCGCAGCGCGGTCAGACGGGCCCGCGTCTGGTGAATCTCGAAGCTATCGAAGGTGGCGACCCCAAGACATTCCGCACCCGAAAATGGGACGACCTGACGGCCGTCGACCCGAGCAAATGGATTCAGCTCGAAACGGGTGCTCAGCCCCTCACCACCCGGGTCATGGATCTGTTCACCCCCATCGGCATGGGCCAACGTGGGTTGCTGGTGGCACCGCCACGTTCCGGGAAAACGGTGCTGTTGTCGCACATTGCCAGCGCCGTGGCCCAGAACTACCCGGAGATGGTGCTCATCATGTTGCTCGTGGATGAGCGACCTGAAGAAGTGACCGAAATGCGCCGCACCGTGAAGGGCGAAGTGATTGCCTCGAGCAACGACCAAGAAACGGTGGTGCACGTCCGCACGGCCGAGTTGGTGATCGAACGGGCCAAACGGTTGGCCGAACAGGGCAAAGATGTGCTCGTGCTCCTGGACAGCCTGACGAGGTTGGCACGGGCCTACAACAAGCACACCAGCAGTGGCCGGACGATGTCCGGTGGCGTCGACACGCGGGCGCTCGAAGTACCGAAACGGCTCTTCGGTTCGGCCCGTGCGTTCGAAGAGGGTGGGACGCTAACGATCCTCGGTACCGCGCTCATTGAAACCGGTAGCCGAATGGACGACGTGATATTCCAAGAGTTCAAAGGCACCGGCAACATGGAACTGGTGTTGGATCGCAAACTCGCCGAGAAGCGGATTTACCCGGCCATTGACCTCGGGGCATCGGGTACCCGAAAAGAGGAACGCATCCTGCCGGCCGAGATGTTGGAACGAATCACACTGCTGCGACGGTCGCTCACTTCGATGAAGGGTGGCGACTGCATGGAACCGCTGATCAAACAGTTGGCGAAGTCGGAAACGAACGCCGAGTTCTTGGAAACGGTCGGCAAATTCGTGTCGAAGTGAAAGAAGTTTGGATAAGGTGAACACCCTGTTGTTTTACAAGTACCGCACCGACGGCTTACGCCAGTCGGCTCGCCTTGATGAAGAATTTGACTCATCGCTCGGTAAAAGGAACCCAGGCGAGCCGACTGGCGTAAGCCGTCGGTGCGGTACTGGCGAACCACCGACGAGAATTCTCATGCGGCATTGGTTATTAACTTGGACGACATACGGAACTTGGCTACCAGGGGATAATCGCGGTTCCATTTCTGCCATTCGAGTGAACACAGAAGGTCAACGAATTCACTACAACTTTCCCGGCAAGCCCTGCGTCGGCGGACTTCCGGAACTACGAGACGCAGCCAAGGAATTGATGAAAGGCCCTCCGATCTTTCTGGACTTGGAACAGGCCAAAGTTCTATTCGACCAATTTCATGAGACGGCGAATCACCGGAGTTGGTATCTCGACTCTATCGCGATCATGGCGAATCACATTCACATCGTGGTCACAATCGATGGTGACCCGGAACCGGAAACGTTGCTGCGAGATTTCAAAAGTTACGGGTCGCGGTCATTGACTCGGCTGGGGGCCAAACCTACAAGTGGTACGTGGTGGACGACTGGCGGATCGAAGCGAAAGTTGCCGGATGAAAACGCCCGCCAGGCGGCCAACGAGTACGTCAAAAACCAAGAATTTTCGCTCGTCATCTGGACTGCCGACGGCAATATCGGTGAGCCGATTCGTTGAGCTTTTGGGGTGGTTGAAGTACCGCACCGACGGCTCACGCCAATCGGCTCGCCTACTTGGGCTAAGGTGCGATCGTCGCCGACTTCTCCTCCACCTTCGGCGTCGGCACCAAGAAAGCGTGGCCCAGCAAAATAATTGCCCCGGCGACGAGGCAGCAATCGGCGACGTTGAAGACGGGCCAATCGATTTTGTAGAAGTAGAGGAAGTCGCGGACGCCGTCGAACACGACGCGGTCGTAGCAGTTGCCGACGGTGCCCCCGAGAATCAGCCCGAGTGCGGCGCACATCCAGCCGTCGGCGCGTTTGCCCCGGAGCAGTGCCCAGATGGAGATGCCCAGGGCTGCGAGCAGACTGATGATGGCGAAGATCATGTTCCACATCGCCCCGGAAGTGCCACCGCCCATCCCGAAGAGAGCCCCTTGATTCACATAGGGCATTTGCGGCGCACTCCAAGTTTGCAGTACTCGGCCCTGGTGCGTCCAAGGTTGGCGATCCGGCTCGGACGTGAACTGGGCGTAGAACCCGAACCAACCCGGTACGACGTCGTACCGGCCGCCCCAGAGATAATGCTGCGGTGGATTTTCGGCGCGTTGTGGATACCACGATTTGACGAAATCCCAGGATTCTAGGGTGCCTGTCGAGGTGGTTTGGTGGTCGTTGTAGAGCCAGCGAAAGACGCCGTACTTCGTGGCTTGATCGAGCGACAACCCGGCCCCGGCCAAGAGAATCAGGAGCCATCGATACGATCGCTTCGCCGCCATGGTCTCTTCCTCGCCTGCCGATCTTACCGGAATACCCACGCCGACGCCTGGAGACAACCCCGACAGCCGGCCGATACACTACTATTATAGCGAGCGAGAAATCGCAGTATTCTCCAACTGGGAGGTGGTCGTTTCATGGTGGCGGAACGGGACGAAGAACTCGCGGTACTTTTGGGCGGTCTGACCGATCAACTCCGGCAGCGCGGCAGTGCCGATGTGGAGGCGGTGGCCCGGCAGCACCCCAAATTTGCGGGCGAACTCCGGGAACTCTGGGCCGTCGCACAATTCGCCGAAATGATTCAACGCCCGACCCCGCAGTCGACAATCCATCGGCCGACACACCCGGAAGGGATCACTCGACCGCGTTCGGACGAGTCCGTGAAGCCCGCGTTACCACGCGATTTCGGTGACTTCACCCTGCTGAACGAACTCGGCCGTGGCGGCATGGGCGTCGTCTACCGGGCGCAGCAGAAGTCGCTGAACCGGATTGTGGCCCTCAAGATGATCCGCGAGGCTCACCTCGCCAGCAGCGACGACGGCGCCCGGTTTCAAGCCGAAGCCGAAGCGGCGGCGCGGTTGCACCACCCGAACATCGTCACGGTCTTCGAGGTCGGCACCCACGACGGCCAAGCCTACTTCTGCATGGAATACGTGCCCGGGCTGACGCTTGCGCAACGCATCCACGCCGAGGGGCCACTGCCCAACCGCGAGGCGGCCCGCATCGTGTCGATCATTGCCCAAGCGGTGCAGCACGCCCACGACGAGGGGGTGTTGCACCGCGACTTGAAGCCGAGCAACATTTTGATGGGGGCCGAGATCGGTTCGGATTCCACCAGTGGCATCCTGAGTCCGAAGGTCATGGATTTCGGACTCGCCAAGACGTTCGATTCCAGCGAATCGCTCACTCGGACGGGCGCGGTCGTCGGCACGCCGAGTTACATGTCGCCGGAGCAGGCGGGCAGCCGCAAGGAGTTGACCCCGGCCGCCGACGTCTATTCACTCGGGGCGATCCTGTACGAACTGCTGACGGGCCGGCCACCGTTCCAGACGTCGCACCCTCTCGACACGCTGCTGCTGGTGCTGGAGCAAGATCCCGTTCCGCCACGCGATTTGAATCCGTCGGTCGATCGAGATATTGAACTGATCTGCCTGAAGTGTTTGCAGAAGCCGCCGGACTTGCGGTACGCCAGTGCGAGCGGATTGGCAAAGGATCTGGACGCCTACTTGCAGGGCGACCGCTTGAGCGTGGCCCCCGGCAGCCTCAGTTCGTTCGTGTCGCGGCTGCTGCGTGAGACGCACCACGCGGCCGTGCTCGAGAATTGGGGCTTGCTCTGGATGTGGCACAGCGTCGCCATTTTCGTGCTCTGCGTCGTCACCCAGATCATGGCGTGGGCCCAAATCGATTCGCACACCTACTACCTCGCGGTTTGGGGTACCGGGTTGCTCACCTGGGGCACGATCTTCTGGCGTCTCCGCCGGCGCGGCGGGCCGGTGCTCTTCGTCGAACGCCAGATCGCCCACGCTTGGGCCGGCGGCACGTGCGCCAGCGTCGGCTTGTTCCTGATTGAAGTGGTGCAAGGGTTGCCGAGCCTCACGCTCTCGCCGGTGCTCGCCGTGGTCGCCGCGATGGTCTTTTTCTTCAAAGCCGGCACCCTGTCGGGCCAGTTTTACATTTGGGTGGCAGCTTACTTGGCCACGGCCATCGGTATGGCGGCGGTGCCCAAGGTCGGCCACCTCTTGTTCGGAATTGTCTCTGCGCTGTCGTTTTTCTTACCGGGACTGAAGTACTACCGCCAACGCAAGCGCGGCGAACGGATCGAGTTGGGCGCGGGGAATCGGAAAGGCGCGCCGGCCACGCGGGCGGTCGGAGTCACTCCGTGATTTTCTTCATCAGTGCGTCGGTTTGTTTTTCGGTCAAACTGCGGATGGCCAAAACTCGGAGTTCGTCCGGCCCCTCGGGATTGCGGCCGTGGACTTTGGGGTGCGGTTTGTACAAATCGCGCAATTGTTGAACCAAGGTGTCACGACGCTCGATTTGCGCCCCGATAAAAACCGCTTCCTCGCGTGCGGCCGTCGCCGCGGCGTGCTGGGCCCGGATCGCGTTCTCATCCGGCCCGTTGCCCACCAACCCGCCGATCTTGCCCACGCCCGGTAACGCGGGGGCATCTGCCTGCAAATCTTGAACCAGCATCTGATGGTATCCGGCGAGCAGATACTCGGCCGCTTGCCGCCGGCCTTTCGGGAAGTCGTGCCCACTCAGGTTCACGGTGCAGGCCAAGTAGCTATACATCCGGGGAATTTCGAGGGGATTGCTGCTGAATTCCAAACACTTGAGGGCGTACTTCCGGATCGAATCCGCATGCTTTTTGACGCCACTCTGCGCGGCGACATCGGCGACGGTGCACCAAATATGGCTGACGTTGTCGCGCCCGGGAAACTCTTTGACCAAGGCTTCGGCCTTCGCTTTGAGTTCGGCGAACTGCGCGGCCGTGCCGTGTCGGTAGGTGGCATCCCAAGATAAATTTACGGCTCTCAATTCCGCAGGCGGCTCCGGCACCTTGTCGAGCTTGACCGGAACCACCTTCGGCGCCGGCGCCCCGAAACCGGTTGCCGCAAATAGGATCAAGCAGGTAACCGCAGTGACGTGGCGTGCCATCCGTTGCTCCGAAGGGATGTTTGGACACTAGCACTATAACGGATGGCCGGCGAGGCCGTTGTAACAATCGCGTAACGAAGTGAGGGCGAGCCGCACCGCGTGAGCGGTCGGGTGAAGTGCGAGTGATCCCTAGCAATGGCTATCGGACTTTCGTTTCACCCGACCGCTCACGCGGTGCGGCTCGCCCTCACTTCGTTACGCGATTGTTACAACGGCCTCGCCGGCCATCCGTTATAGTGCTAGTGTCCAAACATCCCTTC
>JANXWE010000016.1 GCA_025351325.1 Fimbriiglobus sp.
GATGGGAAGCGCATTGCCTACGTCTCGCGCCAGAGCGGCCGAGCCAACATTTGGGTGATGAACGCCGACGGGAAAGAACCGAGGAATCTGCTGGCGCACGATGCTAGCGATTCCTCGCCGACTTGGTCACCGGATGGAAAGCAGATTGCATTCGTTTCCAACGCCGACGGCGGCTCGGATGTGTACACCATCGAAGTGAAGTAAGTCTTAAGGCGAGCCGCACCGCGTAAGCGGTCGGGTGAAGCGCGAGTGATCTTTTCCAATTGCTATCGGACTTCCATGCCACCCGACCGCTCACGCGGTGCGGCACGCCTTCACCCTTCTCCGTCGCCGGCTTGCCGATACTCCTATCATTTCCAGATACGGATCATCTTCAGCACCGGGGCAGCGTCCCATGAATCGGCTCGTTCTCCTCGCCAGTCTCGTGTTGACAGGCAGTTGGCTCCTCGCGGCCGATGCCCCCCGGCCGATTGTGATCGGCGACGAGGCGCGGAAGATTCACGCCGAGATGCCTGTCTTCGATGGCCACAACGATCTCCCCTGGGCGCTGCGAACGCAAGACGGCCTGTCGTTCCGCACGGTCGATTTGACCCGCGATCAGCCGACGCTTCACACCGATCTGCCACGGCTCAAAACAGGGGGCGTCGGTGCCCAATTCTGGTCGGCATTCGTCCCCGTCGATACGGCCAAGAAGGGGGCGGCCGTCACCACGACGCTCGAACAGATCGATGTCATCCATCGACTGGTGAAGCAATATCCGACGCAGTTGGAGATGGCTTACACGGTCGCCGATATCGAACGCATTCGCAAGAGTGGCAAGATCGCGTCGCTCATCGGGATCGAAGGTGGGCACAGCATCGACAATTCCCTCGGTACTCTTCGCATGCTCTACAAACTCGGCGTGCGCTACATGACGCTGACGCATTCCGAATCGCTGGCCTGGGCCGACAGTGCCACCGACAAGCCGCGGGCCAACGGCCTCAGCAAGTTCGGCGAAGAGGTCATCCTGGAAATGAACGCTCTCGGGATGCTCGTCGATTTGTCGCACGTCTCGCCGGAGACCATGCGCGCGGCCCTCAAAATCTCGAAGGCCCCGGTGATCTTTTCGCACTCCTCGGCCAAGGCCATCGCCGACCACCCGCGGAACATCCCCGACGACGTGCTGAAACTCTTGAAAGCGAACAACGGCGTGGCGATGGTGAACTTTTTCTCGGGGTTCGTGGTTCCCGAAGGTGCCCGGGCCATGAAGCGGATGTTCGATGTCGGCCGCGACTTGAAGGCGAAGTATCCCGACGACGAACTCAAGTACAAAGAGGCCATGAAAGCTTGGCAGAAGCAGAACGATTACCCGGCCGGAACCGTCCACGATGTCGTGGATCACATCGAACATGTGATCAAAATTGCCGGTATCAACCATGTCGGCATCGGCTCGGACTACGACGGGATTTCGCGGTTGCCCAAGCAACTCGAAGATGTGTCGTGCTACCCGGCCATCACCCAGGAGTTGCTGAACCGGGGTTACAAGAAGGACGACATCCTCAAAATCTTGGGCGGCAACATCCTGCGGGTCTTCCGCGATGCGGAGAAAGTCGCCGCCGGAATGAGCAAGTGAGGCTGCGTTCGCAGGCTTCAGCACTTGGAATGTTGAATGGGAAAACATCATCGCATCTTCACACGGGCGTGGTAGCATCCACTTCAATCGCTGACGTTCCCGGAGTGAGTCCCACAATGAATCGCGTGATGCTGTTGGTCGGTGTGATCGTGATCATCGGTGGGGCCGTGGCTCTGTCGCGGTCGCAAACGTCCGAGAAAACCCGAGCGGCCGGTTTGGTCGACGGCATCCAAGTCACGTCCGAGCAGAAGAATCCGTGGACGAGTTTGAAGGTGAACGCCGATGCGGAGCAGTTCCAATTCGCAGTCGTCTCGGATCGTACCGGGGGTCACCGGCCCAAGGTGTTCAGCCAAGCGGTACAGCGCATCAACATGCTGCAACCGGAATTCGTGGTCAGCGTCGGCGACTTGATCGAAGGCTACACCAACAAAGCGGAGGTGATGGAAAAGGAGTGGAAAGAGTTCACGGGCTACATCGACCAACTGCAAATGCCCTTCTTCTACGTCCCCGGCAACCACGACCTCACGAACAAAGAACTCAACGCCGACTGGACGAAGCGCTTCGGCCGCAAGTACTACCACTTCGTTTACAAGAACACGCTGTTCCTGTGCGTGAACTCCGAGGATGGCAAAGCGAGCCAGATCGCGCCGGAGCAGACCGAGTACTTCAAGAAAGCTCTTGCGGACAACCCGGACGTCAAGTGGACGATGGTGTTTGTCCACAAGCCGATGTGGACGGACAAAGATTTGGAAAAGACCGGCTGGGCGGCCTTCGAGAAGACGCTCGAAGGTCGCAAGTACACCGTCTTCTGCGGCCACGTCCACCGGTATCAGAAGTACGTTCGCAACGGCATGAACTATTACCAGCTCGCCACGACAGGTGGAGGCAGTCGCCTGCGCGGCGTGCAGTACGGAGAGTTCGACCACATTTCGTGGATCACCATGAAGCGAGACGGGCCACGGATCACCAACATCATGCTCGATGGCATCCTTCCCGAGAACCTCGATACGCCCCTCTCCGAAGAGCCGGGCGTCGTCGGCAAAAAGAAGGCGCCGCTGCTCCCGGTGAAAGGGATTCTGACGAACAACGGCAAACCGGTGGTCGGGGCCACCATCGCCTTCCACAAATTCGTGAAGGAGCCGACGGAGAAGTTCCTGTACATCGCGGATGCGTTGACCAATGCGGACGGCGCGTTCGTGCCGAGCACCTACACGCCCTACGACGGATTACCCGCCGGGGACTACACCGTGACGATCGTGCACACCGGCAAATACCACGACGAGGATTCGACGGCCAAGAGCCTGCTCCCCGAAAAGTACACGAGTACCAAAACGACCCCGCTGAAACTGACCGTGACCGAAGGCGAGAAGAACGAGTTGAAGATCGAATTGATGGAGTGAATTTTTCGGAGGGCGAATCGTCGAACGCTTTGCGGTTGCCTGCTCGCTCGGGGCGTGCAACCGCGAATCCAGTCGACGTACAGTACCATATCCCCCACCGAGTCCAGCACCACCGTGGCCGAATCCCCCGTGAAACTCTCGTGGGCGCCCGCCCGCTCCAGCAGATCGAACTCGCGGATCGGGCCGAAGTCGAGCTTCGTCTTCGTTTCCAGATCGCGAATCTTGAGCTTCACCGACTTGTACTCGCCGACCTCGAATTCCTCCTCCAAGTCTTCGATTAGCGCCGCCTGCGTGAGCAGGAACGCCGGCGTCGGCGAAGACCACCATCTTCCAGAACTCCTTCGGGATCTGGACGCCGCGGTAGAGTTGATACGTCGTCCGGAAGATCGGCCCGTTGAAGACGCTGATCTTGCGCCCGCCATCTTTGCCCTGCTTCGCGATGTGTGTCTCCAGCTTGCCCCAGAGTTTCAGCCCCGGAGGGGCCACGATCACCCGGCCGCGATCGACGATCTTCTCCTTGCCCTGATTCGTGATCGCGTGCTGCGGGGAGCAGTTCGTGAAGTGGATCGTGTCGTCGTTGGCCAGCTTCGCCTCCTCTTCGGTGTGGCCCCAGCCGGCGTCGGCGCGGCGCACAAGGTGGCCTCGGTCGAGCGGGTTCGCCTTGTAGAGGTCTTCGCCGGCCTGCAATTCCTCCTTCGGCGCGACGCGCGGATCGTACGACCACCTGTCCGTTTCGCGGGTCGCGTGGAAGGGGGCCGTCATGTCGAGGTTGACGCCGGCCACGAACGCGAGCTTCCGCGCCTTGTTGAAAATCACGCTGTAGTGGTAGTACTTCAGCTCGAATTTCGTGTCTCCGGCGACACCCGGTTGGGCGAAGGCTTTGGGTCGGGTGACGTTGGTCAGCGTCGGGAAAGGGACTTCGAAGCCGAGGAATCCGGTGTCGTAGCCGGGCCGGTTCGAGTAATCCGGATTGATGCTCACCGATTCGCCACCGAGCCCGATATTGATAACGGGCGTCGGCCCGATACGAACCGAAGCGCCGCCCACGGCCGCGCCTAGACTTTAGCCAAGCAAGGTCGGGAGAGTGGTCGGACTCTTTTAGGATTCAAATTCGGCGGCAGAGGGCGTGGGTATCGCTTGGAAGATTGCTAAATTTGTTCTCTTGTCTGTTGCAATCGCTGGGACGTGCGGCGTGTGCCTGTGGCTGCCGCTCGTGACGTACAACGACCTTCCGCCGTTCGAGGCGACCGAGATCGCCCGTCGGCAGGCTGTTTCCGAGGGGCATCCCGTTCAGGAGTCCGGCAGCATCGGCCAGTACATAACCCAGCCCGACTCATTCGGCGGCTGCGAAATTGAGGTGCTGTTCGGATTGCCGGCTGTCGGCGGGCTGCAGCGGGACGTTGCGGTGCGGCTACGGCGGTCGTCGGCCTTGGTCAGTTGGCAAGTGGTCAAGGTGGCAATCCGCGAGGGGCCCCGCTAGCTTACCGGATATAGGCATCCTTTTTCAAGCGATGTCGGGTCGTTCGGTGCAACAGGAGTTTCTACGATGCAAAAGGTGACGCCGTTTCTGATGTTCGACGGGCAGGCCGAAGAGGCAGCCCGATTCTATGTGTCGCTTCTGCCGGACTCGCGAATCGACCGGGTGACACGCTCACCGGCCGACACGCCGAGCGGCGGCGCGGGCTCGGTTCTCACTGTGGAGTTCACTCTCGGCGGTAGCCAATTCGTGGCCCTCAACGGGCCGCGGTACTCGTTCAATGAAGCCGTCTCGTTCCAGATCCACTGCGCGGATCAGGCCGAAGTGGATCGCCTCTGGACGGCGCTCTCGGCCGGCGGCTCGGAAGTCGCCTGCGGCTGGCTCAAAGATCGCTGGGGGTTGTCCTGGCAGGTGACGCCGACCCGAATGTACGAACTGCTCAACGACGCTGACCCGGATCGCTCCCGGCGGGCGATGGAAGCGATGATGACTATGGTCAAACTGGACATCGCCGAGTTGGAGCGTGCGGCCGATGGTGCGTAGGTGATCCGAACGACGCCCTGGGCAGACTGTTACAGAACGGTTTCATTCGTCGAGGAGGCAATGTGGCGAATCTCGAACCGCACATCCGCCGTATGTACGCTGACATCGTCTCCTACCGCGGGGGCTTTGGTGACGGTGTGGATCACGGCCCGTACAACCCGTTTGAGATGGCTGCAGCCATCGAACTAACTTCGTTCGAGCGAGCCGGCGTGTCGGTCGCCGTCTTGCACTGGATCGACTCGGCGGCCGAGAACTCGACCTGGGAGGATGCCGTGGTTGGATACGGATCCCGCGTGCGAAACCTGCTGGCAGCCAAGCTGATCGATCACGAGCCGCTTGTTCGGGCGGCAGCGGAGGCGTTCCTGGTTTCGGAGGACGAATTTATAGCCGCACTCGGGCCGGTGTACGAACGGGTAGTCAAGAAGTGGGCTGCCGCCTGACGTTGCGGACGGTATTCGAACCTTGCTGGCCACGCCGGTAGTGCTGGCTAGATTCCGACCGCATCTTTTGCCGTTTTCAAAAAGTACTCTTCAACGACAGGGTTCCCACAAGGCGTCCGAGAATGAGATCAACGCGGAGTTGCTACAGTCGAGCTACTATCACGCGATCAACTCGATGCGCGGGTCGCAATAAAATAAGACTTGGTGGCAGCGACAGCATGCTAGCCGTTATTGGAGTTACTTGACCTTGTCGTCCCGTTTCATATTGGTCGATTGGTCGACCAGTCGAATCTCATCACACCCCGCGGGACGCGAATTTCGCGGCGGGTCGCTCGTCTATAAAATAACTCGCCCGGTGATTTCGCCGGGTGAAATTCCTTACTGTTGCGAGATGGCACCGATGCGCAAACTGATTGTCGCGATATTGATGGCCACGGGCTTCGGCTCAATTTCGGCCTGCACCGCCGCCGAAACAAAAGTAGCCCCCGGGAAGCAGACCCTCGGCATCGGCGACCCGGCGCCGCCGCTGAAAGTGACGAAGTGGCTGCAAGGGGAGGAACTGAAAGAGTTCGCCCCCGGCAAAGTCTACGTCGTCGAATTCTGGGCCACTTGGTGCGGGCCGTGCATCAACGCCATGCCCCACTTGGTGGAACTCCAAGAGGAGTACAAGAAAGATCTCGTCGTCATCGGCATGACGAGCAAAGATTCCAACGGGAACACCAAGGAATCGGTCGAGAAGTTCGTCGAGAAGAACAAAGTCAAGTTCACCTACCGTTTCGCTTACAGCGACGACCGCGAGACCGACAAAGCCTACATGGAAGCCGCCAAGCAAGACGGCATTCCCTGTTCGTTCGTCGTCGACAAAGCCGGCAAAATCGCCTACATCGGCCACCCGATGGAACTCGACGAAGTGCTGCCGAAAGTGATCGCGGGTACCTGGAAAGGCCAAGACGATATCGACGCCATCGGCATCGCCAACAACGAACTCGAAGAGATCAACAAACTCGCCGAGAAGAAGCCGGAGGAAGCCTTGCCGAAGCTGTTGGAATTCGAAAAGACCCATGCCGGCAAAGCCAAGCAAGACATGTTCGGCGTGCAAAAGATGGTGCTATTGATGAAAGCTAAGAAGTTCGACGACGCCAAGGTGGTCGGCGAAGCGCTGCTGGCTAAGTCCGTGTTGAAGAAGACTGCGATGCCGGGCGCGTACACGGGGATGATCCTCGCCGATCAGGAATTGAACCCGGACAAGAAGCACCTCGATTTGGCGACCAAGTCGCTCGACACGGCGCTACAGTTCGACGATAAGAACGTCGGCCTATTCCTCGCGGCGCTCGAACTGCAACTCGCCCTGGGCAACAAAGACAAAGCGGCCGAGTTCGGGAAAAAGGCGGTCGCTGCCGGCGATGACGACAAAGCCAAAAAGCAGATCGAGAAGATTGTCGAATCGAAGTTGAAGGGGTCGGAGAAGTAAACGTCGGTGATAGGAGATCGGCGGATTCTTCGCTCCGAAGGAGCGAAGAATCGCTGGGCAAAGTGCAGAATTTTAAACCGCGCTCATTTTCCTTCATTTCCCGCCGGTGTCGGGTTCGGTGCCAACTCCGCCGACACGGGCATGGGAACGACCGGCACCATGGCGGGCGTGGCCGCATCGAGCAAGCTCCCCGAGGCCCGCCGGATTGCTTCTTGAGCGTCGGCGGCTTTCAACTCTTTGATCGCTTTGAGCGCGGCACCGACTTCCCAGCGGTAAAACTTTTCCGTCTTCGCGGCCGATTTTGCGTCCGTTTCGCCGAGGATCAGGGCGGTACCGTCGATCCCGTAAATTTTGTACACGTGCTTGGTGCTCGACTTCTCGTCCGAGAAGGCGAGCAGGTTGCCTTCCTTCGGGAACGTGCGATCTTTCATCCGGCCGTCCGGGTAGAAGTCGCTCTTCTTCGTCTTGAGGTAGCGCATCGCTTCGATGATGAGCTTCTCGCCTTTCTGCCGGATGTTGATCTCGAAATCGTAGTTGTTCCACTGGTCGAAGATTTCGACGTGGGCGGTGCCGTCCGACGACTTCACGAGGGTGACGAGCCGGATGAACGGGCTGATGTCCGGTTCGGGTTCGCGCGCTTTCGGTTCGGGCAACGGTGGCAGCGGCCCATGCAACACATCGCGGGCAGTGACGTAAGCGTATTCGCGGCCCGGCGTCGCCAAGATTTGGCCGAGCATGTACGGGGCGATCCCCCGGCCGAGTTCCGGCGCGGTGTTTTCGAGGGCGAACAGCCCCATACCGCCGAGGAGGGAACCCGCCGAAACGGGCGCGGAGAGCAGCGTTTTCCGGTTGGGGGCACCGTCGAGAATCAGAGCTTCGGTCACCAGCGTGACCTTCAAATCGGTGCGGTCTTTTCCGGCTCTCGGATCGGTGGCGATGGAGGTCGATTCGTCCCGCTTCAGGGTGAACGTGGTGATCTGATGCAAAAGATTCAGGTCGTAATATTTTTTGAGGAAGAGCATCACCGTGGCGATATCGACTTTGGACATCGTGATCGTATAGGCGATCTTCGTGTACGCCGGCCGTCCCTTCACCAGTTCGGGAATCCCTTTGTTATCGGCGCCTTTGTCGAGCACGGTGAAGCCCGCCGGGACTTTGGACTCGCGCAGCAACCGACCCAGCGCCGACTCGTACTCGCGTTTGCTGAGGTCGAGATCGGCCGGCAGACTCCGGGGCAGGATCTCAGCCATCACGGCACGATTCCGCTTCTGAGCGCTGTCGTATTCGCTCTTCAACACGTCGTTTTCGCCGGCGAGCGCGACGTTGGCTTTCCGCTGATTCAACAGCGGCAGCACCAGCATGGCGACGAAGACGTAGGCGACCACGGCGACGGCGCCGATGCCGGCGATCCACAGTAGCAAGCGTTCTCGAGGGGACCGATTCACTGGCCACCTCCACTGAACGGGTCGAACACAGGTTCTTCCTCTTTGGGTGCGACGATCGTCGGTTTCGGGGTCGGCGGCGCCGCCAATTTTCGTGTGAATTCATTGGGGCGGCGCGGGTACAAATCGGCGTTGATCGTGAACTGCGACACTTTGGAGCCACTCCCACCGACCAGCGCCCCTCCGGTGTACTGGGCGTTGGCGTAGCCGGCCGGCTCTTTGTTGAGTGTGTCCTTCAGCTTTTCGGGGAGGGCGGTGTCTTCGCCCAGCATCGTCAGAGTGATCTTGCCGATCGGCTTCTCACCCGGTTTGATGCGCGAGCGCGAAGTCGAGCTGGCGACAACCACGGGCGGCTTCGGTGCCACCGCGCCCGGTTTCAACGGTGTCAATGCCACGATCTTTCCTTCAAACTCCAACAGCCGCAGTCGATCCAGAATCGGGAACTGGGAATTTAAGTCGTAGTAGATATCGAGCCAGGGCACTTGCCGACTCACGAACTGTTGGGCCGCGTCGGCCCGCTTGGTCTCCACGATCTGCCCCTTGGCCCTCTCTTCGAGGTCGGTCTTGTCTTGGGCCAGTTGGACGCCGTCCCGTTCGGCTTTCTTCAGTTGCAGGTAGAGGAATCCCGCCGTGCAAGCCAGCAGCACCGCCGTGAGTGCCCCGAATGCCACCAGCCGACGCTTGGTCTTGTTCGGGGCCGAGCGCGGCGCCCGTGGGGCTTGAAAGTTGATGCCCAACTTCTCGCCAGTGGTCTTCGTCGCTAGCATCCCGACGGGGCCGAGGAACCGCCCGTGCAGCTCCACTGGGACACCCTCTGCCACTTTCGACCCGGCCAGCGGATCGAGCGGGTGAACCGGCAACCCGAGGCTCGATTGCAGCCGGTCGATCCAGCTCGCTTCGGCTGCGTTTCCTTCGGCGAGGTAGAGCACTTGAACCGGTTTGCCCGGCGATTGGCTGTTGAACGAAGCCAAACTCCGCTTCACTTCGCCCAAGAACAGGGCGTCGCTGCCGAGCGTCGCTGACGAGATTGTCCGCGAGAAGAGCGTCTGATTTCCCTGGCCCACCGCGAATTCCCCGCCGGTTCCCCAGAGGCTGAGTACCGCAATCGGAGCCGACGGTTCGTCGGGTGGCAACGTGGCCCCGGTGACAATGGCGCGTCGGGCGGTCGCGATACTGGCAAAGGGACGGGCCGTCACGGCGGCTAATTTCAGACCGGCGGCGGTACAGAATTCTTGCGCCGCCGCGTACAACTCTTTGCGGAGGAACACCACCGTCGCCCGGTGCTGAATTTCGCCGGGGGCGTTCGGAAGGGTGAAGTAATCCATCACCACGTCGTCGGCGGAGTCGGCGAGATCTTTCTGCGCTTGAAAGCGTACGATCGCTGCCTCTTCATTCGCTGCGACCGGCGGAAACTTCACATCTTTGATGATGACGCGGTCGCGGCCGAAGCAAAGCAGCACCGGAGCGGGTGCGATTTTCGCTTTTTTGAGGAGCAGTTTCAACCGACTTCCGAGTGCCGTGGCATTCGCCGCCGAGAGGTTCGTCGGCACTTCGTCCAGGACGGCGAGCACTTGTTCGAGTTGCACACCCCCACTGCGCACCGTACCGGTGGCGACGAATAATCCGCCGGCGTCGGCGTCGATGGCCAAAAAGCGTGACACGGTGCTTCTCCGGGTGCTCAGCGTGGTAAGTTGGCGTCCGGGAACCCCCGACCGAGGTCGGTGAGATCCCGGTAGTACAGGATGCGCGGTTTGCCCAAGGCGACATCCACCACGGCTTCGACGCGGGCGACCGCACCCCCGGCTTTGCCGAAGTAACCCACCGAATGAATTCGGTAAGTGTAGGTACGCCCGCTGATGTATTTTTCGATGTTCTTGAACTTATCCGCCGAAAGGTTGGCCTGCGTGACGATCCAAGCACCCGAGAGGGTGCCCGGCTCGTTCGGGGTCAGGCCGGCCCGTATGGAAATGAGGTTGTCCACTTCCGATTCCACTAAGCCGGGAAGCGCCAACATCACCTCCCGCGGGGCGGTATTCACATTGATGCGCGGGCTGAGTTCGTAGCCGGTACTCGCCGAGGTTTTGTCTAACAGCAGCGGCAGCAACTGTTTGAGCTGAGCGGGATCGTTGAGCGGGCAAGCCACGACCTGCGTTGGCGGGGCCGGCGTACCCGGTGGCCGCGGCGGCGGATCGAGCGGAATTTGCGTGTTGTACAGGGTCATCGTCGAACTGAGTTTTCGCACCCCCTGCGTCTTGGCGTCGACCAACTTCTGCACGAGATCCCGGAGAGAAGACGCCGGGGCCACCACCTGGTTGGGCGTCGGTGTGAACCGGGTTGTGACCGTCAAGACGGCACCGTCCGAACTCGTTATCGTTGCTGTTGTGGTTTGGTCGATCACCACGGCTTTGTTCGTGGCCCGGGTGTAGACGATGTAGTCGGACAGGTCCTGCCCGAGGATCGGCGTTAGCAGCCCCGACAGCGTCGCCAGATCCGGGGTGTTCAAATCGACGCGGGGTGCCCCGGTCGAATCGACGTTCACCTCCCGGCCGTAGCAGGTGAGGTACTCGCACCAACCCCGGTTCAGTTCGGTGCCGTCGTCTTCGCCGGGGTCGAGGATGCCGTTGCGATTGCGGTCGTTGCCGAAGAGCAATTGCGGCGTTACGCCTCGCACGAGCAGCAGCTCTTCCAAACTGCTGATCGGCCCATTCTTGCACGCGTACGGTGGCGTCAACGCTTGGTAAACGTCCCCCTCGGCCCCGTTGGGCCTCGGGGTGGTGTCCGCATCGACCCAATCGACCATCGCCGCAGCGATCTCTTCGGTCATATTCGGCAGCCGCATCAGGGCCGCATATAGCGCTTCGCCACTGGGATCTTGCAAGATGAGCGCGTTGATATTGAGCTTCGCCGATTCGTCCATGACGCCGTACCGAAGCGGGTAGCGATCCGCCCCGGTTCCCCCCGCATCCGCGAGGTTCATCAGGGCGAAACGACCACCGCCCCGACGCCCGGTGCTGTCGCCCACGGCAATCCCGGAGAAGAGGTCTTTGTTGTCGTACGGGTTGCCGGCGATGGTACCGACCATGTCCGGATCGGAGAGCATTCCGATGGCGTAGTACAGCCCGGAATTCGCGTGGCCTCTGCTTTCGGTGGTTTCTGACGTCCGTACCGCCACTTGGAGTTCGGTCGACATCGATTCGGAATAGCGGTACGCGGCCAGCGACAGCACCACCACCACGATCAGCACGGCGAAGAGCACGTAGCCCCGACGTTCCCGGCTCCGCTGTTGGATCGCCAGACGCATGGTTACATCCCCGTTCCGGTGGTGGCGTCCGGCGGAATCAGGCCGACCGCAGCACGAATCGGGAAGACATGGACGATTTTCTTTTGGGCGGTGGCACCGTCACGATCTTTGAACTCGAAGGTGAGCGTGACCTTGATCGCCCGGGGTGGGCCGGTCGTCGAAGTCCCATCGAGTGCCGCTTGGGTACCGTCCCATTCACTGATGTAGTCGCTGCCGGAAGCGTACCCGAATTCCAACGCCACCACTTCCGGGGCGATAATATCGGCGTCCTCGGTTTCGCGGTCGAGTTCGGTACTGTTCCCGACCCGATCGGCCGTAATCCACTGACGGTCTTGCCGGCACAACCCCTTGCCGCTGCTGTGCATGTAGTAACTGATGCGGCGAACATCCGACGGAATCACGGCATTCGGATCCGATTCGCGATCCGAGAGCCACTGGGGCAATTTCGACACGAAGAGGATCAACTGTTCGCTCGTGCCAATCACCCCGGCCTGGAACGAAAGCAGCGGATCGTTCGCCATGCTGGCCGACCCGTCCGTCGTGCTCGTCGACGGAGTCGTCGTCGCTGCTGGCGTAGTCGTGTCTTCGGAAGTACTACTGGTGCCACTGGATGTGCCACCGGACATCGGGGGCAGCACCCCGAGGGGCGACGACAGATCGAGCGTCATGCGGTTGATGACGGCGCGGTTCAAGTCACTCTCGGCGACGAGGGTGCGGCCCGCATCGGAAGAACGCAACGTGAGGTCAAATGCAAAGTAGAGTGCAGCCAGGAGCAAGACTCCGATGGCGCTGGCGATCAGCACTTCGAGTAGGGTATAACCGGGGCGAACTTGCCGAGGGGAACGACGCATGATCATTTCCCTCCGGTCGTGGGGGTGGTCGCGGTCGGTGCGACGGCACTGGCCGCATTCCCCATAAATTGTGGGTCGTAGACGATTTGCGTCATGGAAACTTCCACCCGCCGGCCTTGGTCAATCCACGCTTTCACGGTGATCGGATACGTATTCGCGGCGACTTCGGTGCCGACTTCCACCGACCATTTCCAGAGCGGCTCTTCGTCGAACGCCCCTTGGCCCCCTTCGGACGCCGGGATGATACCCGCTTCCACCTCGGCCATTTTCGATTGGCAGAGCCGCGTGGCGGTGGTCGTCCGCGCCGCTTCGATGGAGTTGTTCGTGCCGAATTCGATGAGCTGGGCGATACTCGCCAAGGCGATCAGAAAGATCGCCATCGCCACGATGACTTCGAGCAGGGTCATGCCACGGCGACACGGTCGAGAGGACGGAATCTTGGCGAGCATGGGCGGTCGCCTCACTTCGTGGCGGAGGCGGGATTCACGGTGGTGTGACCCGTCAACCCACGGATTTGAATCTTCAGCGACGTCACACCCGGTTGGCGAATCTCAAAGTCGACCAAGTCTTCCCGGCAGGTGCCGTCTTGCAGAAATGTGGCCAGCCGAACCCAACCATTGCTGTCAGCGGTCGCCGGTTCCGAGACCGAACTGCTCGGCACCAACGTCACCGAGTCGGCGAATTGCTGCTCCGAAACGTACGGCTTCGGCTGGTCGTCGCCGGTGGCTTCCAACGCCGCGGGATCATCGGGTGCCACCCGGAGTTTTGTACCGTCTTTAGAGACGGACAGTTGGTAGTTCCGGCCTTCTTCCATGGCGTGCGAACGGGCCTTGGAAATATCGCCGGTGGCGTCGTCGGCGGCGGCCTTGACTTTGGTGTTGCCTTCGGTGCCCGAAAGCGTCGGAAGAACGACGGCGCCGATCATCACGATGACCGCGATGACCACGAGCAGCTCAATGAGCGTGTAGCCCGCCCGGCGTGTCGTGATCGGACGCTGCGTTTTCATTCCAAGTCGTCCTGAGTTCGGTGGAACATCGAAAGCAACCGCAGATCAGGGTGCGGTTTTGCGGCGGTTGCTGTACAGGACGCGGTTGTTGTCTTGCGGATTGGTCGTCGACACCACCGGATCGGGCGAACCGTACGCATCGGTGTGGCTCGCGTCGTACTGGTACGGTTTGCCCCACGGATCGGTCAGGGTGGCAATCCCACCTTGGACGAGCGGTTTCCCTTCGGTCGGGGCCACGAGGACGGTCAAATCGTTCGGCGGTTGGCCTTCGTGGCTCGTCATGTAGTTTTGAATGTTCTCCTCGAAGATCGACATTTGCGTGCGGGCGGTATCCGCTTTGGCATTTTCGATGAACTGGAACATCGAAACACCGGCGACGCCGGCCAAGATCACAATGATGGCGACGACCACCAGGACTTCGAGCAGTGTGAAAGCTTCCCGAGGGCGGCGGGCCAACGAACGGTGTGCAGAAACGAGCATGATTTTTCTCCGAGCGAAACAAGGTGACGCACCTACAATTCACTATAGCTGCGTAAGATTCAGAAATTATGAGAGAAACGGCGGGGGTTCGGGCAGGATCGACATTGTAGTATTGTGGAAGGTTTTTT
>JANXWE010000028.1 GCA_025351325.1 Fimbriiglobus sp.
TTTTGAAGTCGGGTGTCCCCAACCCGGATGGTTTCGCCGACGCGGAAGGGGAACTCCGACTGCAATCGCTGATGGGGTTGCAAACATGGAACAGCATCCGCGCGCTCGACTTCGTCGTTGGTCTACCCGACGTCGACGCCAGTCGCATCGGAATCACCGGGGCCAGCGGCGGGGGGACGCAGACGTTCGTCCTTGCCGCCATCGACGACCGGGTACAGGCGGCCTTCCCGGCCGTCATGGTCAGCACCGGGATGCAGGGCGGTTGCATCTGCGAGAATTGCAGCTTGTTCCGCGTCGGCACCGGCAACATCGAACTCGCGGCGATCTTCGCCCCTAAACCGATGGCCATGAGCGGAGCGGACGACTGGACGAAAGAAATCGAAACCAAGGGCTACCCCGAACTGAAGCGACTCTGGAAGTTGCTCGGCAAGGAGGAGAACGTGCTGGCCAAGGCGTACCCGCAGTTCCCTCACAACTACAACCAAGTGGCCCGCGAACTGATGTACGGCTGGTTCAACAAACACCTGCTCGGCGTCGACAAAGCGGTGGAGGAACTACCGTTCAAGCCAGTGCCACTCGCTGAACTGCACGTCTTCGACGACAAGCACCCGCGACCGGCCGACGAACTGAAAGCCAAGGAATTGCGGGCGAAACTGACGGCGGCCAGCGATGCGCAATTTGCGAAGCTGCTCCCGACGGACAAAGACTCTGCGGCGAAATATCAAGGCGTGCTGAAGGTGGCGTTGCGGGCGATGATCGCGGACGAACTGCCGAAGCAGATTGCTGTGCGCGGCGGAGCCGGGGCGACCGTGCTCGAAAGTTACGGTTTGAACCTGGAGACGATCGGTCGCAGCGGTCGAGCGGACGCGGTGCCCCTGGCCCGTTTGGCGGGCCGCAAGACCGACGGCCGGTTCGTGATTTGGCTGCATCCCAAAGGGAAAGCATCGCTGCTCGACGGTAAGAAACTGGTGCCAGCGGCTAAGTCACTGGCGGACGCGGGCTTCACCATCCTCGCCCCGGATCTGCTGGGCGTCGGCGAACTGACGCCGGCCAAACCGTTCGCGGTCTCGGAAATCTACGCGGGCTTCACCTACGGTTACAACCGGCTCCTCTTCGCCGAACGCGTCCACGACGTGTTGACGAGCGTCTGTTTCGCTAGAGTCACACTGGAAGCAAAAAAGGTCCACCTCGTCGGCTGGGGCGAGTTCGGCCCCATCGCCATCGTCGCCCGCGCGGCTGCGGGAGCCGCCGTGGACAAACTGATCGCGGACGGCAACCACTTCCAATTCGCCGGTTTGAAAAAGCCGACCGACCCGATGATGCTACCGGGTGCGCTGAAGTACGGTGATCTGCCGGCGTTTTTGGCCCTCGGGGCACCGGGGAAATCGCACGTGTTCCATTTCGATTTCCCCGTGAAAAACCCGGCGACCACCACCTACGCGGCTCTGGATCAATCCAAGTCGCTGGAGCTGAAACGCGGGATTTCCACAGTGAAGCAGATTGTCGCGTGGCTGGACGCGGAGTGACCATGCCAACCACACTCCGTACTTTGGTTCGATTCCGACTGATGCGTATCCCGCGTTGGATACGCTGGAGCGCCATGGTTCTGTTAGTCGTGGGGCTGGCGGCGGGAACCTATTACCAATTGAAGTTGCAGCCGCAGTCGCGGAAGTTGCAACGCATTGCCGAATTGTGGAGCGACTTCGACCGTGTTGCCAAATCCGGCGGCGATGCCGAACTGGCGACGATCTTGGATGAACTCATCGTTCTGAACCCAGATGATGCGCTGGCCGCACGACGACGGGTTGCCCTCGACACCGGTTCGGCCGACGAATCCGATGCGATGATGCCACTGCTGACTTTACCGAGTCACTTGCGAGCAGGATGCTGGCCCGAAGCGGCACGCGAAGCCGGCAAGCGGCTGGCGCACGAGCCGAACGATTGGTTGGCACGCTGCACGATGGCCAAAGCCGCGCTGTTGAACGGTGATCGTGCGTCGGCGTTGCGGGAAGTCGAACAACTCCCCAACCCGAACAACGCCGCATGCCGGGTCACACCGGCCTCGCTGCTATTCGCCTTTGAACTGTTCCGCGAACTGGGTCGCGAACCGACCGTTCTGCGGGAGTTCGTCCGCGATGCCATCGTCGACTCGGTGCGATCATCCGCGGCGGAATCCTTTCCTGTCGCCGTCAAAGTACAACTGGTGGAATGCTACCTCGAAGGATTCGAGATCAAAGCCGAACGCATGCAACCGAACGGCCTGAACCGAGGGGTCATCGCCGTCGGACGGCTCATCGATTCGTCGCTGGACGATCCCACCTGCGACGTGGCGTGGATTCACAAAATCGGGCTTTGTTGCAATCGGTTGATCCCGGCATTTGCGCAACTGCGCCGCGAGGGGCAGATTACCGCCGAGCAACATCCGACCATTGCCAGCGAACAGGAACGCCGAACGAAGCGAACCTGGGAAGCGCTAATCGCCCGCGATCCGAAAGCGGCCCCGGCGTATCACGGGTTGGCCCTGGTCGCACTGCGAAGCCACGATGCTGCGGCTACGTGGCAACAGCTCACCGAGGGGCTAAAGCGGTGCGGCGACAACCCCCAGTTGCTGGCTCTCTATTCGTTGGTTCTGCGGGCCGACGATCAAGCCCCAGCCGCATTGGATCGACTCCTTCAAGCGGTCGAGAACGACCCGAAGAACATCGCACTCTGGTTGCTGATGGCCGAGACGGCCGAAGCAACCGGGCGCCGCGATGTGGCCTTGGAAGCCTGCGGAAAAGCCCGCATCCTCGACCCGAAGAATCCGTGGATTATTCGCACCGAAGCCAAGATTCACATCGACGCCGGCGGTGCCCATACCCACACCGGAATCCAGTTGTTGAACTTGCTGGGGGATGCTTTGGCGAGCGATCCCCAAGCCGCACGGCTTTACATCCGTGGTCTG
>JANXWE010000074.1 GCA_025351325.1 Fimbriiglobus sp.
GCTGGCCCGGCGCACCTGTTTGGCAATTTCTTCGCCACCGACGAGTTCGGCTTGGGCGGTGCGGATCGCTTCGACGAATGCGGCCGGCGTCTGGTAGCGCTTGGTCGGTTCGAGGGTGACCGCTTTGGCGATGACTTTCACGGCCGCTTGGGGAATGTTGTGATCCTGAGCCATCCGGCCCAGGGTCGTTTCGACGTCCTCGAAGCGCCGACGCGACATCCGGGCGTGCTTATCCTTCGTGAACGGCATGAGCGGGATGCCGGTCATCAGTTCGAAGAGCACGTGTCCGAGGAAGTAAATGTCGCTGCGGATGTCGCCGGATTTGACTCCGGTGGCACGCTCCAAGCCGGCGTAATCGACAGTCCGGTCAGCCTGCTCTTCGTCGGCGTTTTTCACCCCAGTCATGATGAGGGCGGCGCCGGTGTTGATCTCGGCGAGGCCGAAGTCAACGAGCTTGGCGACTTTGTCAGTGCCCATCAAAATGTTGGAGGATTTGATGTCGCGGTGGGTCAGTCCACGCCCCCAAGCGTACGCCAGGCCGTCGGCGCATTCTTCCAAGATGTGTAACGCTTCGTCGACCTCAAGCTTCTTCCGGATGGTCAGAATATTCTTGAGGTTATCCCCTTCGACGAACTCCATCACGATGAAATGCTGCCCGGTGGCCGCGTCTTTATTGACCGCCAACAGCCGAACGATGTTCGGATGTTCGAGGGTCATGCCGATGCGGCCTTCACGCTCGAACGAGTCAACGCGTTTCGGGTCTTCGGTCCAACGTCGTCGCAACACTTTCACCGCAACAATTTGCCCGGTGCGGGGGTCGTCGCCACGGTAGACTCGGCCGAAACTTCCCGATGCAATTTTGTAGAGCAGTCGGTAACCGCCCAAGAAATAACCGTCGGTGTCGCCCTTCATGATCTTGTTGGACTGTAACGGCGTGAGCAGGCTTTTGCGCTCCATCAAGCGTACGAAGTCGATGGCCGGCGCTTGGCGATCTTCGAGTTCGAAGAGGAGTTCGCGGGCGGTGTGTTCGCTGACCAAGTTCAGGCGGACGGTCAGGTCGGCCACGTCACTGGCAATGTTCGGTTGGGCCATGTCTAACCAATCCCGGGCGAAGGGCACTTGCGAGAACCGTGCGGGCACATTTACAGTATCACAACGCCACGCCGCTGCAACGCGCTGTGGATGGGGAAGGGCAAAGGTAGGGTGCTAAAATCAGTCAGACAAGCGACCTGTTTGCAACGTCATTTAGATATTTTGGAAATCTTTCCAGAATTGTTGACGTTCCGATTGCCGCTTCATGATATTTTCCCATTTCGCTCAACTCTCCTTTCAGCGAGGCATCTTATCATGGTTCATTCCCTTCGCACCTGGCTCGGCAGCACGACCACCCCCGTCGGCGCAACCTGCGCAAGACTCTGATCCTGCAAGAGCTTGAACCTCGGGAAAACCCTGCTACGCCGTACGGACTCACGGATTTCTCCACGCTACTGTTCAGCAGCATCACACCTCCGACCGGTTACACCGAATTCCACTCCATCGCCCGCTCCGAGACGAACGTGGTCACCGTCGATCAAGCGGGTACAGGCTCGTCTGGGACGTTCACCGTGACCGTCGATGCCACCAGCGTGACGACCGACACGGCGACCGGAAGCGTTCCCGGCAATTCGTCCCTCACGGCTTCCGGTAACGGCAGCATCCAAGCCGCTTCGCACTTGGTCATGTCCGGCACCTACGCCAACGGGGCGTTCACCGTCACCAGCGAAACGTACGGCGAGACCGGCTCGTACACGGCGGTTCAATACACGACCGCGATTTCCACGAACGGGTCGACCACGGCTACGAGTCGGTCGGACTCGAACCGCTCCGGAAACTATACCCTGGCCTTCACGGCGGCAATCGGTTCGAACGGACAACTCGCCTACACGGGCTACTCGTATTCCACGACGGATGCCGTCCACTTGTTCACCAAATGGAGCTCAACCTCGGGGAGCATGTTCGAGAAAACGACGGACTCCAACCGAACCGCCACGACGACCGGGAGCGGCTCGACCGGCAGCACCACCGGAACCGTCTCCTGGCAGGAGATCAACCACAGCATCTACCCGAATCCGATGCCGGGTGGCTCGCCGTTTGAAAACACATCGGTCAGCGGCTACACGAACCCGATTTCGGAGGCGGGCGCTCTGCCGATGCCGCCCGCATCGACTACGAACTGGTCCTGGCGAGCCAAAGCGTCCAACGCCACGGATTATACCTTCCATGGGGTGGCGGTTCAGAACGGCAGCTTGGTGGAATCGGCCACGAGCCGCGTGACCAACGCCGGCAAAACGATCGATGTGACCTCGTTCAACTCGACTTCCAAAACGTCGGACTCCGGCCACATCGTGGCCAACGAGCCGGGAACGGAGCTGTTCCACCGGGATGAAACCTTCGCATACGTCGACGACGTGATCGGCAGTGGCTCCTACGTCGGCGGTTCGGCCAACGCCAACTACTACGCGGTCGAAGTCGGCACGTTCGCGGCCGCGAATGCGTACACGGTCAACAACGAATTTTCGAGCGGGATCGATTCCGACGGGCAAGCGTACAGCCTGAACTTCAACTTCAGCCGCAGCACCAACGGGAGCGGCTCCATCACCAACACGCATGATTACCACGACGGTAGCGCGGGCATGGAACTCACCGGTGGAAGCATCGGGATTTCTGGTGGCAGCACCGTCAATTCGCGGTCGTGGGGCACGCGGAACGGCCAAGCGTTCGACGACCCTTCCCTGACCATCGAAACTGTCAGCAACTCGACAACCTACCCCGCTTCCGGCGGCGTCGTGCGAATCGCCGATGGGCTTGAGGACGCCTTCCCCTTCCGAGGGATGATCAACCCAGGAAACGTGTTCATCCAGACATGGGTCTTAAAGGGACCACAAGGCGTATACGACAAGTTTGTTGGTCAGATTGGTAAAAAGGCCGAACCGAAGGCAGGCATCATGATAATGAAACTGAGCCTGCAGTTGGAGTTGGACAGCCAGGCAAACGGAGGACCTCCACTTGCCACCGGAACATATAACGTCGTGGGGAAAGGAGACACTCACGGGGTCGCACTCGGACTCTCAAAGAAACAGGATCAAGATGCAGCGCAGTACGTTAAGATGAAGGAAAAGACCATAGGCTGTAGCAACATAACATTAGACTCAACAGACATGGAAATCACGTACGCGATAGATCAAGCGGATCAGAATCCACGTTCTGGTAACGCCGTCATGCACTACCGCATCGTCCAAAACTTCAGCTATACCCGCGG
Source organism: Fimbriiglobus sp. (assembly GCA_025351325.1). GTDB lineage: Bacteria > Planctomycetota > Planctomycetia > Gemmatales > Gemmataceae > JALHQU01. The sequence continues at coordinate 3,299 of JANXWE010000074.1, forward strand.
AGGAGTTCGGAAAACTCAGCAAAACTACTCGGCAGTCGGTGACATCAAAATTCATGACGAGCACCTCGAGAAAAAAGTTCTCTTGAAGTAATCGCTTCAACTCTGCCGCTCCGCTCGTCAATGAGCGGAGTGGTTTCAGTACTCTTGGCATCCACATTTCAAGCCTTTTAGTAACAGGTGACCCATGACCCGATCCTATTACGCCGTCTCGACCGCTGCGAGTATCGGCATCCTCGTGGTCGCACTGGCGTGGCAGCCGGCCATCTCCGCACCCGTCCCGAAGGAGAGTCCGACGCTGCGACTCAAGCTCACCGGCGAGATCAAGCTGAAGGATCAAACGATCGACGAAGCCGCCGTCATCGACGAAACTTCGGTGGTGGTGGTCGGCACCGTACGGGATTCCGAGGAGTCGCCCGAACCGGACACGCTCGACCCGCAGGGGGCGATCCTCGATTTGACCAAGAAGACCCAGCAACCGTTCACCAACGGGCACACCCGCCGCATCTGGAGTGTCTCCGTTTCGGGGGCCCGGATCGCGACGACCAGCAGCCATCTCGATCCCGTACTCCGGGTCTGGGATCTCAAAACGAAAAAGTCGTTCGCCGAGATCGACATCGAAACCGAGAAATCAAATAACAATTCCGTTCGCTACCATGTCGCCGGCTTCCATAAAAGCAACCGCATCGCGGTGTCCGCAGGCAATCGCGTGATCGTTCTCGACCCCGCCAAGCCGGATGATCGGGTCGAGCATTCCGCGATTGACTCTTCGGTTTTGTCGGGGGGGCTCGTGGTCAGTCCCGACGATTCTCGAATCGCCAGTACCACCCTCGGAGGTCTCATCGCCGTCTGGAAAGTGGGGACGGACCAACCGACTGCCCTTTCGGTGATCCCGGAAAAGCTTCAAGCGAATGACCATTGGTTTGCACGTACTCTCGTCTTCGGGCCGAAGGAGACTTTGGTAGCGTCTCGGACGGGCGATAACCTCAGCGAGATTCCCGAAGCCAGCCTCGAAAAAGACGTATCGGCGGCCCGCCGCGGCGTGGTTCAGTTCGACCTCGGGAATCAAAAAATGCTGCCGCTGAAGATCGGGCATACGGATCGCACCCTGGCCTGTGCACTCGACCCGACGGGCACTTGGTTGGCGACGGGGGGCGCGAGTCGTTCGGACAAGCCGCTCGGCAACGGCGACTTAATTGTGGGCGAACTCCGCGTGTATCATCTTCCGACCGCGACAATCGTTTATAAAGTTCAAATGGGAGACGGCTCTCTGTGTTGGATCGCCTTCACCCCGAGCGGCAAACGGATCGTCAGTGCGACGACCGACGGGGTCGTGCGCTGGTGGGATGTCGAGGGGAAGTGATTCCCCACCAGCGTTCGCCCCAAGTTTCACTTCGCCACCAGCTCGGCGGCCAAGCGCTGGAACTCCTTGCGGAACTCCGAGGCGTCGCCGTTGGGGAGGCCCGACCGCTGGATCATGAGGACGTAGAACGCCCCCTTCTTGGGGTCGATCCAACCCTGAGTGCCGAAGGCGCCGCCGTGGCCGTAGGTGCCGGGGCTGAGCGACTCCGTGGCCCCTTTAGGCTCCGCGACGACCTGCCAGCCGAAGCCCCAGCTCATGCCGTCGACGAAGCCGGTCTTGATGGCGTCGGTCTGCGTCGTCGTCATCTGCTTCAGGCTCTTTTCGCTCAGCAGTTGTTTGTCGCCGGCCTTCCCGCCGCGCAGCATGAACTGGTAAAGCTTCGCTTGGTCGGCTGCCGTGGAATACAGGCCGCCGGCCGGAACGGGGTGCTTCGGGTCGGCCATCACATCGAGTAAATTATTCGGTGCGACGACGAGCTTGCCGTCGGCTTTGTTGTAGGTGGTCGCCACGGTCTTCACCTGGGCCGCGTTCGGGTAGAAGGTCGAATCTTTCATGCCGAGCGGGTCGAAGATCCGCGTTTGCAGGAACTTCTCGAAGCTCATGCCGCTGGCCACTTCGACGAGGCGACCGAGCGTGTCGATGCCCGAATTGCAGTAGCTCCATTTTGTGCCCGGCTCGAACGTCAGTGGCAGTTGCGACACGGCAATCGTGGTCTCCGAGAGCGTGCGATTCCGCTTGGTGTACAAGTCCGCCATCCCGCTCGGGTAGCCCGCCAACCCGGAGGTGTGCGTCAGCAAGTCGCGCAGGGTGATCTTGCGTTTGGCCTTCTTCAACGTGGTCGATTCTTTGTCCTTCGAGGCCACCATCATTTGATCCTTGAACTCCGGCAGGTACTTCTCCACCGCGTCTTCGACGTCCAGTTTGCCTTCGTCGACGAGCATCATGATGGCGACGGCGGTGATCGGCTTGGTCATCGACGCGATGCGGAAGAGGGTGGTTTTTTGCATGGCCACTTTGCCATCGACATTCGCTTGGCCAATGGCATCGTGGTATTTGATTTCGTCCTTCGTCCCCACGAGCAACACTGCCCCGGGAAGATCCCCGGCGTCGATGAACTTCTGGAACCGGTCGTGGATCGGATCTTTGTCTTGCGCCGCCGCAAACGCGGGTAATAGCAGCCACGCGAGGCAAGCGAGTCGGAATCGGAGCATGAGTAAACCTCAGGAGAGAGTGGAGGGAGCTGACTATACTGGATCATCAGGAGTGATGAACGAAAATTAGGGATCGGGTACGGTAACGGATTCTAAACTCAGTCGCGCTAGCAGTTCTGAAGTCCAAGTTTTTTGCAGTCCCAACGGGACGACCGAAGGTAGCCAGGGGTGGAGCGCAGCGCAACCCCTGGTACGCATGGGGAAACGCATACCGGCCCCAACAGGGTTACCCGACCGGCGATTGTTCCACCTATGCCAGAAACAATTGTCGCACCCTGAGGCTTGCATGACCGCACCGCTGATCGAAGGCCGCGACTACACCATCGAAGATGGCCTCTGGGTCTTCACGGCCGCGTATCACTCGGCCCGTGGGCGGTGCTGCGGCAACGCGTGCCGGCACTGCCCGTACGAGCATGTCGCCGTTATTCCGCGATCACCGGATTCCGCAGAATGCCGATCCCCGCAATCTCCACTTCCACCACGTCGCCCGCTTTGAGCAGCACCGGCGTCGGCTTGCGCGAAATTCCCACACCCGGCGGGGTGCCGGTGAAGATCAAGTCGCCCGGCAGCAGCGTGTAAACCTGGGTGATGAACGCCAGCATCGCCGGCACGCCGAAGATAAACTCCTTCGTGCTGCTGTTCTGCATGGTCGCGCCGTTCAGCCGCAGTTGAATCTGCAAATTGTGCGGGTCGAGGCCTTCGTCGGCGGTCACGATCACCGGGCCGACGGGGGCGAAGGTGTCGAAGTCTTTGCCGATCATCCATTGCTTTTCTTCGCCGCGGAACTGCCAGTCGCGGGCACTCACATCGTGGCCGACGGTGTAGCCGCCGACGTAGTCGAACGCCGTGGCGTCGTTGGGAACGTGCTTGGCCCGCTTGCCGATGACGATCACCAACTCCGCTTCGTAGTCCACTTTTTGCGACACCGTCGGCAGCACAATGTTGTCGCCGTGCGCGACGAGTGCATTGGGATATTTGCCGAAGATCACCGGTTCGGTCGGGATCGCTTTACCGCCTTCGATGGCGTGATCGCGGTAGTTCAGCCCGACGCAGAGGATCTTCGACGGGTTCGGCACCGGCGGCAACAACTTGACCGAATCGACGGCGTACTTGACGGCGTGAGGGTGCGCGGTGGCTTCCTTGGCCGCCTGCCTCACCGTCGTGGAGGCCGCGAGCAGGTTCTTCATGCAGACGGGCAGACCCGGGTCGGTGGCGTGCAGATCGACGTAGAAATCGCCGACGTGGGCGACGACGCGATGGCCGTTGGGGGTGGCGATGGTGGCGAGACGCATGCAAAAACTCCGGGAGCAGTAGGTGTGTACAGGATATTGAATGAGTCGGGCGAAGCCGGGTGAGAAGGATTGGCCCCGGGGGAGAGTGCCATTTGCAAAAGTTTTTCATATTTGAGCCATTCTGACAATCACGTGAGCATTAATTGGAAAAAGTTCTTGCCGAATGCGAGAAGGTCTGGTAACTTATGTTCATATCTCGGCAATGAACGTATACCCTTTTCCCGCTCCCGCTCTTCGCCCAGAAATGTGAGTGCATCATGTCCCAGCGTGATCCGTCGGATCGAGTGCCGAATTCTGAAACCGAAGCATTCGAGTATGATCGAGTGCCGTTGCGGACGAGGAAACGCCGACGGGGACTGCCGCGGATCCAATTATTCATTTTCGTGTCCGCAGTGCTCTTCTTCTGCAGCGCCATCGGGGTGTATTACTACTCGAAACAAGGCCGTCCTCCCGAGAAAGTGGTAGCGGCTGAGGCCACGCCCTCCGAAGCGGAGTCTCCAGGCGGGGTTTTGTCCGGCGAAGCCGTCTACAAGCGGCTGTTGAAATCGACGGCGTTCGTTCTCATTTCGGACGGGGCGAATTTGAACCGCCCCGTCGGCGTCGGCAGCGGCGTCGTCGTTCACGCCCCGCGGAAGTTGCTCCTGACCAACTACCACGTCGTCAAAGAATCGAGCACGGCGACGATCTTCTTCCCCCGCTACGAACCGACGGGCGAAGTCATCGCCCGGCCGAACGATTACACCGACAACGCCGAGAAGCACGGGATCAAAGCCAAGGTGGTGTTCCGCGATTCCACGAAGGATCTCGCCCTCTTGGAACTGGCGTCGCTGCCCGCCAATATCGTCGCGATCCCGCTGGCGACGCGGCCGGCCGCCATCGGATCCAAACTCTATTCCATCGGCGCGTCCGGGGTCGAAGTGCCCAATTTTTCGGGCACACTCTGGCGCCTCTCGACCGGGGAGACGCGCGGGCGGAACGAGCAGAAGTTGACCGCCGGCGGGCGGACGACGGACGCGATGATCTTGGAGTCGCAAAAGCCGGTGAATCCGGGCGATTCCGGCGGGCCGACGGTCAACGAGGCCGGGGCGCTGACGGGCCTCGTCTGCATGATCGACCGGTCGCGCGCCGCCGTGAGCCTCGACATCGACCTCATCGAGATCGAGAAGTTTCTGGTGCGCTACGCCAAAGAGGAGGGATGGGCCTGGAACGGGGCGAAACTCGACCTGGCCCCCGGAACCGGCGGCTCGGCCGGTTCGACGACGGTGACTTCTGCGCCGACCGAAACGGAAACGATTCCCAAAATGATCGCTCAATTGAGCGATTCCAAAGCCGAGGTTCGGCTCGGAGCGCTCCGCAAACTCCAGGTGCACGGGCCGACCGCCCGCGAAGCGATTCCCAAAATTCTCAAGGCCACCGACGACGCCGATGCCCGCGTCCAATGGGCGGCCGAAGAGGCGCTCGAGAAGATCGGGCCTCCCGGCAAGGTCGAGATGCTGGCTTACGAAGAGGGGTTGGCCGGCGCCGGCGGCAACGTCCAACGACTGTCTGTGGCGTTCTACTTGCGCCCCAACGCACCCGGCATTCCCGGCAAGGCAATCCCCGGCCTCATCCGGCTGTTGGAGTCGCCTTCGAGTCGGCTGCAGTTGGCCGGGATCCAACTGCTCACCGCCTACGGGCCGGACTGCAAACGCGCCGCGCTCTCGGAGTTCCTCAAGCTGGCGGATTCGGAAGTCGAAGCGGTTCGCCAAGCGGCCCAGAACACCATCGAAAAATGGGCGCCATATGCCGTCGGCGATATCCCGCAATGGTTGCCGGCTCTCGAAAGCAACTCGGATCGCTTGCAGCTGGTCGCCGTCAAAACACTCAGCCTTTTGGCGCTCAATTCCAAGCAGTCGTCTCTTTGGTTTCGACCCTGTTTGACCGATTCCGATCCGGGTGTCGTGATCGCCGCTTTGCAGGGGATCGCAAAATGGGGCGAAGATTCGAGCGCGGCCGGCACGGCGATTGAAGTGTTGACGCAGTCGAAATCGGAAGAGGTCGCCGTCGAGGCCATCCAAACGCTGTGCAAGATCCTTTCGGCTACCGAATTGCCGCTGACACTCGGGCGACTCAAATTCGACAACCCGAAATCGCAGGCGATCGTCGCGGCGCGATTGCAAGCGACGCTGGCGATTCGTACCACGGACGATCGCGGGACGATTGACGCCATGAAGCCACTGTTGAAGGGGACACCCAAAGCGATCCGCGTCGAAGCCTTGCGGAAGTTGATCGAACTCGGTGCCAAGGCGGAACCTGCCCTCGTGGACATCGCGAATTGCTTGAACGAAAACGACTTATCGATTCAGAGAACCGCCCTCGAAGCCTTGACGGCCATCGGCGAACCGGCCGCGTCCCAGGCACCGGCCGTGGTTCGGTTGCTCAAAGACAAACCCGAGGAAGAGATCGGCAACCTCGCTGTGCAAACACTCGCGGCCTTCGGCCCGAAAGCCGTCGATTCGCTCGCCAAAGCCTACCGCAACTCCACGAACGGAAAACAAGCGGATCGGATGCTCGCTCAACTGGAAAATTACGGTGCGAATTCCACGAAGGCCTCGCCGATGCTTTTGGAAGCCGCGGAAGATTCTCAGCACCCCCACGGCGCACTCCACGCCGCCACTTTGAGCGTGTTGGAGAAAGGCAAAGGAACATCTACCGATCCGATTTCCAAAACGTTGGCCGTACTCGGTGGGGATGAACTCGCTGCGGTGCTGATCAAATTTACCGCACACGAGGTCAAAAATGTTCTGGGTCAAGACACGTACTACCTGATCGGCAAGCTCGGGGGTCGGCCGACGTGGGCCTTGCAAATGTTCCAGGCCATGGATCCCAAGTCCGTCACCGATGTTCAACGAGCCGACGTACTCAAGCGCCTGAGGAGTTTGGATGGGTACGACCTCAGCAAGTTTTGTCGGACCGAAGCCAAAGCGGCGCTGGCGAAGTGGGAACCGAAAAAGTGACGGTGGGTTCCGGCACCCAGCGCGAACCGTTCACTTCCCCCAAATGAGCGGAGTGAACGGATCGCGATCCAGAATCTTGCGAGCTGTTTACTTCCCCGATTCCGGTGGCAAGTAGCGCCGGCCGGGGCGGGCCTTCGATTCTTCGATGATTCGCAGGAACAGATCTTCCAGGGTCGTCGTCGGGTGGCCGATGGCTTCGAACTTGCCGCCGTGTTTCTCGACGACCGCCTTGAGGTCGCGTTCCAGTTCCGCGGTCATTTGGACGCCGCTGGCTTGCACTTGAAGCCGCTTGGCGTCTTCCACGAGTTTGCTGACCGCGCCCTGCTCTTGCAGGTCGCCGTTGTACAGAATGGCGATGCGATCGCAGACGTCCTGCACGTCGTCGAGGCGGTGCGAGCACATCAGGATCGTCTTGCCCTTTTTCTTCAGGTCGAGGATCAAGTCTTTCATCCACCGGGTGCCGAGCGGGTCGAGGCCCGAAGTCGGTTCGTCGAGGATGATCAAGTCCGGGTCATTGATCAGCGCTTGGGCCAAGCCGATCCGCTGCCGCATCCCTTTGGAGTACTCGCGGAGAATCCGCTTCTTATCGGCACTGAGGCCCACTACGTCGATCAGTTCTGCCGCCCGCTTCCGACGGACGTCCGCCGGGATGTTGAACAGGCGGCCGTAAAAGTCCAGCGTCTCTTCGGCGTTGAGGAAGCGGTAGAGGTACGACTCTTCCGGCAGGTAGCCGATGCGTTCGTTCTTCTCGACCTTCGCCGCCGGTTCGCCGAAGACGTATCCTTCGCCGCTGGAGGCGAAGAGCAAGCCGAGCAACAGCTTGATGGTCGTCGTTTTACCGGACCCGTTCGGCCCGAGCAGGCCGAAGATTTCGCCCTTCTGAATGGTGAGATCGAGGGCGTTGAGGGCCGTCTTTTTCTTGCGGCCCCAGAAGTCGCGGTAGACTTTGGTCAGGTTGCGAGTTTCGACGACATTCGGAACAACCATCACGCAGACCTCGCGCCACCTACGGAAAAACGACCCGTAAGGGGATTACGCCCGCTCCGCCCGCCGGGTTCGCCCCATCGCCCTAAATCGTGGTGGATCGCGCAGTTCCGCTGCTTCGGTCGATGGCCGAGCTGGAGAAGCGGCCAAATGCCAGACCCCGATTGCCAGCGCCCTTCGGCCGACGTATATTCCCACTTACGAGCGGCGCAGACGGCGCCGCACCGAGCGGAACATGTCCCCGACTGAGGAGATAGCATGGCCGAGGGGCGAGTCGAACCTTCCACACTGCCGGTCCGCAAGGATTACCAGTGGACGGAAATATTCAAGAGTTTTCAAGTCGCGCTCGACCCGCGGAAGTTGCTCGTCGCGGCGGCCGGCATCTTGGTGATGTCGTTCGGCTGGTACTTGCTTTCGACCATGTTTTACTACGCCGAACCGACGCGTGACAACGAAGCGTACAGCAACAAGACGATGGAGAAGAAGAAGGACAAGCCCAAGGCCGAATTGAAGCCCGACGATCTCGAACAATATTACAAAGACGCCGGGAAAGTCGAATTTGAACGCGATCACAAACAGTGGGAAACCCTGAATTCCCTGGCCGGGAAGGGCGGCAAGCTCCGCACCATGCCCTGGGACGAATACCGCGGGCAGAACCCCTTCTTATTCGCCAGCCGACTCGCCGACGCCCCCTCCGCCGTCTGGGGCGAATCGGTGAAGGGTTACTTGCTCTCGCAAATTCCCGTCCTCATCGAACCCCTCTACAAACTCTTCTTGATCGTCACCAAGATCATCGATCCCGACGCCAGTACGCAAACGCGGCTCTACCTGCTGCTTTGCCTCGTTTGGAGCGTGGCCGTCTGGGCCTTCTTCGGTGGCATCATCACGCGGATCGCCGCCGTGCAGTTCGGTGGTAAAGATCGGATCACTCTCAAACAAGCCGTCCAGTTCGTCGGCGCCCGCTACGTCTCGTATCTGCTCTCGCCGCTGGTGCCCCTGCTGATCATCGCGGTCATCGTCTTCTTCATGTCGATTTACGGTGCACTCGCGCTGATCCCAATCTTCGGCGATATCGTGCTCTACGGCGTCGGATTCCCGCTGATCATCCTCGGTGGCATCGTCATGGCCATCCTGCTGATCGGCCTCGTCGGCTACCCGATGATGTACACCACCATCAGCACCGAAGGGTCGGACACCTTCGACGCGCTCAGCCGCTCGTACAACTACGTCTTCCAAGCCCCGTGGCAGTACATTTGGTACGCCATCGTGGCCGTCGTGTACGGTGCCGCCGTCACGTTCATGGTCATCGTGGTCGGCTGCCTCATGGTCTACCTCGGCAAGTGGGCCGTGAGCCAACCCTCGGCCATGGCCCCGTCGCGCAAGCCCGACTTCCTGTTCGTCTACAGCCCCAAGTCGCTCGGCTGGCAAGAACTGATGTTGAAGGGGAGTCCTGCCGAGATCGAGGCCCGCTACGCCGTGGTCGAAGAAAAGACAGCCACCGGCGAAAGCACCAAAGTCGTGCTGAAAGATAAAGTCGAATATGTGCCGGTCAACGCAGTCAACGATAAAACTTTCCGCGACGAGATGACGTGGTGGAATGAGGCCGGTGCCGGCATGGTCACCTTTTGGATGATCCTCGTCTTCCTGCTCATGATCGGCTTCAGTTACAGCTACTTCTGGTCGGCCTCGACCATGATCTACCTGCTGATGCGCAAGAAAGTGGACGAAGTCGAACTCGACGAAGTGTACATCGAAGAATTGCCGGCCCCGGCGTTGGCCCCGCCACCCGCAGCGCCGGTGTCGACCGGCCCGGTCGGTTCGGTGTCGTTACCGACGGTGACGGCACCGGTGGTGGAAGTGCCGCAACCTCCGTTGCCACCGATTTTGCCCGCACCGCCATTGGTGTGACAAGTTAGCCGCGAGGCGTAGTCATCGGAGCCGAGCGCGTGGGCCAACGTCAACGCGCTCGGCTCCGATGACTACGCCTCGCGGCTAAGGTCCTTCATCTTGGTGCATGATGCCCCGTCCGATCTTGCTCTTCACCGGCCCGTTCGCCGATCTCCCACTCGACACCCTGGCGGCCAAGGTCGGCGACTGGGGCTACCAGGGCGTCGAACTCTGCTGCTGGGGCGATCACCTCGAAGTCCAGCGTGGCCTCAGCGACGACGCCTATTGCCCGGCCCGCCTCGAACTCTTGGCCCGCCACGA
>JANXWE010000078.1 GCA_025351325.1 Fimbriiglobus sp.
GCGAGGTGCTTCAATCCGGCCGCAGTCACTTTCTCGCCCCCGACTTCCAACTCGTTCAAGCCCGTCAACTGTGCCAAATCAGCCATCCCGGCATCGGTCAGGCCTACACCGCCGACTTCCAACTTCCTCAGCTTCTTGAGACCCTTCATGTGACTCAACGCTCGATCGCCGATCTGTCGTTGTAGGTGATGTGCAGCGCTTTCAATTCCGTCATCGCGGCGACGTGGGCATAACCGGCCGGAGTGATCTTCTTGCTGTAAATGCTCAGATCGCGCAAATTGGTCAAATTTTTCAAGTGGGCCAGCCCGGCATCGGTAATGTCGCTGCCGGCGTCGCCGCCGATCGACAAATCCTCGAGCGATTTCATCCCGGCCAGGTGGGCCAGCCCCGCATCGGTGACCTTCGTGCCGCTGAGGTAGAGGACGCGCAGTGCCGGGAGTTTCGCCAAGTGCGGTAGGAAATCATCGGTGACCGGCACGTTGTTCAAATTGATCGAATCGAGGTTCTTCAAACCGCTCAAATGGGCCATGCCGGCGGCCGTGAACGACTTGCCGTACGACAGATTCAGGGCCACAGGCATCGGTATCTTTTCGAGGGCGGCACGGATCGTTGCCAACTCGCCGTCGGTCGGGTTGGCTTCGCCGTGACAGCGGACCCGGAACACCGGGCGCTTCGGATCCGCATTGTCGATCGAGCCGCCGACCCCTTCGACTTTGCGGAGTTCGGCGTTGACCAAATCGGTCAGCAGCGACCCTTGCATCGCGAATAATTTCGGGAGTGATTTCTTCCATTCGTCGATGCCCGCGGGCGTCACCTTGGTATCCCGGAGCTTGACGGCTTGCAGCGCTTTGAGATTTTTCAACGCCGGCAAGCCGGCGTCGGTCACGGCGCAGCCGTCCAGGGAGATTTGCAACAGCGTCGTCAGATTTCCGAGTTTGGCCAACCCGACCGATGGCGGTGCCAGTCAAATCGAGAATGAAAGGAGTCGTGAGACTCTTCAAATGAATCATGTCCGCGTCGGTGATCCGCGACCGCCCCAAATTCAGTTTGAACAGCGGTGCGGCTTTCGAGCCGACGTCATCGACTCTGCCGAACTCCTTGATTTTGGTGAGCGCTTTGGTTCCGGCTTCACCGGCTGCGGTTGTATCGGTGACATCCTTCGACGGAACTTGGGCATGAGCCATCGGTGCCGCCAAGGCGACGAGCAGGCCGAAAATCGCGGGAATGTGCCAATTCATGATTGTGTTCCAATGCAGCGAGAACGGATCCAGTTGGGATCAGTTTACCATGTTTCAGCACCGGGTTGATTGTCCACCGTCTGCTTGGTGTGGCAACGGATTCTGGAACACGGTCACAACGGTGGTTCCTGAGCCAGGGGGTTTTGCAGTCCCAACGGGACGACCGAAGGTAGCCAGGGGTGGAGCGAAGCGGAACCCCTGGTACGCATGGGGAAACGGATCTGCGGGCCCCAACGGGGCTACCCGTGTCGTGGTCGTTCCAGGGGTTGCGCTGCGCTCCACCCCTGGCTACCTTCGGTGGCCCCGTTGGGGCCGCAAGACCCGGACACCCATCACCCCAACAGCTTCGCCGCAATCGCGTCCGCGTCGTAGACGCAGCCACCCCAGACGCCGCCGCTCGCGTGCTGGAGCGCCGCCCACAACTTCGTGTCGGCTGGCAGCGCCGGGTCGGCGTGCAAGTCCGGCCGTGGCGACCGGTTCGCCAGTTCCACCGCACCCCACGTCGCATCGTGAAGTTCGGCCGCATCGCCGACGAGGTTCACGGTGCCCTCGAGTAAATTACGGTCGATGATGATCTCGATCTGATCCCCATCGCGGAGTTTGCCGATGGGGCCACCGGCGAGCGCCTCCGGGGACACGTGGCCGATGCACGCCCCCGTACTGACGCCGCTGAATCGCGCGTCGGTGAGCACCGCGATCTGCTTCCCCCACGGCAGGAACTTGAGCGCGCTCGTCACTTGGTACGTCTCTTCCATCCCCGAACCCATCGGCCCACGACAGCAAAGCACGAGGACATCCCCGGCCACCACGTGCTTGTCTCCTTGTCCCTTCAGCGCCGCGATCGCCGCCTTCTCGGTGGTGAACACTTTCGCCGGGCCGAGCTTCCGGTAAACGCCGTCCGCATCGACCACCGTCGGGTCGATGGCCGTCGATTTGATGACCGCACCTTCTGGGGCAAGGTTGCCACGCGGGAAAGTGACGGTGCTGGTCAGCCCCCGTTGGCGGGCCGATTCGGGACTCATGATGACGCTGTCCGGGTCGATGCGATCCCGCGTTTCCAGCAACCCACGCAGCCGCTTGCGACGCTCTGAAGTACTCCACCAATCGAGCACCTTGCCGAGCGTGGCACCGGACGCTGTGAGCACGTCGAGGTTCAATAAACTCAGTTCGCGCAGGTGAAGCATCACCTCGGGCACGCCACCGGCGAGGAAGACGCGAATCGTCGGGTGGCCGACCGGGCCGTTCGGCAACGCATCGACTAACCGTGGCACCGCGCGGTTGAAGAACGTCCAATCGTCGATGGTCGGTCGCTTCAACCCGGCGTGGAACGCGATGGCCGGGATGTGCAGCAACAGATTGGTACTGCCACCGAAGGCCGCGAAGACGGCGAGGGCATTGCGAACCGCCGCATCGGTGAGGATCTGTTTGGTCGTGATGCCCGATTGTTGCATCGACACGAGCGCCTTCGCCGAACGGCGAGCCATGTCGAGCCAGATCGGTTGGCCCGACGGCGACAGCGCCGCGTGCGGCAAACTCAGCCCGAGCGCTTCGCCGATGACCTGCGCGGTCGCCGCCGTGCCGAGGAACTGGCAACCGCCACCGGGGGACGCACACGAGTGGCACCCGGCTTCCGCCGCTTGGTCGAGCGTGATTTCGCCGTTGGCGTAGCGCGCGCCGATGCTCTGCACCTTGCCCGTGTCTTCCTCGCCGGCTTCCCCCGCGAGCATCACACCGCCGGGCACGAGGATCGTCGGGAAGTCGTGCTGGCTGGCCAGAGCCATCATCATCGCGGGCAAGCCTTTGTCGCATGTGGCCACGCCCATGACCCCGGCCCGCGTCGGCAAGCTGCGCATCAGCCGGCGCATGACCATGCTGGAATCGTTGCGGTACGGCAGGCTGTCGTACATGCCGGCGGTACCCTGGGTTCGACCGTCGCACGGGTCGGTGATCGCCCCCGCGAACGGGATCGTTTTCTGCCGTTGGAACTCTTCGGCGGCCGCCTTCACCAGCAATCCGACCTCCCAGTGACCGCTGTGGAACCCGAGCGCGATCGGCGAACCGTCTTCGGCACGCAGGCCCCCGTGGGTGCTGAGAATGAGGAATTCTTTGCGTCCGAGCAGCGCGGGGTTCAGGCCCATCCCGACGTTCTGGCTCCAGCCGAACAAGTCGCCGCTGGGCGAATGCCGGAGCAGATCATCCGTAAGCGGGAGCTTCCCCACCGGCCCACGCACGGTCGAAATCAGGGAATAGACAGCATCGTCGACGGTCTCGACAAGTTCGTTGAATGGGGTCATGGCAAAGCACTCGGGACGGAGAAGGTTCAAATGTATTATTGCGTACACTAGTATATAAGATACAATTATTTGATTGTCAAACAAAATGTTCTGAAAATGTGGCCAGTGCCATCAATTCCAGTGGATGATAGGCCGTGCGGCCGGTGAGATCGCGGATTTGATGCCGGCAACTGGTGCCCGTCGCCACGATCATCGCTCCGGGGGCGTCGTTCAACTTCGGAATCAGGTCGAGGTGGGCAATCCGCACGCTGATGTCGTAGTGCTGCTTCTCGTAGCCGAAGGCCCCGGCCATCCCGCAGCAGCCCGCATCAAGAGCAATGGTTTCGCACCCCGTGGATGCCAGCGCGTCCATCGTTCCGGCAATCCCAACCAAAGCCCGCTGATGGCAATGCGGCTGGAACAGCAGCTTCGGACGGTCGGTGGGCACCGGTGGAATCGGCTGCACTTTGGCCAGGAAACTCTCGGCGAGTTCCACCGAGTTGGCGACGGCGTCGGTCGCCGCACCGGGCAACAATTCAGGCCACTCATCCGCGAGTGTGAGGATGCAACTCGGTTCGAGACCGAGGATCGGAACACCTGTGGACGCCACCCGGGCCAGCTTCGCCACACCCGCTTTGACGAGGTCACGGGCATCACGCAGATACCCTTTGGAGATCATCGCCCGACCGCAACAAATGGATGCCAGACTCACGGAATAGCCCGCGTTTTCCAGCAGTGTCACTGCCGCCCGGCCGATCTGCGGTTCTTGGAATGTGGTGAAACAATCATCGAGTAACACCACTGGCTGACCGGTACGGTGCGGTCGCCGTGCGAACCACTTCCGGAAATGATTCCCGTGCAATTCCGGCAAGCTCCGGCGGCGGTCGATCCCGGCGAAGCCTTCCAGCAATCCACGGGCAAACGGACGACGGGCAACCCAGTTCGAAACAGCGGCGAACCGTGCCCCCATCGGGCTATAGCGATGGATATTTTTCACCAATCGGTGCCCGAGCGGACGGTAGTGTTTCGCGTAGTACGCTTGCTGAAATTCGGCTTTCAACTTGGCCAGATCGACGTTGCTCGGGCACTCCGATTTGCACGCTTTGCAGCTCAGACAGAGATCCATGACCGGGGCCAGCCAACGCGACGCGAGCGGCGTTTCTTCGGTCGATTCACTCAGGGCAATTCGCAGGGCATTAGCACGCCCACGGGTACTATCGTGTTCATCGAGAGTGGCTCGATAACTGGGGCACATCGCACCGCCTTGCGTTTTTCGGCAGACGCCAGCACCGTTGCAAAGTTCGATGCTGCGGAAGAATCCACCTTGCTTGGAATAGTCGAAGATCGTCTCGGGATTGGGCGTGGGGGCACCGGGCACGACGCGCAGATTCTTTTCCATCGCCGCGGCATCGACGATCTTTCCCGGGTTGAAAACGTTGGCCGGATCGAAGGCCCGTTTGACCTGTCGGAAGGCATCATACATTCGGTCGCCGAACATCTTGCGGTTCCATTCACTGCGCACCAATCCGTCGCCATGTTCGCCGCTGAGGGAGCCGCCGAAGTCGAGGACGAGATCGGTGACGTCGGTCATGATCGCCCGCATTCGCACCACGTCGGCGGGGTCGTGCAGATTCAAAACCGGGCGAATATGTAGGCAGCCGACGCTGGCGTGCCCGTAAAACGCACCGTCGGTACCGTGTTTTTGGAAGATGGCTCGGAAGCGTTCGGTGAACTCGGGCAACCGTTCCGGAGCGACCGCGCAATCTTCCACAAATGTGATCGGTTTGCCGTCGCCGGGCAGCCCGTACAGCAGCGGCACGGCGGCACTGCGCAGGCTCCAGAGCGGGTCACGCAGCGCCGGATCGATGGCGTGCACCGCCACGGTGAGACCCCGGATACCGGTCAACCGCTTCGCCAATTTCTCAACTTTATCTTCGACTTCTGCGACCGTGTCTCCGAAGAATTCGACCATCAAGAGTGCTGCCGGGTGGCCGTGAATGGCTGCCATCGTCCGACTGAGTGAACGCTGAGTGCGGGCCAGGTCGATTAACATCGCGTCCATCAATTCGACGGCCGACGGCTGCGATTCCAGGCAGATCGACACCGCATTCAACGCGTTCGCCAATGAATCAAAATGAGGCACGAGCAGACCGCGCTGCTTGGGGCGGGGCACCAAATTCAGCACGGCGCCGGCGACCACGCCGAGTGTTCCCTCGGAGCCGACGAGCAGCGGCACCAAGGAATTGGCGTGCGTCTTCGCGTTTGCCGGCAACAACCCCGCCAAGTTGTAGCCGCTGACCTTGCGCAGAATCTTCGGCGTACGCGCGTCGATTTCGGCGGCGTTGCCACGGACGATCTTGCCGACTTCTCGGTAAATACTGCCCTCGCTAGTCACCAACTCTTCTTTGGCCCCACGCTCCAACTCGCTGAGTTTGTAGAACTCCGGCATTGATCCATCGGCCAGGATCATCGTCAATCCGCGCACGTGATCGACCGTTTGGCCGAATAGCACCGAGCGTGCCCCGGCGGAATTGTTGCCGATCATCCCACCGAGTGTGGCCCGGTTCGCGGTCGCCACATCCGGGCCGAACATCAGTCCGTGTCCAACGAGTGCGGCGTTCAAATGATCGAGTACGACGCCGGGTTGCACCGCCACGCTGCGGCCCGCGGTATCGATTTCCCCCACGGCATTGAGGTACTTGCAGCAATCGAGCACGATCCCCGGGCCAATGCTTTGGCCGGATAAACTGGTACCGCCACCGCGCGCCGTAATAGGCACGTTCAACTCGGCGGCGATCTGCACCGTCGCTTGCAAATCGGCCACGGTGCGCGGAATCACCACCCCGAGCGGGCGGATGCGGTAGTGGCTGGCGTCGGTGGAATAGAGGTACCGCGAGGTGTCGTCGAAACGGACTTCCGCACCGGTGTGGTGGGTCAAATACTTCACGAGCGACTCGCGGCGAACCGCGAGGAAATCGGGTGTGGTCATGGGGGTGATTGTACTCGGCGGGCCACCGCTCAGCGCTTCGCCAACTTCTGCGAGGCCTTCAACATCTCGCTCGCTTCCTTGGTGGTCGTCTCGGTTTTGGCATCGCCACGCAGCATGAGGGCCAGCTCTTCCACACGGGCGGCATCGGTCGTCAGCGGGGCGATCGTCGTCGACGTCCGCTTCGCCGTACTCGTCTTGCGGATCGTCCATTGCTTCGCCGCGTAGCTCGCCACTTGCGGCAAATGCGTGACGCAGAGCACCTGATGGGACTGCCCCAACAGTGCCAGTTTCTGGCCGAGAACGTCGCCCAATCGACCACCGACGTTGGCGTCGATTTCGTCGAACACCACCAGCGTGCGCACGGGATCGTGTGCGGCCAGCACCGTCTTGATGGCCAGCATCGTGCGCGACATTTCCCCGCCGCTGGCCACTTTGCGCAGTGGTCGCGCGGGCTCGCCGGGGTTCGCCGTCAGCATCAATTCCAAATGATCCAATCCCGACGCGGGGACGTCGTCGGCACCCAGCGGGACCGAGTCCAGTTGGGCTTCGAGCTTGGCGTTGGCCATCCCCAAATCGACGAGGTGTTTCTGCGCTTCGGCCGCGAGTTTCTTGGCCACTTTGACGCGCGCTTTGCTGAGAATCGCCGCCGCTGCCATCAACTCTTCGAGCGACTTGGCCAGTGCCGAATCAATACCGGCCAAGTCGTCTTCTTGACGTTGGAGGCTCTGTTCTTGGGCACCGAGGGTGTCGCGGTAGTGGATCAATTCTTCGTGCGGCTTGGCGTACTTCGCTTCGAGTTTCTTGAGCATTTGCAAGCGCCGCTCGACGGCGTTGAGTCGTTCAGGATCGGCCTCGAAACTCTCGCTGAGGTCGCGGCAGGTCTGGGCGATGTCTTGGATTTCCGGCTTCAGTGCTTCGAGTCGCTTAGCCACGGCTTCGATCTCTTTGTCGAGTCGGCCCCACGTTTGCGCTTCGCGCAGCAGCTTCGCAAGGACCTCCATCACCGACCCTTCGTCGTCGTCGAGCCGCGCGGCGGCACCGGCGTTGAAGCGTGCCAACTCTTGCGCATTCAACAGTTTCTCGCGTTCACGGTGGATGTTGGCGAATTCGCCCGTCACCAAATTGGCAGCAACGAGTTCATCACGCTCGAAACGCAGCAGAGCCAATTCGCGCTGGCGGGTGAGACGGTTTGCCACCAGTTGTTTGTGCCGTTGGCGCAAGCCCCGCACGGTGTCGGCCGCTTTGGAATAGGCCATCCGCACCTCGGCGAGTTTGCCGAACGCGTCGAGCAATTCGAGTTGATAGGCGGGTTGAAGCAGTGAATAGCTTTCACGCTGACCGTGGACATCGACGAGCATTTCCCCGAGTTTGCGCAACGTCGCCACGGAGACGGGGGCTTCGTTCACCAATGCGGAACTGCGCCCCGACCGCCCCAACCGACGCGTGAGGATGAGTTCGTCGTCCTCCAACGTGGTCTGCAACATCTCCTCGGCCGCTTGCTTTTGCTCGGGCCGCGAGAGGTCGAAACGACCGGTGACGCGGAGCTCGTCTTGGCCCGCCCGGATGAGTTCGGCACTGCCACGCTCGCCGAGCAGGAGGCCGATGGCGCCGAGTAGGAGGGACTTGCCCGCGCCGGTTTCGCCCGTCCAGGCGCAAAACCCCGCGTAGAGTTCGACGCGGACATCTTCGATGAGGGCCAGATTTTGGACGGAGAGTTCACGCAGCATACCGGCATAGTACGCGGGGTCAGGTGGGAAATGAAGGTGAGCCGGAACACGACGACGCCGTCAGTCGCCGCAGACCTTCTTCCATACTCACGGTCGGGGTGTAACCCAAGTCGCGTTTGGCAGCGGTGATGTCGTACCAATGGCTGGTAGAAAGCTGCGACACCACGAATCGCGTCGTCGGCGGTTCGGCCCGGAGCCGTAGCAAACGATAGACTTTTTCGAGTGCGAACGCCCCGACCTGAGCAATACCCAGAGGGATGGAGCGTGTGACCGGTTCCAACCCGGCATCGCTGAGGATGCGGTTCAAAAAGTCCCACAGCAGCACGGGTTCGTCGTTGCTGATGAAGTACGCGTTCCCGGCACAAACCGCGATTCGATCTGCCGCTAGCAAGTGGGCATCGGCGGCGTTGTCCACATAGGTCACATCCACTTTCACCGGCCGCGAGCCGATGCGGCGGAGTTTGCCGGCTTTGGCCCGTGCCAGCACGCGCGGAATCAAGTGTGGGTCGCCTGGCCCCCAAATGAGGTGCGGTCGCAGGGCCACCGTATTCAGTTGGTGATTGTTCGCAGCAAGTACCGCTTGCTCCGCAATCGCTTTCGTCGCCGGGTAATGCGCGAGGAAGTGCGTGGCATACGGCAGCGTTTCGGTGGCCCCTTCCAAGTCACCACCGGCATGAACGATGCTCGGCGTACTTGTGTAAATCAACCGATGGACACCGGCGAGCCGGCAGGCCGCCAGGACGTTTTGCGTGCCAACGACGTTGGTGGCGTGGAAGTCGGCGTAGCGGCCCCAAATTCCCGCTTTGGCGGCAACGTGGAAGACAACCTCACAGCCCGCCACGGCCGCGTGCACGTCCGCGAGATGATCGAGATTGCCGTGGACTTGTTCGACGCCGAGTTCCGTCAACCACGGGTATGCCGAACGGGTGAAGGAACGGACGGTGTCGCCGCGGGCTAGCAATTTGCGGACGATGGCCCCGCCGAGGAAGCCGCCCCCGCCGGTGACGAGGGCTTTCACGCGGGGCCACCTTTCCACGTCGGCCCGAGCTTCTTGTCGGCCCACACCGCCAGCTTCTCCCGGAAGATCTTGGAGTTATGGCGGACATCGACGGGGAACAGGCCGGGATACCATAGAAACGTGGTGATCGATGACGTATGCGAGTGTTCCTTGGCTTTGGATGAGAGCCGCAGTAGCATACTTGGCCATCTCTCGAAGTTAATCTTCAAGTCTGGGCGATTTACGCGAGCCTGCAAAGGGCCGTATTTTTCAATGCACATTACCGGATGCCAGACGCCATTGCGTTGGATTCCCACTAGCGCAGATCGCACGACACCCGGGAGAGTATTGAAAACTGATTCCACCATGTCCGTGTACATCGATCCCACCCGATGACTCTTGCGGCCGCAGAACCACAATCGCCCCTGGTCGTCGATGTACCCGACGTCCCCCATGCGGTGCAGGGTTTCGCCGGTGATGGGGTCATGGATTTTCGCCAGCGCGGTGGCCTGCGGATTGCGGAAGTAGCACGGCGTGACGACGGGTCCGCGCACGACGAATTCGCCGATGGCACCCACCGGGACAAGCCCGGTGGCTCGTAAGTTCTGAATCGCCCCATCCGTGATCGGGATCACCGTCACTTCCATTCCCGCCACCGGCTTGCCTACGCAGACGCCGTGCCCTTGCTCCGTCAAAGCCCGCGTCTCGTTCAAGATTTCCGCGCTGGAGATATTCGCCACCGGCAAGCACTCGGTGGCACCGTAGGGCGTGAAGATCGGCACGCCGGCGGGCAATAACTTCGTGAACGCTTCCAGCACGGCGGGGGTAGCCGGAGCGCCGGCGCTGATCACCCGGCGGAGGCTGGCGTAGTCGCCGGTGTCGGGGACCGGGTCGTTCGCCAACCGCTTCAACACAGCCGGGGAACCGAACAGATTGGTGCAGCGGAACTGACGCAGTTGACCACGCACCTTGGCCGGATCGATGGTGGCGGGGCGGGTCGCGTCCATGTCGGGGATCACGCAAGTCATGCCGAGGGCGGCCCCGAACAATGCGAACAGGGGAAAGGTGCAGAAGTCGATCTCACCCGGTTCGATACCGTAGGTTTCCTTCAACATTTCGATTTGCGCGGAGAAGATAGCGTGGGTGTATTCGACCCCCTTGGCGATGCCGGTGCTGCCGCTCGTGAAGAGGATCGCGGCGAGCCGATCCTGCTCCCCCTCTCCGCTTCGGAGAGGGGGAGAGAGAAGCGCATCGCCGCCATCGAAGTCGTACAGAAAAACTTCCATTCGCCCGCGTTCACCGTGATCCGCACGCTGCGCTTCGCCCAGCCGAACAACCGCCGGGCCAGGTGTGCCTTGGCGGTGCCGATGAACGCTTCCGGCTCCGCTTGCTCAAGGCACGCTTTCAAACTTTTGATGCCCATGCCGGGGTCGATCAGCACCGGCACCGCCCCGATTTTGAACAGGGCGAACGTCAGCGAGAAGAAATCCAACCCCGGTGGCACCATCAGCGCCACCCGTGTGCCTGCGACGATCCCCACGGATTGCAGACCCGCCGCGAGGGTGTCAGAATCGGCGTGCAGTTCGGCGAAAGTGATCGAACGGTGCACCGAACCGACGGGGATGTGCAGCGCCACCTGCGCCGGATGCGTCCGCGCCCGCTCGGCCAGATGCTCGGCGACGGTGCGACTCATGTGCGCTTCAGGAATGCGGCGATGGCGGGGATGACTTCGTCGCCGGCGTCTTCCAACAGGTAGTGGCCGCAGTCGGGCCAGGTCGTCGTTTCCGCGTGCGGGAAGAGGCGTTGCCACTCCGCCAAGAAGTGCTTGTCGAAGACGAAATCTTTCAGGCCCCAGAGCAGTTGCACCGGCACCGCTGCGAACTTCGGGGCGGACGCTTCGACCCCAGTCACAATGTCGTAGCCAGCGTCCGTCGGCTTCAACGGGATCGTCTGCACGAACTTCAGCACGGCGAGGCGGTGGGCCGGGGTGTCGTACGGTTTCAAGTACATCGCTCGCACATCAGCGGCCAGCGGTTTGCGTGTCACGCACCAACTCGCGGCCGCTTTGCAAAAGGTGTTCCGCTTGAGAATCAACCAGGCCCCGAGCCAGGTATTTCGCCCGAGCCAGAGGCTGTAGGGGAAGCCCTTGAACTTCGGCAAGCGCGTGCAACCGGTGTTCGTGGCGACGATGCGGCGGATGCGGTCGGGGTGCCGGGCGGCGTAGCCCATGCCGATCATCCCGCCCCAATCTTGGACGACGAGCGTGATTTTTTCGGTCAGTTTCAACGAGCCGATCAACGCTTCCAAGTCGTCGATGCGGCTCTTCAAACTGAAGTCGTATTCCGCCGCCGTCGGCTTGTCCGATAGCCCGCAGCCGATGTGATCGGGGACGATGCAGCGGTAGTCGCCCCGCAGGGCCAACACGAGGTGGCGGTAGTAGAAGCTCCACGTCGGGTTGCCGTGCAGCATCAGCACCGGCTCGCCGGTGCCCTCGTCGAGGTAACTCATGCGACCGAGTCGCTTCGGGGTGAAGGGGTAGAGTGGAGATGTCGTCAAGCGAAAGCACCGAAAGTAAAATGGGATATAATGAGCAAGTCGTTGTTGTGCAAGCGTTTGGGTCGTCAAACTAGTCGTTGGTATTGTAGAAGTAAAACAGCGTCATGCCCAATACGGTATGTAGTGTCTGTAACGTAACGAAGTTTGGGCAGGGTTTGCCAGTTTGATCTTTCCCTCTTCCAAGGTGGCTTTGATGACTTGGGTGATCGAGGCGCTTTGCTGACCGTTCAGCTGAAAGCGTTCGCGAAGACTTTGGTTTGAAAGAGTTTCGTTCATGACCCATTTGAGACAAGCGTGTTGATAACAGGCACGAATGCGACCGACCCGATCCATCTCTTGAAAGTCCAGATGCTTGAACAAGACTATGGACGTGCGGTTGAAAGCGATTCGGAAATCCGGGGCTGGCAGTTGGTAGATTTCGGCCTGTCGAGCGACCTTGTCAATTCCGCTGCCCTTTTCTTCACAGATGGAAAGCCGCCGCATTAGGTTAGCCAAACGGTCGTTTCTCGATTGGTACCCGTCGATGAAACGATCTACAGGAATCAAAGGAAGACCTGGGTTCGAGATTTCGATTCTGTCGTCGTATAGCTCAATCATCACCGACATTCCCGTGAGCTCGAAGTCTTGATGGATTAGGGCGTTGGCGATCAACTCTCTCACCGCTATTTCAGGGATCATTTTGTGCTCTTGGCGCAAGGCACGTTCGATCACTTCATTGGCTGGGATCAACGCGACAACGCCATTCACCATATCTTGAAATCCGACTGCGTAACCTGAATTGTAAGTTGCATCGAGTCGCGTTTCCGTCTTACTCGTACCTCGGTACACAACCAACCGGGCAGCTTTGCCAGAGAGCAAGTCGAAATCCCTCAAATCTTTAGCCAACAGTAACGCCCCGAGTCGCGTGATCGCCCACGGATTCTTGCGTTGGATCAACTGTTCCCCTTCTAACTTCTCCAAAACGCCAACTTGCGTTGTCGGGTATGTCACCCGCAAGAGGTCGAAGAATCGCTGGGTGTGAAGCAAACGGACGATATCGGCGTCGCCGCAAGAATCTTTGGCAAGTTGAAGTAACCACTCGGGCTTACCTTCTTCGAAAATGGCCCGGAGTTTGTCAGGCGTCATCGGCACAATCGATCCGCCGGCACGCATCGAATACCGACCCCGATATTGGATCGGACAACCGATGGGACGAGCCGGCACATCAAAAATCAAGATGCGAGCATCTTGATACACCACCTCTTCAAAGTTCACTTTGAGATTCAACCGTTGAAATATGCCAGCGACAGTACGCTCGGGAACATCGAAAGCCGCTGTTCCGACAACTTTACGTGGAATGTGATCCGTTATCCCCAAGATGATTCGTCCGCCACCCTCGTTCGCCATGGCTACGCAATAATCGACCAGTTCTTCGAAATCGAATCGGTTCACGGCCGCTTTGAATTCCAAATGTTCGCATTCGGATCGTACGACAAGCAATTCATCGATTTGTTGAGACGTCGTCTCCATGGTCACCACTCGAACCCGAGCATCATGCAGTTCAAACCGCTGCCGATGCCGAGGAAGCCGACCTTGTCGCCGGGGAGGAGGAATTCGCGTTCGTCGGCGAGGGCGGCCGTGAGGGGCAAGGATACGGTGCCGATGTTGCCGAGGTACTCGTAGGTGTTGTAATCCTTGGCGCGGTCGATGCCGAGGGTGCGCATCACCGCGTCGCGGTTGCTCGACCCGACTTGGTGGCAGATGACCTTGTCGATTTGGGACGCGCTCAGGCCGAGCTTTTCGAGGAACGTCCGCCACGTCATCTTGGCGAGATCGACCCCGTAGCGCAGGACATCACCGGCGTGCGTCGTCATGAACGGGAGCTTCAAATGCTTCAAGCCGACGTCGAACGTCTTGGCACCGTGGCCGAGCGTGTGCAGGCCCGTGTCGATGCCCCACTGGACGATTCCGGCCACCTTCGGGCCGACCACCGATTCGATCTTGCTGGGCACCGTACTGGTGAGGAATCGCCCAACGGCCGTCTCTTGCACCGACTGGACGCCCCAACTGCACAGGGCGTTGTGTTCCGGGGCGCTCATGGAACTCCCGCCCACGAGCCGGCGCCGTTTGTGCTTCACAACATCGGCTGAGGCCACCAAAACGGCCACGGCCCCGCTGCCACCGGTGAGCGTGGCCAAGCATTCGCGGTAGAGAGCCTCAGCATCCGCGCGGGTCATGCCGGCCCCGGTGGAATTCAAGCGGTCGATGGTGGCGTCGTTGATCTCGCGGGCACTCTCGCACGACACCACGAGGCCCGCCTTCACCTGACCGAGTTCAATTTGATTCGCCACCTGCACGATGCCGTTGAGCACACCCAAGCACGCGTTGCTGATGTCCATCAGCGTGCTCGGCTTCAACCCCAAGTTGCTGGCGACGGCGCAGGCGGTGGCCGGTTCGTACTGCTCCCGGCAGACCCCGGCGTAGATCAGGGTGCCAATATCACGCGGGTGGATGCTCGACTGCCGCAGGGCGTGTTCCGCGGCGACGGTCGCCCCACGAGAGAGGCGGTCGTTGGGTGCCCACCAGCGCCGCTCGGTGATCCCCGTGAGCAGTTCCAATTTCGGGGGCGGGAATCCGTGGGCACTCAGGAACGGCTGGATGCGCTTTTCCAATTCGGCCGTCGTGACGACGACCGGGGCGATTTCGTAACCGAGCGATTCGAGGTAAACGCGGTTGTAACGCATGGGGCCAATGCAATGGGGAACCGGGTACTTTCAACTGGACACCGACACAACGATAGTACGCAAATTCGCGCGGAATTGTAGGCGGTTTGGCGACGGCTCGGATCGTGGTACCATAGTGAGAGTGCCCTCTTCCCAAATCCTACCGAGGTCGGTTCCATGCGTCGGCACGGATTCACACTCATCGAATTGCTCGTGGTCATCGCGATCATCGCGGTGCTGATCGGCCTGCTGCTGCCCGCCGTGCAGCGTGTCCGCGGGGCGGCCCGGCGCACCCAAGATCAGAACAATTTGAAGCAAGTCGGCATAGCGGTTCACAATTACGCCAGCACCAACCAAGAAAAGTACCCGCCGGCGTACACGCTGCTCAACAGCAAAGAGGTCTATTGGTTCGGAATCTACGACACCGCGACGAAAACGGCCGACCTGACCAAAGGGCACCTCATGCCCTATTTGGAAAGTAACCCGGCGGCGCTTCAGGCACCGGCCAAGTCTCCCGGCCCGGTGAAGTTGATCTTCGACGGGGCCACCGGCGGGTACGGCTTCAACCGAAACTTGCACCGTATTCCGGGTGGCATTTGGCAGCCGATCAAAATCAGTCAGTTCACCAGTACGAGCCAAACGATTGCCTTCACGAACGCGGTCGATGTCGATTGGAGCGGGGCCGAACCGAAAATGATCGAAACGCTCTACGCGTTCCCGCCGAGCCAACAAGTTCCGAGCACGCGCTACCGTTGGATCGGCGTTACGGCGAATGTGCTGTTCGTCGATGGGCACGTCGAAAGCCGCACCGATCATTCGCGGAATGCGCTGAAGTCGGGATTACCCCCGACGGCGTTGGCGTACATGGACAAGGAACACATTTACGACATCGGCACCACCGACGATCTGTGGCTGTTTCAACGGTGAAATGTCCGCCGGCCACTCAACGCCGGGCCACGATCCAGACATCCCCATCCAGCGTTTGCACCGACCGATTCACGAAGCCTGTCGCCTCGTTCATTTGAGCAACGCCCCGGCCGGCCAGCGGCGACAATGCCCCGTCACCACCGATCACTTTCGGGGCAATGTACACGTGGATTTCGTCGAGGAAGCTACCGTCGTGGAACGAACCAAGTAACCCGCCACCACCCTCCACGAGGATGTTGGTCATCCGCCTGCGACCGAGTTCGGTGAGCAATCCCGGTAGAATCGGCCCCTCAAGCACCAGCAGTTCGGCACCCGCGTTCCGCCAAGCATCGAGTCGAGTTGAACCCTCGACCGTCGTCGCCACCAGCACGGGAGCTTGGTCAATCGTGGAAAGCAACTGGCACCGGTCGGGCAAGTTCCCACTGGCCGCGACCACGATCCGCGTGGGAATGCGGGCACCGCGTAGCCGTGCGGTAAGCAGGGGATCATCTGCGAGGAGCGTACCCCGGCCGACGACTATTGCGTCGACCCGGCCACGCAGTTCGTGAACCTTCGCCCGGCTGCACTCGTTGCTGATCCACTTCGAATCACCGGTTTGCGTGGCGATCCGACCATCCAGACTCATGGCCCACTTGGCAATCACCCAGGGGCGCTGTTTTTGTACCAGCATGAGATATGGTGCATTCAGTTCGAGCGCTTCCGCCTCGCCAATCCCAAGCTCCACTGTTAAGCCGTTGTCACGGAGGATTTGCAGCCCGCCACCATCCACGGCGGGGAACGGATCACGCATGGCTACCAGCACCCTCTTGACCCCAGATTTCAGCACGGCGTCGGTGCAGGGTGGCGTTTTACCCGTGTGGCAACAAGGTTCGAGCGTGACGAAGAGTGTGCCACCCTTGGCAGCGGTTCCCGCGGCCGTGAGGGCATTCACTTCGGCGTGCGGGCCACCGAATCGCTCGTGCCAACCTTCGCCGATGAGCACACCGTCCGAATTCAACACGACGGCGCCCACCATCGGATTCGGTTCCACGAAGCCTTGTCCCCGTGCGGCCAGCTCCAGGGCGCGGCGCATGGTGCTTTCATCACTCACGGAGACCCCCACCACAATTTTTGAATTCCCTGTGAACCATTTGCGAGTGGCTGCGTCTGTGACAGTGTACGCCAGAGATCGCGAACTCCGAACTCCCGAACGAGCCATGTACTTACTCCAACTTAAACTTGATGCCAGTGAACGCCGGGCCGCCTTGCGACTCCGCATGAGTCGCGAGCGTCTGGATCGCAGTTAGCCCCCTTTTGCCAGGTCACGCGAGTACGCGGCCGGGGGCAACCCCGGCCGTTTTCGTTTGAACACCGCCCGTTCGTCTAGTTAGGCAGGACACCGGTTTTTCACACCGGATGCAGGGGTGCGACTCCCCTACGGGCGACTCGTGGAGAAGTGCGTAATTCCGAGTGCGGAGTGCGGAATGAAGATAAGACACCCGCTCTTCACTCCGAACTCCCCATTCCGCACTCCGCACTTAAACATGCCTTGGAGGAGCAATGGCCGCTCGCCACTTTGTCAAAGTGGAGGCTGCGGGTTCGAATCCCGTGCGAGGCGCTTGGAAGAAGTTCGGAATGCGGAGTTCGGAGTGTGGAATGGAAGAGCGAGCGTCTTGTCTTCATTCCGCACTCCGAACTCCGCATTCCGAACTTCAACAAACGGTGATGTAGCCCAACTGGTAGAGGCATCCGTCTCAGAAACGGAATGTTGTGGGTTCGAATCCCCCCATCACCACTGGCAATGAATTGCAGAGACCTCACCCCCTAACCCCCTCTCCGAACCGGAGAGGGGGAACCGGAATGGATCTCTTACTCCCCCTCTGCCGCTTCGGAGAGGGGGCTGGGGGGTGAGGTCTGATTTGCGATTTTCATTTGGTGCAGGAGGGCGGGTGCTCGACTGGGTCTCATAAGCCTGGTGGCTGGGTTCAACTCCCAGGCCTGCAATTCCGACTGGAAGGGAGCCGGATACGGTTCGCCGGGGCGCACTGCTAACGCGCATGGCCTTCGGGCCAGTGGGGGTTCGAATCCCTTCCCTTCCGCTGATTCTTTTCAATTCAGAAATCCAGACAAGCCCTGGTGGTGAAACGGAAATCATGCCGCGCTACGGACGCGGTGTTCCAAGTTCGAATCTTGGCTGGGGCACTATTCCACAATCAGAACGCCATTTCGGGGGTGGGAAATCGACATTTGGGCGTTTTCCGGGTTTTCCGGGTGTGTCACCTCGTAGACTGAATGCATTGACTTCTGTTTGATGAGTGAACCCATGCCGCAAGTTGTTTTCTTGACGCCGGCCGATCTCCGGGACACCGTACGCGCCATGGCAGTGGTTTCGTTACTCCACGACAAAAACCGTGATGTCCGCTTCTGGCACGATCCGTCGATCCCGTCCGACGTCGCCACGTGGAAAGACGCGGTGGGCAACGAATGCCGCTTCCTCTTCCACAAAGCCGGCTCCGTGATTGTCGGGTTCGATCCGAAGTCGGTTCTGAATCCGTTCACCCGCGCCGAATCGCCGGAGCAAATCCAAGCGTATCCCGGTGTCTACGACGCCTTGCCGGCGACGCTGAGTGCACTGCTGATCGCACAACCGTTCGATGACGAATCGGAACACCATACGGCAACATTCTGCCTCTGGAACACCGGCAAAACCAAAACTTGGACCAAAGGGAGCGTCTCGGTTCCCGCCGGTTCGGGCAAAGATGCGGACGGCCAAGAGCATCTGCTCGGCCGCATCAAAGGGTACTACACCGACTTCGCCACCGAGTTCCTCAACATGGACAAAGTGGAACTCGACGAAGACGCGGTGACCGAACTGCTGTCGGGCGATGAAATCAGCACCGACTGTTTGAAGAAATTGAAGCCGAAACTGGACGTGGACGACGTGCGCGAAGACCTCGTCATGATGGGGTTCATCATCGGCGATTGAGGACGACTTTCTGTGGCGACCAAGAACCCGGCAGCACCATCTGCCGGGTTTTTTCGTTCACTTCCCCGCCCAGACCTGCACCAGTTCGACCAGTACTTTCACGTTCGCTTCCATCTCTTCCAGACACGTCCATTCCAGCGGGCTGTGTGGGTTGTGTTCGCCGCACGAGATGTTCGGGGTCGGCAACCCCTTGGCCGTGAGTTGGGCGCCGTCGGTGCCACCGCGGATCGAAAGTTGCCTTGGCGTTTGGCCAGCCCGGCGCACCGCTTCGAGCGCAAACGGAACCGCTCGCGGCTCCTTTTCCATGCCGTCGCGCATGTTCCGATACTGGGCGACTACCGTCACATCGACGCTCGCTTTCGGGAAATCTCCCACGAGCTGCCGACCGAATTCGCGAAGCATCTCGGCTTGTTCCGCAAGTTGAACCGTCTCGAAGTCCCGCAGCAGGAATTGCATCTTCACCTGGCCGACACCGCCTTCGATCGTGTACGGGTGCACGAACCCGTCGCGGTCGGCCGTGGTCTCGGGCGACAGGCGATTTTGCGGGAGGAATTCGAGGAACTTCGCTGCCAGTTTGACCGCGTTGAGCATCCGGCCTTTGCCGATCGACGGGTGGATGTTCACACCGGTGATCGTAACTGTGGCACGATCCGCGCTGAACGTTTCCCCTTCGATCTCCGCCGTTCCTTGGCCGTCGAGCGTGTACGCGACGTCGGCGCCGATCTCGGCCGGTTCCAAGTGCAGCACCCCTTGGCCGATCTCCTCGTCGCAGGTGAACACAATCTTGATGTCCCCGTGCGGGATGCTCGGATTCTCGACCAGTGTTTTGGCCAGTTCCATGATCACCGACACGCCCGATTTGTCGTCCGCACCGAGCAGAGTCGTACCATCAGTGGTGATGATGGTTTGGCCGTGGAGGTGGTTCAATTCCAAATTGTCGGCGACGCGGATGATTTTGGTCGGGTCACCGGGTAGCACGAGATCACCGCCGGCATAGTTGCGAATCACCTGCGGCCGGACGTTCGCGGCCGTCGTCTCGGGCGAAGTATCGACGTGCGAATTGAACGCCACCACGGGCGCCCCCGGAACGTTGCCGGGGATCGTCGCGTGGACGATCCCGAACTCGGTCTGGCGGGCATCGCTCAACCCCATTGCCAATAGTTCGTCGCGCAGGATCTTCCCGAGCACGAGTTGGTTCGGGCTACTCGGGTAGATGCCACTATTTTCGACCGCCTGAGTATCGATGGCGACGTACCGGAGAAAGCGATCCAGCAGGGTTGACATGGTTTGAAATCCGATGAAAGAAGTACGGAAAGAACTGCCACCGCTTCGGTCGACAGTTCTTCGTGTATCTTAGTTCGGTTTCGCTCAGCGATCTTTCTTCGGTTCCAAGTCGCCGAGCTTCTTTTTCCCGGTGATGTACAGAATCGCATCTTCGGCCACGAGGCGCAGGGTCGGGTCGGGCTTCCAATCTTTCGGGGCATCGAGGGGTTTGATCGGGTCTTTCGAGCCATTCTTAATCTTCTCCAGGTCCACCACCGCAGCACGGGCTTCGGTGCCGATCTGGGCCAACGCCGACATCGCGGCGACCACCAGCTCCGGTTCGGCGTACGTCAGCGCGTCCATGAGTTGCGGGACCACCGGGGCGGCTTTGGGGCCGAGCGCCGAGCAGGCTTGGATCGCGTGCATCCGCACCATAGGCGAATCCGGGTACTTGATGTAGGACGCAATCTTCTTGAGGTGTTCGGGTAAAGCGCGATCATCGTACATGATGTTCAACAGGTACAGCCAACAGAGTACGCCGGCGTCCTTTTCGACCTTCAAGCGTCCCTTGACCGGCTCGAGGTAGAGTTCAATGTCTTTGATGTAATCGAGCGGATTCTTCGGCTTCGGCGGCCCAACTTGCAGCAGCGAATGGATCGCTTCGATTCGAATGCTCGCACAGGAATCTTTAAGCAGCGTGTTGAGCAAGAACTTGGAAGCGGCGTCGTTGGGTTCTCCCTTCTCGCTGGCCGGGGAACCGATGCGGCCGAGGGCCGTGGCCGCGGCGAACCGCGTTTCCCACGACGAATCGAACCCGGCCTGCTTGATTTCCGGAATCGCCGAAACCGCCTCCGTGCCGAACGACATCAGGGAGCGGACGCAATACAGCCGCACGATGCTGCCGCTGCCCGTCATGGCGATGCAAGTTCGCAGGGCGCTCACGGACGGCTTGATCTGGTCGCGGATGTCGTAGCCCATGTTGCTGATGATGGTGATCGCCACGATGCGCACCCCCGGGTCGGGGTCTTTGTAAATCATCTCCGTGATGGGGCCGATGGACGGCTTGCGCGCGTCCGGCCCGAACTGCGGCAGGGTCTTCAACGCGAACTCGCGCTGCTGCGGATCCGGTTGGGTGACGTGGTTCATCTGCTTGATCCACTCCGCCAACGGTTTGCCGTCCACGAAAGACGGGTACGTCACCTTTTTCAACTCCCGGAGCGGCGGCTCGACCGGCTTCGGCGGATCGGGTTTCGGAGTTTCCGGCTCCGGTGGTTTCGGAGCTTGAACCTGGATGATCGGTTCGACCACCTTCGGGATTTCCATCGGTTTCGGTTCGAGCACGGCCGGGGGAATCGGCTTCGGCACCACCGGCAAGATCGTCGGGGTGGGGCCGAAATCGGGTTGCGGTTCCGGGGCACCTTTGAGCTCGTCCCGCTTCGTGGCCAGCGGTTCCACTTTGGCGGTCACCGGCTCGGGCGCCGGCACGACTTGGGCCACCGGGGCCGCCGGTTTCGAACAGCCCAGGGCCAATAAAATCAGCCACCCGGCGGCCAAACTATTCCAACGGAACGAACCCATGTCGCAACTCCTGCTCGAATGACTCTACCCATAGAATACGCAATCTGCTCCCACCGACGCAACACGTCGGGGAGCAGTTCCGTTGGCCGAGTTTGGTCGGCTCCGGCATCACCCTCAAATGGAACCGCGTGGAACCGATTGCACTCCAGTGGAAGGGACGCACGCGGCGCTATTGGGTTGCGCGGCCGCAGTTGCCGAATTCCGCTTTGGTGCTCATGCTCCATGGTACCGGTGGCTCGGCACTCCTCGCCGTACAAGAAACCGGGCTGGTGGACTTCGCCCGGCGTGCCGGCTTCGCGGTCGCCTTTCCCGAGGGGCTAGCGGTCGATCCCGATTCCCCGGCCAAGTTCCTCAGCAACCCGCAGCGCTGGAACGACGGCAGTACTCAGCCCGGAAACAAACTGCACACCGACCACGACGACGTCGGCTTCCTCGCGGCCGTTATCGCCGATGCGACGGTGCAGGTTCAAACCGACCCGAACCGGGTCTATCTGACGGGCTTTTCCAACGGGGCGGGCATGGCCTTTCGCTTCGCGGCCGAACGTGCGGAACTGATTCGGGCCGTCGCACCGGTGGCCGGGCATTGCTGGATCGAGAATCCACAACCGAGTCGGCCGATTCCAACGCTCTTCTTGATCGGGAATCGCGATCCGTTAATTCCCTTGGAAAATGGTTCCGTGCAATTGCCGTGGTTCCCAGAACCGGTGCCCCGACGGGGGATCGGGCAGACGTTGGCCACGTGGGCCACCGGCCTCGGCTACAGCCCCATTCCGACGCGACTGAGCGAAGCGGGGGGCATTTCGGAAGAAGAGTATGGCCCGGCCTTCCGCAGCGTCACGATCGACGGATTGGGCCACCACTGGCCCGGTGGCCGGGGTCTGTTGAACCCGCGCATCGGTGGTGCCCCGTCCAACTTGTTGAACGCCAACGAGCGCATCTGGGAGTTCTTCCGACAGAGTCCGAGTGGATGAACTCCCTCGTTTTGCAAATCCAGCACTCGCTTGCGACTGCCTTCCTCATACGTTTTCCCGCCCCGTTCCCTAAGATTTTCCGTTGACCAGCGAACCACCAGCAGACCCTGCCCGCCGACGGATTTCGTATGGCTTTGCTTTGCCCCCGTTGTTCCCGCACTCTCGCGGATTCCACCGACCGGTCGGAACCGCCGCTCTTCTGCATGTACTGCGGCGAGAAACTCCGGAATTCCGTGGCCCACGGCGACGAGACCATCGGCTACGTGCCGCAGGTCGTCGATTCGCAGCACATGGTCACCCGTTCACTCGATTCCGGCAGCACGGCGCCGGATGACATCGTGGAAATGGCCCCGAGTTCCATCTCGGGTTACAAACTGTTGCGGTTCATCGGGGCGGGGGGGATGGGCAGCGTTTACGAAGCGGAAGCGGATTCATCGGGCCAACGCGTCGCGGTGAAATTGCTTGCCCGGCGGCTCGCGGCCAACCCGTCGTCGGTCGAACGCTTCCGCCAGGAAGGGCGGCTCGCCAGCCAGATCGCCCACCCGCGGTGCGTCTTCGTGCTCCGGGCCGACACCGACGCCGGCCGGCCGTTCATCATCATGGAGTTGATGCCGGGGCGGACCCTGAAAGACATGGTCGATGATCGCGGGCCGCTGCCCATCGGCGAAGCGATCCTCCGCACCCTCGACGTGGTCGACGGCTTGATCGAAGCGCACCGCTTGGGCGTGATCCACCGCGATGTGAAGCCGTCGAACTGTTTTCTGACGGAAGACGACCGCGTGAAAGTCGGCGACTTCGGCCTGTCGAAATCGCTCGGGAACAACGACCCGGACAAGCAACTGACGCACTCCGGAGCTTTCCTCGGCACCGTGCTGTTCGCCTCGCCCGAACAAATTCGGGGGGAACCGGTCGGGTACGACACCGACGTGTACGCCGTCTGCGCGACACTGTATTACCTGCTGGCGGGGCAGGCTCCACACCAACACGAAAGCTTGACTGCGGTACTGGCCAAGGCCATTTCCGAAGCGCCGCCGTCGCTGCGGATCAAGTGCCCGCTGGCGACGGCGGAGCTGGATCGACTCGTGCTCAAAGGGTTGGAGCGCGACCGCGAACGCCGCTTCCCGACCTTGGAAGATCTCCGCGAAGCCCTGTTGGGTCTTCTGCCGGAACGCCAGCAGCCGGCCCGGCCACGCTCGTTGTTTCTCGCCTATTTTCTCGATGCAGCCATCTTGCTCGTGCCGACGATCCCGCTCGAACTCCTCCGGCAATACCTCGGCGGACACTCGGCCGATGTCGAACACCCTCTCGATTCCAGTTGGGTTTCAATCGCGCTGACCTTCTCTTATTTCTGGTTGTTCGAAGGCCTGACGGGCAGCACTCCCGGCAAGCGATTCTTAAAGCTGCGTGTCGTCAAGCTCGGCGAAACCGGGGTGCCCGGCCTGCGCGTGATCGCCCTACGCACGTTGGTGTACAACTTGATTTGGTTCTGGATGTTCACGCTTGCAGGTTTGTTTGTCGGCTGGATCGGGCTGGGAATCTCCGGATTATTCGCCTTCGTGACGTTTCTCTCCGGCCTTCTGATTCTCTGTATCCAATACCGTCGGACGGCCCATGGCTATCGTGGTGTGCACGACTTTGCGTCCGGTACGCGGACAGTGCAACTGCCGCGAACGTCGAGACGCAAAAAACTGGTCAGCCCGTATCCCAATCCACTCGACCGGGTGATGAAGGCCAGTGCCGCATTGCCCGAAATGCTCGGCGGCTTCAACATCGGCGGGAAAATCTGCGAGATCGGCGACGGCGCCGAAGTTTGGATCGGTGAAGATAAATCGCTCGGCCGACGTGTGGTCATCCGCGTCGAGCCGCCGGGCATCGGCGACGATTCCCTCTTCGACGAACCGATTGTCCGGCCCACGAGACTGCGCAGCGTCGGCCACGGCACCATGATCTGGGGCGGCGGTGAACGCGCCTGGATCGCCTACGTCGCGCCGGCCGGCTCCCCACTGCCCGATGTCGTCAAGCCGACGGCTCCTGCGAGTTGGGCCGAAACGAGGCCGATCCTCGAGCAGTTGGTCTGCGAACTCGGCGATGGCACCGATGACGGCAGTTCCCCGGACGTTCTCTCGCCGGAACAAATCTGGGTCGAACCGAATGGCCGGCTCCAGCTCGTCGACTTCCCGATGCCGACGGGCAAGGCCGTGGCCGCCGGGGAGACGAAGTCGCGGTATCCCGGTGGTTCGTTCACGTCGATGGGCTTCGTCAAGCAGGTGACGGCGCTGCTGCTCGAAGGGACGGTGCGCACGGGTCGCGGCCGCATCCTGGCACCGCTCCCGGCCCACGCTTCGGAAATCACCAACCGGATCTTCAACGACGGCTACGAGTCGCTCGCCGAACTCCGCGACGACTTAGCCGCGAATCAAAGCCAACCGGCTTCGGTGACGGCCGGCAGTCGGATCGGGCACCTGACCCTGCAAGGGTTGCTGCTCGGCAACGGCCTGTTCATGATGTTCCTGCTCAGCGGGTTCTTCAATTTCTTCGGCGGCTTCGTCATTTTCCAAGAGAGCCACGCACCCGAGCGTCTGCGGGCCGGTTTGGCCACCGAAGAACAACGCGACGACTTCATGATCCGCGTTCGGGCCAGTCAAGCGGCCGATTCGCCCGTGCGGGAGCGACTCGAAGCGGCGTTCCATCCAGATCAATTTGAAGCCACGGATGCGGCCTTGAAGAACCAAGAAGAGGTGACGCGCGCGGAGGGCCGAGACTTCCAAGAACGGTTGAATCGCCCCGAGAAATACGTCCTCAAACTCTGGACCGACTCGATCGGGGACAATTACGGTACAGGCAGCCTGCAACCGGCGTTCGTCGATTCTCGAATTCAAGCGGCCAAAAAAACGCAAGCCGCCGGACGGGCGGGCGTCTTCCGGGGCCAAGGCGTTACGTTCCTGTGGGTGTTCATCGGGCTGACGCTCTCGTGGCCCTTGCTGAACTGGCCGCTGTTCGCGTTCGTATTCCGGGGTGGAATTGGCTACTGGTTCTCCGGGATCGCTCTCGTCCGCAAAGATGGTCGCCCCGCTCAACGCTGGCGCTGTGCCCTCCGCGAATGGTTGATCTGGCTGCCGCTGACGACCTTACTGATGACCTCGTTGCTGCTCCAGTGGTGGCTTCCCACGCTGGTCACCCTGCGTTCGCTGATCTGGCTCGCGGGCGTCTTGCTGTTGCCGCTGTCGTTCGTGATCGCCCTCCGCGACCCGACCCGCAGCCCCGTGGATCGGTTGGTCGGCGTTTACTTGGTGCCGCGGTAACAGAACAGGGTGTCGCAACGATTCTTGAAGGTTTTGCGGGCGTGGCGACCAGTTTTTAACTGGTCGCCGAGTCTGTATTCACAAATCCGCTTGAGAAGACTGCACTACACTCCTCACGGGTAAGACTGAGTTTACTTCAATCGGGTTAACCCGATGCGCAAGCATCGGCGGTGCGGAGCGATGGGTCGACTACGGTGAGACTGCATTTTGATTCTCCCGAGAGTCGTCGGAGGTGGCGAATCCCTTGTGGCTTCCGATGCTTGCGCATCGGGTTAACCCCGAATTTCACGGTCATCTCGCCACAAACGCTCAGATTGACCCGTGTGGAGTATAGGGTGTGTTCCGTACGGCGACAACTGGCCGCCACGAATTTGACAACCCTCCAAGAATCCTTGGCGCACCCGCAACGGAACACATTCCCTTGCCAGTTGGTTCGGGGCGCTTAAGATGTCCGACTACCGATTGGGTTGACCCAAACGATTCGACATGTGTTTTCATTGATCGAGGAGTTCGCGCATGGCCAGCCGCCGAGGAACGGGACGACGTAAGGTCGGTCGCAAGAAGCGTCGGATGCGGGCGAAGATTCGCCACCGCAAGTAACGCCGGCGATTCGGAAGGCACCTCACACACCGGCCCCACCGCCGGTGTGTTGCGTTCTGCGCGGTGCCACTTTCACGTTTCTCGGTCTCATCCCCAATTCATGTCGCCCGTGTAGACTTCCAGAACACGCTCCAATTCGGCGTGCTTCCACTCTCCCATCGGTGTTCCCATGATGTCTTACTTCTTGACGACGGCCCTCGGTTTCGCGTTCGCGTTTCCGGCACTGGCCCAGCCGCCGGCCCGTTCCCGTGACAACGACGAAGTGACCAAACTCCGTGAGCAAGTGCGCGAATTAAAAGCGGAGTTGAAAAAAGAAGAACGGAAGATCGAACTCAAAGTGGAAGTCCAAGGCGACAAACCCGAGATCAAGAAGCAAGAACCTCAAGGGCGGCCAATGGGTGGCGGATTCGGGAGTGGCGGTTTCGGCGGTGACAATAATCGGATGCCCGGTAGCGGCGGAGTGGGCAGTTTCGGTTTCAACCCGATGGGCGGCATCGGCCGCATGCCCGGCTTCGAAAAGCTCTCCAAAGAGGAACAGGCGACATTCACCAGCCTCGTCGAGAAGATGCGTGCGGCGCCGGTGAAAAAACCGGCCGAAGGAGTGGAAGCCCGCCTCGAGCGTCTCGAAAACGCGATCGAAGAGCTGAAGAATTCGATGCGTGGCCCACGCGGTGGCGGTACCGGTGGCCAGCGTGGTGGCGGTGACCGCTAAGTGATCAGTGCGCAGACTGGACGATTAACGGGGCTGGCTGGTCATTCAGCCGATTCGGGCTCGCGGAGTTTGAACATCACCACGACGTTGCCGCGGCCGACGTAATCGACGGAGGTCATGAAGTTGCGGATGATGAGCAGGCCGCGGCCGCAGGGGCGCTCGATGTTCTCTTCGGCGGTCGGGTCGGGGACGTCGCAGGGGCTGAAGCCGACGCCTTCGTCTTCGATGCGGATCGAGAACTGCTCGTCGGTCACGGTGTAGGCCACGCGGACGGTCTTGTCCGGTTCCATCTGGTTGCCGTGCTTGATTGCGTTGACCAACGCTTCTTCGACGGCGAGTTTGACGGCGAAGACGTCCGAGTCGCCGAAGCGATTGGCTTGGAGAGCTTCTTCGATTTCCGTCTGCACCCGATGCACCTCGGAGAGGTCGCTCGGGAGGACGAAATCGCGGGTGACGTGTCGTTCGCTCATGGGCCGGGGTGCCGGGGTGTGGGCGGGCCGCGGATTGCCCGCGGGTTGGCCCGGTTCCGTCAAAACGAGTTGAGGCCGGTCTGCTCGTCTTTGACGATCTTCAACATTTTGTCGAGCTTGGTGAGCACGAACACGGTCATGATGTCCTTGGCGATGGCGCACATCACCAGCTTGCCGCCGACTTGAACCATCCGCTGGTGCAGGCGGATCAGTTTGCCGAGGGCCGCCGACGACATGAACTCGACGTTCGAGAAGTTCAGCAGCAACTTGCGGCGACCGAGTTCATCGACCA
>JANXWE010000102.1 GCA_025351325.1 Fimbriiglobus sp.
ATCAACGCGATCGCCGAACCGGACGCCCTGTTGGGCACCGCTTCGAGATGGGCCGATTCACTGGCCGAAGGGGGCCCGAAGGCACTCGCGACCACGAAAACACTGCTGGCTCGCTGTTCGCAACGTTCCGTACCCGCCGAAGATCTGGCCAAGGCCAGCGCGGAACCGAGGCTCACCGACGAATGCCGTGAAGGGTTATCCGCGTTCTTCGAGAAGCGTTCGGCCGCGTGGAAGTGAATTATGACTTGTCTTCTTCGGTCGTCATGTGGAAGTGGTGCAGCAGACGGTGGTAGACCGGGGCGAGAATCACGGCCACCAGTGTGAGGAACGCCACGCCGCTGTAGAGGGCGTAGGCCGTGGCGAAGAGTTTCCCCTCGGTGGTTTCCATTTTGTCGACCGGCCCCATCCCCGTCAGGATCATCGCGGCGTTCAGCAAGCCATCGATCCATCCGACGTTGCCGAGGTAGTGGTAGCCGAGCGTGCCGATCGCGAGCGATAGCGCGAGGATTCCGAGGGCCGCAGCAAAATTCCGGCCGAGGCGCAGCAGGAACACGCCGATGGGCGCCAACGGCTGACCCTTGCGTTCGAGGTATTTGATGCCGAACATGGGGGTCATCCTCGCGCGAAACGAATTTAGCCGCGAGACGTAGTCGAGCGCGAGCGGAGAGACCACTCCCCGGTTCCGCGCTCGACTGCGTCTCGCGGCTCAGTTTATTTCAACAACTTCAACTCTTGGCCGCTGAGGATCGTAAAATAGAACCCGTGCGGGTTGTCGCCGTTGCTGACTTTCAACACGATGTTGTTCGATCCTTTCTTCAGTTTCACCGTCACGCTATCGCGTTCCGCCCGCGCGGCTTCACTGCGATCGTGCCCGAACACATTGGCACCGTTCACGAACAGCCGGCAGCCGTCGTCGGTGCCGAGAAGAATGGTTGCCTCTTGATCGACGGGGCTTTCGATGGTGCGGGTCATCACGCTGATCGAGTTTTTACCCTTCTCGCCGTGGAAGGCCGCCAGGTCGATATACCCGCTCGGCAACGGACGGATCATCTTCGATTCACCTTTGGCCAGTTCGCCGTCCAGTCCGCCGGCAAGCGGCCCCATGACTTGCCAGGCGTCCGGCGTCAGCGAGGGAGTTTGCAGCTTTGTCAGGTACTCGACCACGTCGACGAGTTCCTCTTCGGTCAGGGTCGCCACCAGCCCTTCGGGCATGATGCTCGTGAGCTGTTTCTTCTTCTCGCTGCCCTTCAGCGGGAATTGGTAATCCTTGCCGTTGGCGTCGCGGATGGTCAGGGTGGTTTCGGTCTCCCCGACGAGCAAGCCGGTCACGCTTTGGCCATCTTCGGCGTCCACTTTCCAACTGACGTACTGATCGGCGATGGCTTTGC
Source organism: Fimbriiglobus sp. (assembly GCA_025351325.1). GTDB lineage: Bacteria > Planctomycetota > Planctomycetia > Gemmatales > Gemmataceae > JALHQU01. The sequence continues at coordinate 1,389 of JANXWE010000102.1, forward strand.
TCGGCAGGAACAGCGATTCGTACAGGTTCTCTTTACTCGCCTTTTTACCGATCATGCTGAGGTCGGGGCCGATGCTGCCTCCCTGCCCGCGCACCATGTGGCACTTCATGCACTGCACTTCGCTCGTCAGCGATTTGGCCATCACCAACTTGCCGTTGTCGGCGTTGCCGACGCGCTTGGCGAGTTCGGTGATGGGCGGGAGCTTCTTCGGATCGAGCTTACCCGCAGCGGGGAAGAGCAGCATCGCTTTATTGCGGAGATCTTGGAACGGACTGTTGCGGAGCAATCGGCCGACGAGTGGTGTCGCCGTCTCGGGGAGTCCGCCCCGCTCCTGGATTGCCATGAGCCACTGCGTGCCGACGCGCGAGCCGGCCAGCCCTTCGATGGCGATGGTGCGGCTGTCCTCGCTCGATGTCTTTGCCAGCACCACGGCCGACAGGGCATCGACGGCATCTTTCTGCACCTGTCCCTGGCTCTTGCCCGCCAGCCCGGCGATGGCCCGGTAGATTTCGCCCTGGAGTTCCTTGGCACCGTCGTTGTCCAGCATCATCCGGAGGGCGGCGAATGACTCCGCGCTCGGCAACTGACCGAGCGTGCGGATCGCCTCCGTCCGCGTGGCCGTTTCTTGCTTGGCGTCGACGGCGATCGCCACGACTTCCGCGCGGCCGGCGTTGAACTTCGCAATCCCCACCAGTTGCAGCCCGGCCATCCGGCTCTTGCCGTCGGCGAGCATCTCGGTGATCGCTTGGCCGAGATCCTTGGTGCTCGCCAACCCGCTCCACTTCGTCGGCAGGAACAGTTTCAAGTTGTCCAAGGCGCGGGCCTTCACTTCGGCCGGTTGATCGCCCTTGAGCAAGTTGAGCATCGACTTCCCGGCGGAGACATCGTCGCTAGCCGCGAGAATGTCGACGATCCGGGCCTTCTGTGCCACCGTGATCTTGGCATCGCCCATCAGCCGTTCCATCTTCGGCAACATGCTCTTGGGCCGCAGTTCCCACACGAGGTCGGCGACCTTGTCGTTCCACTCGGGGAAGTGCTTGTCGAAATCGGCGAGAATGGCATCGCGCCGGACGGGGTCGGTGCCGCAGGCGATGTTCAGCGCGGCCCGGTAGGAGATGTCTTGGCCGTCGTAGAGCTTGGCGAATGCGAAGAACAGAGAAGAAGTAACCGCGTCTGGCTCGCTCTTCGCAAGCAAGAGTACCAGTTCTCGATCATATGGCGAAATACCTTTGTCGTCGAAATCATGACCCATGCCCCAACGATAGCTCGAATCTGTGATTTCCTGGGTTGGATTTTTACCTCCACCTTGAGCCAAACCACCTTTGAACACTCCGTCCGCTCCGAGCATGATTCGCATCATGCGGGCAGACTGAACTCGCTCGTCCGGTTTACGGCTGCTGTGGCACATTCCATCGGAGATCCACTTCTTGGGATCAGTACCCTGCAAATCAGCATGCTTCGGCACCATCCAAACGATCCTAGCCCGTTCGATGGGATTCGTGGTGTCGAGGAAGCCCGAGATTATTTTGTTGAAGTCCGATTTGGACTTCGATGCCAGTGATTCGATGGCAGCAGCGCGCGTCGTCAAACAGGGACTTCCCAACGCCGCCAGCACCCCATCCTTCGTATCCAGTTTCACCTCCGCCACCTTGTAACCCTTGTGCCCCTTCGGGGTCAGTCGGTAAATCCTTCCATCATTCGGGTCGCCCATGCCGTGGCCGCCGACGCCGCGGTCGTACCAGTCGGACACGAAGACGCTGCCGTCCGGGGCCGTGCAGACGTCGCTCGGCCGGAAGAAGTTGTCGCTGCTGGTCAGGATCACTTCCTTGTCGAGTTCGTAGCCCGCACCCTTCGGCTTGCGGGTGAAGGCCCGCACTTCGCGCGGGCCGGCGTCGCAATGCAGCAGCGTGCCGGTGTACTTCTTGCCGAGCAAACTGCCTTCGTAAAACTGGATGCCGGTCGGGCTGCCGAAGCCGGTGCGCAGCGTCTTGTGGACGATGCCCGGTTGCTCTTCGTGCCAGTGGCTCTGGCCGGCGCCGCGCGGGAAGTAGCCGTAGTTGCCACCGGGCATGACGTGGCAGATGCGTGTCTGCTGGTTGCCGTCGTCGTCGTTGTCGCTCAGCCAGATTTCGCCGAAGCTATCGACGCAGGCTTCGTAGTTGTTGCGGAAGTTGTGGGCGATCAGTTCCAGCTTCGTGCCGTCGAGGTCACAACGCCAGACGGTGCCACCTTGGCAATCGGTCTTGTTCGAATCGAACTTGCGGCCCTTGCCGTCCGACGCTTGCAGCCCCTTCACCCCTTGGTCGCCGACGGTGAAATAGAGCTTGCCGTCTGGCCCGAGGTGCAGCCCGTGGACGCCGTGATCGTGATCGAACCCGCCGAAGCCCGTGAGGAATTTTTTGGGCGGCCCATCGGCCACGGGGTTGGACGAATCTTTGCAGGTGAACTCCAAAATGTCCGGCGATTGGGCCACCAGCACGCGGTAACCTTTGCCGGTTGGAATCACGCATACGCCGAGCGGCCCGTAGATTTCCTTGCCCTGGTAAAAGGTCACGGCCTTGGTCGCCTTACCTTCGCCTGTTTCGTCGATGAGCACTTGGATGCGGTCGCCCGCTTCCCGCAGGATCGGCCGCTTGAAGTTGGTTCGGCGGTAGTTGACCGCTTCGGACACCCAGACGCGGCCTTTGTCATCGACATCGATACTGGTCGGGTTGATGACCATCGGCTCGGCGGCGAAAAGTTCGACCTGCAACCCCTCGGCCGGCTTCATGCTGGCCAGCGCCTTGTCCGGCGGAAGTTGAGCGAAGGTCGACGTCACGAATATCGGCAGCAATGCCAGGGCGAGATACCAGCGGATCATCGGGAAAGGCTCCGAAGGCGGGGAGAGTTTCATTTGCAAAAATAGTGTAACCGAAACGGAGCGGCGGTGCAAAACGAGAATCGGAATGGGAGCTACTCTGACGTTTGTGCTTGTTTCCACAGAGAATACCCCCCTCCCCCCTGCGGAACCAACGGAAGCACCGGAAACAATAACACCGGACAGAATGACGACTGTACTATTATCGCTAAGTACTTGTATACCAATGGATTATGGCCGTGGATCAAGGAATGGCCAACAAGCTTCGTTCGGGGAGCCAACCGACGGCACCGCCGGTGACTTGAACTTGAATCCATCCGCCCCGATGGCCCACTTCGCGTAGTTCCGTCCCACGCGGCAACGTCGCACTGAGTCGATTTGCGTGGCTATCGCCGTTGCCTTTCCGCAGGGGTTCGTCGGTACGCAATACCCACAAGGTCGAGGCGCAATCTTCGCTCACTTCGAGGGATCGTTTTGCGGCCAAACCGGCGCAGACGATCCCACCGAGTACGCCGACGAGTGCCACCGGTACGGCCCAGGAACCACCGGAGGTGAAACGCCGGGCGTGTCCGATTCCGAGGAGTACCATCGCTCCGGCCGCGATCCAGAACAGATCCCACTCGCTGATGCGGGCACGCACGCCGGAAAGTCGGGCCGGTCGGAGTTGTTCCTCGGGTTTGGTGCTGAGTTGCGGGGCCACGCCATCGCGGTAGGTTTCGAGATCGCGCTGCAAGCCGGCGTGATGCGGAGCCAGTCGCAAGCCCGCGTGAGCCGTGGCGACGGCTTCAGGAAGATTACCGGCCAAAAATTCTGCCCGTGCCCACGACTGCGACAATTCCGGGGAATGTTCACCACGTTCCCAGAGCTGCCGGTAGTCCCGTGCGGCCGTGGCGAAATGGGGGCGGGCGATCCGGGAATCGTCGCGGCATTCGACACCGAGTTGAAACGACAGCCGGGCCGATTCGCCGTCGCTCGCCACGGCTGTTTGAGTCACGATTAGCGACAGCGTCAACACAAGTGCATTCACAGGGCCGCTCCCTCCCAACGCTCCACGAGTTTCCGTGCGACCGCGACCAGTGTCATCTCGTTGTCAGCACCCGGGGCGAAGCGGGCTTCGTCGCACCTGCGCAACAGGTCTTCGACCTCGTCGAGTTTATCGGCGGGCAATCCTTCCGCACGCATCGCTTTGGCCACTTCGATGGGGGTCGTCGCCGTCGAATTGACATGCCAGCGTTCCCACAAATAGCGTAGCACAATTTGTGACACCATCGCGACCGGTTCCGGTGAACGCTCGGCTTTGCGAAGACCATCCAGCGCGACCCGCACCGACTTGGCCCGGCGGATCTTGGCGAGCTTGGCGGCGTCGGGGTTCCGCCAACGCCAGAACATAATCCACGCCGGCGGTGCCAAACCGGCGACGGCCAGCAGTGCCCACCACGAAATCGCCGGGGGCGACACGGCCGAGCGGCCGAACGCGGGCAACTCCTCGAAAAAATGGGGCGGGGCATCCAGCGGAGTGGGAACGCTCGCCTTTTCGAGGGATGGTTTCGGCAGCACGACCAACTTCAGTGCATCCGCAAAGGCCACTTGGAATCGCCGGCCCTCGGGCAAGCGCGGGTTGTAGAAGCGATACTTCGGGATCGGCAGTTCCACTGTCCCGACGTTCCGCGGCCTGAGTTTGTACCGGAACTCACCGAGCACCGTACCGGGCAAATCTTGAATGACACTGAACCTCTCTTTCCACTCCGGGCGGTCGGCCAAGTTCGGCCGTTGAAGTTCGACCGCGTTGGCGGCGTTCTTCACGACCAGTGTCAACTCGATGTCAGTCCCGAGCGTCACTCGGGGTACATCGAGTGTCCACACCACGGCGACGGCCGGGCCTGAACCGGCGATGGCCCGGTAAAAATCAGCCTGCTGACGCTCCACCGGTGAGAGTTGTTCGACTGAAGCTTTATCGGCCTGAACCGTCGAACCGAGTGCGATGCAGACGACGGCGAGCAGTTTACCAATCCTTGACATGGGGCTGCTCCGGCGGCGCGGTCATGTCGAGCAGATCGCGGCGATCCTTGGCCAACCGCAGCCCAAGCACTTTGAGGTAGTCGCGGGCTTCGGCCTCGTTCTGGGGTTGCCAGCCGGCCCAATCGCCGGTCACGGGTAAACGACCCTTGCCGCCCGTGGTCTTCTTCGTGGCGGTCGCGCCGTCGCCTTTCGGTTGCCCCGTCAACGGGTCGATCTCCCCGGGCTTCGGCGAACCCGGATTGGCGTCCGCAAAATCGGGCGTCTGGTCTCCGGTGCGTTCCGGTGGTTCGGGTCGCGGTTGCAGGTCCGGTGGCGGCTCGTCCGGCAGACGCTCGTTGGGCAACGGCTTGACGTTCGATTTCGCACGGGCCTCCAACCAGAGGAGTTTGGCCAACTCCAGGTTGTGCTCGGCGTCGGCGGCCAAGTCCGGTTCCAACGCGGTGCTGGCTAAGCAGCGCTCGAAACTCTCGATGGCCATCCGAAATTGGGTCAGTCCACCCCGGCGGAGCAAACAGACACCGCGATTGTACAGCGAGCGAACGCGTCGATTCGCCGGGGCTTCGCGGTCGTCGAGGGCGCGGTTGAACTGGAGTTCGGCATCGCGGAATTCACTTTTGCGAAAGTGGATCGCCCCGAGGTTGAATGCGATCAGGCCGGGATCTTGGCTCCGCTCCTCGGCGGCATCGTACAGTTTGATCGCCGTCGCATCGTCGCCGCGCTGCCAGGCGTCTTGGGCGGCGCGCAGCCGGGATTCCCCGTCCCCGGTGGACGCCGGTTGCGCTGCGGAAAGCAGGAGCAGAATGAGTGGGGCGAATCGGCGAAGAGTCACGATTAAGCCCTCCAGAACCAAGCGAACAGCAAAAATAGCATACCGATGAGCCAGAATACAGTCGAACGGTTCCGCAGTGCCGTCGTCGGATCATCAGTGAGTTCCCGGCTCGGCAACGGTGCCAATTGCTTCTCGAAGTAATCACCGACGGAACCCGTCATATACTGCCCGCGCGATTCGAGGGCGATGGTTTTCAAAGGCAATTCCACGAGCCGTGTCGAGATCAACTCCCCTTCCCCGCCGCGCCGTTTGAGCATCACCGGTGAATCGACGACATCGCCGATGCCGACGACATGGATGGGGATGCCCGCCGATCTTGCGGGGGTGATTCCGTCGGCCCATTCGCGGTCGGTGGCCGGGTCGTCGCCGTCGCTCAGCAAGATGATGTCTTGTTTGCCGGGGAAGCGGTCGTCGTGTGTTTGCACCGCAAGCGTGAGTGCGGCACCGATCCGGGTTCCGGATTTCGCAAACTCATCGGCGGGTCGAATGTCGACCGGTTGCACATGGCCATCGAGTTCATCGAGCATCAGTATCAAATGGTCGTAATCCGTGGTCAAGGGCACCAGCACCTTGGGCCGCGCCGCGAAAATAATAATCCCCACACGGTGACCGCCGCCCCGGCGTGCTGCGGCTTCAATCAAATCGCGGGCTTCCTCGCACGCCCTTTTCCACCGCGGTTCCGGGGTTCTCAAATCGGTGGCTTCCATACTCCGGCTGAGATCGATGACGACGATGACATCGCGGCCGACGGCCACGCCTCCATCGTCGGCTTGGCCCCAACGCGGCCCGGCCACGCCGATCATCAGCAAAGTCCAAGCGAGTCCGAAGCAGAAGCGTTTCAACGAAATGCGGCGTGGGGTCGCCGTCGCTAAGTTGCGAATCGCGTTGGCCCGACCGAGCCGCTCCGCCACGACCCGATTCCGCGCGGACGCCCACCAATCCAACAGCAGGAGTAAAAGTGGGACGAACGTGAACCACAGCAAGCCCGGCCGAACGAAGTGGATCGCTTCGAGGAACGCGCGGAGATCGCTCCACGCCCCGCCCAATCCCGATGGCCAACCGCTGAAATCCATGCTGTACGCCCTCCGCTGAGATTCTACGCAATTGCTGAGGTCGGGCCGCGCCGCCGTCGAAACCTCGAAGACTCGTTCCGACGAAGACAACCTGAAGGTTGAACTCCAACGAAGAATCCCGGAAACCGTACCGGTGGGAATCGATGTTTCTTCGAGTGGGCCGCTCGGCTATGATTCTGACGCCCATCCAGAGGATGAACCATGTTGCGAGTGACCATGCTGATCTTCGGCGTCTGTCTCGGTTTCGGACTGCACGCCCAAGATTCGAAACCGACTGTGGCGGAAGCCAAAGAAATTCAGCAACTCATTGGGGAGCTCGAAGCGTTCCGCGGCGAAGATCGAATCGCGGCCGCCAAAGCGTTGGGTCAATTCGGCCAGAAGGCCAGCGCGGCCGTGCCGAAACTGATGGAGCGCGTCGAGAAAGATTTTACCGAGTCCGGGCAGCGTTCGGCAATCGATGCCCTGTGCAAAATCGGTGACGAACGGGCCCTCCCCGCGTTCCGCTGGGCCGTGCGGAAAGGGGTGACGGCTGCAAATCGAAAATTGGCCGAAGAAGTCTTGGTGGTCGTGATCCCGGTGGCGCTCAACGACGTGCGGACGCGCCTGAGTCTCGATCCGAAATCCACCCCGATGGAGGTCGTTTCGAGCTTGCGGAAAGATCCCAAAGGCACGGCTGAAGAGCGGCTCAGTGCGTTCGTATACGCCACGCACCCACTCAATTCCTCTCGCCTATCCGAAGTCGATCTCGCGTCGATGCTCGACGATCCTTACGCAGAGTTTCGCGATTCCGCTGCCAAATCGCTGATGTCGACCAACGCTCCCGTGGCCTGCCGCGAGTTTCTGAATCGGTTGAATACCAAGGCGGCCGACGCTCCGCAGTTTCTCCAAGAGTGGTACGCATCGAGCCTGGTCGTGAAAGGCGTGGATCCGACCAAATGGGAAGCCAAGTTATTGAAGGAGATCCGCGAATCGGCAATGCACCCGTTGGAAGCCATCCGCAAAGCGGCCATGGGCTTCTTCGGCAAAGGCGAATTGGGTCGAAGCGTTCCGTTAGCAACGTGGAAGCTCTGGTTCACCGACGAATCTCCCGCTGCACAAGAATTGGCCGTCAAAATTTTTCTCGATACCTACAGCCGAGACAAGAAATTGGACACCGGCGTGATTGAAATGATCC
>JANXWE010000126.1 GCA_025351325.1 Fimbriiglobus sp.
GGTGAGTTTGTTCGCGAGGACGAATTTTTCTTCGGGGGCCAGGTCGATGGGGTCAACCGGTTGCGTCCGGATGACCCACGCCGCGAACACGACGCCGACGACCAGGATCGCGGCGATCGCAGCGATCCAGCGGAACGAGAAGGAGTTCATGGTTCGTGTCCGGGGAGTCTGTAAGTGTGCAGGGATGGCGGCCGATTGAAATGCCGCCAACGATTGTTCGCGCAAGGAATCGAGAAACACCCGGTCGGGCGCTGGGGCAGTGCGGTCGAGGTCCGCCAGCAAGGCCGCGATTTCGTCGTCATTCGGTTGAACGTCAGGAGTGCTCACGGGTGGCCTCCGTTTCTGATTTTTGGGTGCCGGTGATGCGAAGGTAGGCCGTGCGGAATGCGACGCGGGCCCGGGCCAATTTCGAACGCAGGGCCGTTTCGGTTAGTTGTTCTCTGGCGGCGATCCGTTCGACCGATTCGCCGTCGAGGTATTTCGAAGTCAGGAGTTGTTCGTACTCCACAGGGAGTTCGCCAAGTGCGGTGCGAACCTGCTCGGCCAACTCGGCGGTTTCCAATTCCACAATTTGAGTCGGTTCGATTTCATCGACCCAACTCGACGGGCGTTGTTTCCAGCGTTCCTGCCGTTGCCGAGTTCGGAAATGCCGAGCAAGCTGTGTGCGGGCGATTCCCCAGAGCCAGTTCCACAGCGACCCTTTGGTTTCGTCGTAGCTTCGTGCGGAGCGGGCCGCTGCGAGCATCGTCTCTTGAACAACATCGGCCACGTCGGCCGGGTATGGCCCGACCAGACGCGCCAGCCCAATCCAAACGCGTTCGGCGAAGGTGTCGTGCAATTGGCGACAAGCGTCCGGGTCGCCCGCCCGCAATCCGGCCACGGTGCGGCGGGCTTGGTCGTCATCCATCACAATGGCATCCGATGCGGTCGAATCACCGAACGGGAAAGGGCCACGCCATCCTATTGGCGCATCGGTTGGGAAATGGGTCGGAGAATTTACCGATTCGATGAGCTGAGCGGAAAATTGACTGACGCTAATCTCCAAGCCCAGATATTTCACCGGTATGGTTGGAATCGGGTCTGGAAATCTTTCTGGCGTTCACAAACCGTTTGAAGCAGTCGGGTGGCCCAGGACTTCTTCCACAAATCACTTTGGCCGAGCGATTCCAGCGTGATCAAGGCGGTGTCGTTGTCCCAGAATGCATCCCGAGTTTATCCGCCTCCGCGTCACGATCTAGCAATACGATTCGGGCGGAACACAGTCTATCGGCCAGCCCTACTCGGCGAACTCGCGGTACCGGATCATCCCGCGCCAGTCGTTGACGTAGTTCAAAAGTGCGGTAGCTGCGACCGACTACGAACTCGGTCGCCGGATCGTAGTATTCGAACAGGGTGGAACAGCCCGTACTGGTTACAACGGCGAAGTCTTGAACCGCCTAGTCAATGATCTCACCGCCAAGGACGAATCCGGCAGCTCTCGCCGAAACTTGAAGTTAATCCGCTCGCTCTATCGGAACTGGCAAATACTCCAGACAACTTCTGGCAAATTCGAGAGCCGAGCCAGATTACCCACCTCGTAAAAGCGCAGACACCGTCTGCGCTTTTCGAGCCGACAGTGACCGCCAAAGCCCCAAGGGGAAGGCAAAGGAAGTGAAGCTGTCGCATATGGGCCAAGCGTTGAACGAGAATCGGAACGGGTTGATCGTGGGGGTTTCCGTGACGGAAGCGAACGGCACGGCGGAGCGAACGGCGGCGTTGGAGATGGTGGACGAGTTGAAAACGAAGTATGGGTATCGATTGAGCCAGGAGTGTCGCCAGAAGATTGTGGAACTGTTTGGTTGGTGGAAGGGAGTTGTGAGGGCCGGTCGGAGCCGATTGGTGGGACGGTGGAAGCGGAAGCAGACATTGGAGTTGGCCGCAGTGGCTTACAATTTGATCCGGCTCCGGAAGTTGGCTCCAGCCGGATGAGGAAGGGGGAAAGGGAATCGAGGGATCGAGGGATCGATGCTGAAACGGAGTCGGCGTTGCCGAGCAAGGGGCTGAACCACTTTTCCAGTTTCAGAATATCCTTGCTCTGATTCTCAGCCCATTTCGGATCGAACATCAAATCCGTGCCCCACGCCAGTTTCAGCTTATACTTCTTGGCCATCCGGTAAGCGAGGTCGGTGCCGTCCACGACCAACTGCTTCTTCTCGCGATTCAACTGAGACGCCGTCGACAAGAAGCATCCTTTCCACGAAAGACGGACTGCGGAGAACGCCTTCCGCGACAAGGGGACGCCGATCCCGGAGCATTTGATCCCTGTATTCCCGACAGGACCGAAAGCAGATCCCGTTCCCGAGAAAAAGAAGTAGCTCAGCTGTACATCCCCTCCGGCATCCGGCTTCTGCTGAGTGCCGATTTCATTTCCTTCTGACGCACTTCGGCTTGTTCCTGCAGGGCACTTCTCCGTAAGAAAGACAGGCTTGCGGGTTCTCGAATTCGTGTGACAAGGTTCCATGTCACCGAAACTCAAGACCACCCTGGCCCCGTCGGCCCCCGACTCGCCGAAGTCGTCGGACAGAAACGTTCCCACACCCTCACCGGAACATCGCGTATGCGGCTGAACCGACGATGGCGATGTGGAACACCGTCACCGCCCAAAACAAGACCAGGAATGGAACTTTCTTCGTCTTGTGGCGAAAATATCTCTGTCCGAAGATCGCACCGGGCCAGCCGCCGAAAAATGCTAACGAATGAAGCGTGCGCTCGGGGACTCGTCGGCCACCGTGGATCGCTCGCTGTTTATCCCAACCGTAGACCAGGAACGTGACCGTGCTCGTCACCGAAACGAGGATGAGGTAGACGAGTCCGACCGTCGCAAAAGTGAGTGAACTCATCGGGTAATCTGTTCCCTGAATATGCATAAGCTCACCCGCACAGGTGCACCAAGTGCCGGAGCATGTCGCGCACCGAGATGACCCCGGCTGGTTTACCGGCGGTGATGATGGGCAAGTGGCGGTAGCCGCCGCCGTCCATCTTGGCGAGTGCGGACGCGAGCGGGTCGGTGAGGGCGGTGGTTTCCGGATTCGCCGTCATAAAATCGCGGACGTGCCGACCCGCGAAATCGGGGGAACCGGCGACCTTGGTGAGAAAGTCGCGTTCCGTGAGGATGCCCACGAGTTCCCCGTCGACCCCCAATACTAAGACCGCCCCGACCGACTGCGAAATCATTTTGGAGATGGCCTCGCCGAGTGTCGCGTCGAGTTCGACCGTCACCGGCGGCTTGGGCTTCAACACCGACACGCGGTCGACGAGCAAGCTACCCTCGACGCGGTCGGCCGGCAAGGGCCGGTCGATCGCCATCAAGTCGAACAGGCAGTTCGAGCACTGCTCGGTGCCGGGTAAATTCAGCTGACCACAGACGGGACAGATCATGTTGCTACTTCTTGAGGATCTTGATTTCGACTTTGCGGAAGTCGATGGGATGGCTCTCCGATTGCAGCGAAATGGTGCCGCCTTCGATCAGCAGTTTTTTATCTTTGATCAGTTTCTTGGCGTCGGCATCCCGTTCGTCGAACTGGATCTGTTCGTATTCGATGACTTTCTCACCGTTGACGAAGTGCTCCACCGCGCCGCTGCCATGAACCTCGGCTTCGACGGTGACCCATTCCCCGTCCTTGAAGGTCGCCGACTTCGACTCGGTGCAATGCGTGAGGTGCAGTTTGCTGTTGTAGACCACGTTCGTGCCGGGGGTGCAGAGGTTGCCGGTCGGGCGCGGGTCTTTGCCGTTGCCGCCGAGGAGTTGCACTTCGATACTCACGGGGAACTTCTGGTCTTTCGCCATCGTCTTCGGGTCTTGGCCGTGGATCATGATGCCGCTGTTGCGCAGCGCCCAACCCGGCCCACCCTTGGTCTGCTCGCCGACGAAGCGGTACTCCACGCGGATGCGGTAGTGGCTGTAGCTCTCTTTGTAAAAGAGGTGGCCGAAGTTCTCGTCGAACTTGTCGTACTTGTCGTAGCGCACTTTCATCAGGCCGTCTTCCACGCGGAAGGTGTCGCCGAAGTTCTCGCCGAGTTCGTAGCCCTTGATCTTGGGCGTCCAGCCGTCGAGGTTCTTGCCGTTGAACAGGGGGATCCATTCGTCCTTGGGTTTGTCCTCGGCGAATGCCGGCGTACCGATGGCATACACAATAAGCAGAGCAAGTAACCGGCACATGGAATCGACTCCGGTGGAATTGGCTAGAAGGTGGGGCTATCATACGGCGCGTCTGCCGCGGAGAATTCGTTATGATAGTGAAGGTGGTCGATTCCATTCCTGATCGGTCGGAGGTTCCGATGTCTGCCGTCGCCAAGAAGAAGTTCACCGCCGAAGAATATGCAGCGCTGGAGCTGGTCGCCAAGTACAAGAGCGAATTCTACCGGGGAGAAATCTTCCCGATGCATGGGCACGGTGGCCCTCTTGCCATGGCCGGGGCCAAGTTCGACCACAACCAAGTGAAAGACAATCTCGTTTTCGAGATCACCGGACGTCTGAAAGGTGGCCCGTGCCGAACGTTGTCGAGCGATATGCGTGTGAGAATCGAGGCCACGGGTCTGGAAACCTATCCCGACGTACTCATCTTGTGTGGCCCTCCGGCGTTTACCGACGACACTGAGATTTGCCTCACGAACCCGGCCGTCGTGATCGAAGTCCTCTCGCCGTCGACGGCTCACTACGATCGCGGAACAAAGTTCCGCCATTACCAGTTGATTTCTAGCCTTCAAGAAATCATCTTGATCGAGCAAGAGGAGCCGATCTGCGAGCGGTATGTGCGCGATGGGGATGGAGTATCGTGGACACGAACGACCGTCGAAGGCTTGGACGCCTCGTTAATTTTCGCCACGGTGAACGTGACCATTCCATTGCATGATCTGTACGCTGGGGTTCAGTTCCCCGAATTCCCCGGCCGCTGAATCCCGAGACGACTCCCAGTGAAGCTCGATTCCATCGAAGTGCTGCGCCCACTCGTTCCCCGTCAATTCCGAGCGGTGGTGTTCGACTTCGACGGTACACTTTCTCTGCTGCGTGAGGGCTGGTCGCGGCTCATGGCCGAGATCGGCATCGACCACCTTGGCGACCGAACCCAGCTCGAATTCCTCGAGCGGGAGATGCTGCTCTTGAGCGGCAAGCCGTCGATCCACCAAATGCGCAGGCTCGCGGAGATCATTCTCGAACGCACCGGCGAATCCGCCGACCCGGACGCGATGCTCCAACTCTTCCTGACGCGGCTCATCGCCCTCTCGGCGGAGCGCCAGGAACAGATCACCAGCGGCCGCGATCAGCCCGACAACTGGACGGTTCTTGGCAGTCGGGCACTGCTCGAGAATTTACGCCGGCGGGGGGTGACGTTGCTGCTCGCCAGTGGAACCGAACTGGATTTTGTGAAGCGCGAATGCGAGATTCTCGGGCTGAGCGAATTCTTCGGATCGCGCATCCACGGGCCGACCGATCAGTTGCCGAACTTCAGCAAGCGCACCGTCGTCGAAGACTTCTTGAAGGAACTCGGCCTTCCCGGCGAAGCGTTACTCGGCTTCGGCGACGGGTACGCCGAGACGGTCGTAATCAAGCGCGCCGGCGGAACGATGATCGGCGTGGCCAGTGCTGAAGTGGGCGTTCCGGGGATCAACGCGATGAAACGCACCATGCTCATCGAATTGGGTGCGGATGTCATCGTACCGGATTACAGCCATGGAGAAAAGTTGATCGAGTGGTTGTTCGGGGTCTAAAATAAAGTGGAATGAATCACTCCCAACCAGGAATCCAACATGTCCACGCCGTTCGAACTCGCCACCGTCGGTGGTGGCTGCTTTTGGTGTACCGAAGCGGTCTTTGAACTCGCCAAGGGAGTGCAGCAAGTGGTGTCTGGGTACACCGGGGGACACGTGGTGAATCCCAGTTACGAAGCCGTCTGCGGGAAAAAGACCGGCCACGCGGAAGTGGTGCAAATCACGTTCGATCCGACCGTCATTTCGTACCGCGATTTGCTCGGAATCTTCTTCGCCACCCACGACCCGACGACGCTGAACCGCCAGGGCAACGACGCCGGCCCGCAATATCGTTCCGCAATTTACTTCCACTCGCCGGAGCAAGAGCGCACGGCCCGCGAGGTGATCGCGGAGCTGAACGCTGAGGGGATATTCCCCAGCCCCATCGTCACAGAAGTGACTGCGATGCCGGCGTTTTACCCGGCTGAGGAATACCACCAAGGGTATTACCGCCAGAACCCGATGCAACCGTACTGCGCTTTTGTGACGGCTCCGAAAGTGGCGAAGTTCCGCGAGAAATTCGCCCACCTCCGCAAGAGCTAAATCTTTCCGTCCGCCAACCTCGGCAAATCGTCGAGCGTCCGCAGGCCGAAGATTTCCAGGAATCGGGGAGTAGTCTCGTAACCGCTTGCGGTGTCGCCCCGTTTGAGGGCGACCAAGCCCAACCGAACAAGCTGCCGGAGGACAGCGCCGCAGTCGGCCCCACGGGTGGTATCGAGTTCGGCTTTAGCAATCGGTTGCCGGTAGGCAATCAAACTCAACACATCGATACTCGGCTGAGTCAGGCGCGTTTCCTTAGGGCCACCGTACAGCTTTTCTTGGATTCCCCGGTACTTGCTTCGCAATGCCAGCACCCAACCGGTATCGCGCGATTGAACCGCATAGGGGCGATTCTGGTTTCGGTACTTTTTGGCGAGTTCGTCGACGAGTTCGCGGAATCGTTCTTCAGTCAACCCGCGAATGGCGGAGCATGCTTTTGCCGCGGTGAGGG
>JANXWE010000132.1 GCA_025351325.1 Fimbriiglobus sp.
TGCCTAAATCCAAGGTTGAAACGCGTCATACTCCATGAAGGGAAGAAGTAGCCGTTTCGGACTTGGCCCGTCCTGCTCGACGGGTCAGTCATTTCTCATCCCTGCTCGACGGTTGCGAACAGTTCCGAGAGTTTCACGTGCGGCGCGTCCGCCAATCGCCCGATGTTGACGAGCGACAGATTCCTCGTCCCGCGCTCGACATCGCTCAGGTGGGTGCGGTGGATGCGGGCCGTCTCCGCCAAGTCTTCTTGGGTGAGCCCGAGCGATTCCCGCCGGGTTTTGACCGCGAAGCCGAAACGCTCGCGGATGTCGGGGCGACCTTTCTTTTTTCTCATCCGCCGAGGATGCGATCTTGTAGACTTTGCGTGTATCGACGATGAGTGACATTCACCGACGCTTCTGGTCCCCCAACCGAGGATCTATCCATGCATCCGGCCTTTTCATTCACCGTGCTCTACGGCCCGCAGATCGCCGGGTGGATCTTCGCCAACAAGGAACCGCTCGCCGCGACTTTTGATCGGTTCGGCGGCGCGGTCGCGGGGTCATTGACCGGGGGAACCCAAAGGCTGGATCGCATCGGCGGCACCCTCGTCGCCCTGGACGGGAACCAACGGGAAGTGATCGGCCTCCTGCACCGTCACGAGGACAAGCTCGACGGTATGGGGCGGGCGGCCGATGGCCGGGCAGGCCGGACTGGCGGAATCGCTGGGCCTGCTCACCTCGATGTCGGCGGTCACGCTCGGCTTCTCGGTTCTCACGCCGATCCTGCTGCTCGCGCAATTCCGCGCTTTGAACCGGCGGCTGGATTCGCTGTCGCGGGAGGTCAAGGCGATCCAAGAGCGTCTCGATCTTCGGGACGCCGGTGAACTGCGCGCGGGCTTGACGTTTCTGAAGCAGGCGTGCGATGACGATTCCGAGCGCGACGGATTGCTCCACTCGGCGTACACCGAACTCACCAAGGCCGAACTCTACTATTCGGCGTTCCTCGAAACTGAACTCTCCAAGGGCGGATCGTCGAACCGCGATTTCCTCTGGCTCCTGTCCCGGCATCAGACGATGGCCGTCCTTGGGCCTCGCGGCCTGCCACCTCCGCCGGAAGGATCCTCGCGAGGCTCCACAAGGGGATGGAGACGATGCGCTTGCACGCCACCGCGGTCTTCTGGAGAACCGTCGGTCCCGATCCGATGCGGTACCTCATGCCCGCGATGCGCGAACACGGTGCGACCCTCGAAGCGATGGCCGAGCTCTACCGTCAAGCGGGGCACGCCGGCATCCTGGAGGACGCGAGCGAATCGGCTTCGGATTTCTTCGAGGGGCAACGCGTCCGCTTGGCGAGCGCCGCGGATCCCCTGTTCCACAAGGGACGCACCGTGATCCGCCTCCGGGCCGAGTTGGCCGAAGCGACGGCGGCCGTCGAGGAGGTGAACCGCGTGCAGGGCTTGTGGCTGACGCTCCGACACTGCCTGAAGGAGGGTACGAATTACTTGGATTTGGAACGGCAGATCCTCGCCGATGTCGAAGGACGCGCACCGGCCGACGGCAGCTGCTTCGCCTACTTCCCGGGGGCTGCGGACAGGTCGAGCACGCCGACACGCGGTTGAGGCTGACGGCAGTTTCCGACTCGAAGTCGATCATCGACCGCTTCCGCCGTCCTCATGATCGACCGACCGCACCCGTCATTTCCGTCCTAAATTCCTGATCCAGAAGGGTCACGATGCTCGGCGCGACTCTTGTCTGTTTCGCCGAGTCGAATCTCGGTTTCGTGATGCCTTTTGGGTGAGCACCACCCACTGTCGTATCCGTGACCGACCTGTCGAACCGCACTCCCCATTATTCCCGAGACCTTCCCATGCCCCACATCCGCGGGCCGCCCTGGCGCGTCCCCGCTGGTTTCCAGTCCCATTTCCTCACGAGATCCCGCGATGAAGATTCTCTACGTGAACAACGATGGCGGCGGCTTCGCCGATACGGCCGAGGTCGACGAGGGCACGACCGTGGCCTCGCTCTTTGCCGACAAGGTGTCGGGCCGCAAGCCGGCCGATTACCTCATCCGCGTCAACCGGTTGCCGGCCTCGTCGGAACAAA
>JANXWE010000195.1 GCA_025351325.1 Fimbriiglobus sp.
CGCCAGCAGTTTACCGATGCGGTTGTCCGGTTCTCGCACGATATTGTGCAATAAGCCACCGGTCATCATTTGGAATGCTTGGAGTAGGCCGGGGTCATCGTTGCGTTCGCA
Organism: Fimbriiglobus sp.; assembly: GCA_025351325.1. GTDB lineage: Bacteria > Planctomycetota > Planctomycetia > Gemmatales > Gemmataceae > JALHQU01. Next base: position 112 of record JANXWE010000195.1, read on the forward strand.
TTCGCAGGTTAGCAAGCGATCCGGCTTGCCGAACACTTTCAAGAATCGCGTGCCCGCCGAGCTGTTGGCACGACCGCGTTCCATCGGCGTTGCGGGCACTTCCCCGGCGCGAATTCCGAGCGGGTAAGCCGGAAATTTCACCCGGCTGTCCATCGCTTTGGCCATCGCATCGAGCAACTGTTCCGCCTCCAATGGTTGCACGAGAGCACGAGAATAATGGGAGTCGTCCGTCCGGTTGGTTTCGTTCGGCGTCGCCGACAGTTGGTAAATCCGCGAGTTCAAAATGTGCTTCACCAGCGGACGGAGCCGATAACCGCCGTCGGTGAAGACCTTGGTGAGGTGCTCCAGTAGCGCCGGGTTGGTCGCCGGGTTGGCGGTCTTGAAATCGTCGAGCGGCTCGACGATCCCCCGGCCGAGCAAATGGGCCCAGATTCGGTTGGCCTGCGCCCGAGCGAAAAACGGGTTGCCCGGCGTGGCCACCCAATCAGCGAGAGCGCTCAACCGGTCAGCGCGTCCGCTGAGATCGGGTGTCACGGCACCCAAGAATTTCGGGGCTGCGTTGCCGCCTCGCGGGTGTGGCAGTTCGCCGAGCGTCGTCGCCAGTACAATTTGTTCGCCGAGGAACTCGTGCTGATCCAGACCATCCGATTTTTTGTTGGCGAGGATGCGGTAGTCGATCCGGGCGAATAGTGCGGCGAAGCTGTGGTATTCGTCCTGCGTCCAGCGGTCGAACGGGTGATTGTGACACTTCGCACAGCTCACACGCAGCCCGAGAAAAACTTGCGCGACCGACTCGGCCCGTTGGTACGGATCGCGGATCGCCCGGTAAAAATTGGCCGGTGCGGTGGTGTAGGTGCTGCCGCGGGCCGAGAGGATTTCGCGGGCGAACTCGTTAAGTGGCTTGTCGGCGGCGATCCAATTCTTGATCCAGCGGTGGAAAACTTGAACGCCCTTGTGGTCGAGCGTCTTTTCTTCGTTCCGCAAGAGATCGGCCCACTTTTGAGACCAATACGTCGCGAACTCCGGACGGGCGAGCAGCGCGTCGATCGCCTTCGTCCGCTTATCGACAGTAGTGTCGGCTAGAAAGGCCCGGCTTTCGTCCGCGGTCGGTATGATCCCGCAGGTGTCGAGGTAAACCCGACGCAAGAAAACCCCGTCACCGCTCAGTTCGGATGGTCGCAATCGCAACGGAACCAAGTCCGCATAGACGAGGCTGTCGATGGCGTTGTGCGTCGGCAGTTTGCTGAAATCGGGCACGGGTCGATTCGGCAAGAACGCGACGCGGACGGGCACTTGCAAATCGAGGTAGCGTACCAGCACCACCCCTTCGCCGAGTTGTTCGCGTCGCACGTCACCACTCGGCGTCACTCGGAACGTGCCAACCGTGGTCAGCTCGTACGTGGCCAACCCGGTGACATCCCGAGTTGTGCCATCGCTGTAAGTCGCGACCGCAGAAAGTTGCAATCGTGCTGCGGGTTCGAGCAGAATATGCGATGTGCCATTGAGGACGAGTTTCTTGGGCTTTGGGGTGTCGGCCGGATCGGCGACTCCGCCGGTGGCGATCCAGTTCTTCAAAATCGTGTGATCGGAACTGCCAACGGCGAATCGGCTGCCCCCTTCGTGCGGAATCGAACCGGTCGCTTTTTTCAGGATCAAACTCGCGTCCGGGTCGTGCGCGTCGATCCGCCGGCCCAGCATTCCCCGTGTGAGTGCGGAGCGATCCAACTCCGCATCTTCACCGCGCAGCGATAATTTCAGCCCGCCTTTGCCGTTGAGGTTGCCATGACAGGCACCCGCATTGCAGCCCGCCCGCGACAGCACCGCCATCACGTCGTTTTGGAACGACACCGGCCGCTCGGCGGCGAAACCGGGGGCCGCGATCACCAGCACACAAAAGATGGGCCAACGCATAGCAAAGTTCACGGAGACAAGAGCTTGGCAGGATAGTACATGATACCAAACGAGTCGTCCGACGGTTTCTATTTATTGCGGCCGGCGCATCACCAGGCCCCAGTGCCAGGAGCAACAGCAGAGCGATTCGGTACGGACGAATTCGAACCCGGCAAGCTCACCCCAACTTCGACACAGCTCGGCCGAAGGGCGGATCGGCAGGGATGGGCCACGCGGCGTCTCAATGTCGGTTCGCCAGTGCATCAGTCCCACTTTTCCTCCGGGGGCGAGCACACGGTACGCTTCGAGTAGCAACGCCACCGGCTCTTCCAGATGTAGGATGTTGAACAGCATGGCGTAGCCAGCTTGGCAGTCGGGCAATCCACTACCGTCGGCAACGAAGTCGCGTATGGAACTGATTACGTTGGTCAGCCGGGATTCTTCGGCTTTGCGGGCGGTCGCGGCGACCATTTCCGACTCGAGATCCATGGCGAAGACTGTTCCGTGGACCAACTTGGCGGCCGGGATTGTGAAGGTGCCATACCCGCAACCGAATTCGACGACATCTCCGCACGGACCCGTGCAGTCGAGCTTGCCAACCATTCAGCCCGGGTTGAAGAAGGTGTCCCAATACTCTTCGACAGGCATTCCACTTTCGCGCCCCTTCATTTCGGCTCCTCGGCTGTCATTGGTCGCAGGTGAATGGCCCCGGACAAAGTTTTGCCGACGGGGCAGCGTGTCGCCGCGTCGCGGAGTTTGGCCGACTGGTCGGCAGTCAAAGGGCCATCAAACGTCAGGTCGTAATTCAAGGTCACAACATTGGGTACGGTACGGTCCATCCGGACTTCGCATTGGACTCCTTGGAGAGGAATGCCATGCTTAGCGGCCGACATTTGTACCGTCATGGTGAGGCAGGTCGCTAAAGCCGCTTCTAACAATTCGTGCGGGCCGAAGCCCCGCCCTCCGCCGCCTTTCTCGAGCGGCACGTCCGCAACGGCACTGATCGTGCCGTTGTTGAAGGCGGTTTGGTAGGGGACGCCGAGTGCGGTGGAACGAATCATGGTGAGTGTGGCCTTCCGCGTTGAACCTAGAAATAATACGTTACTCGAAATGTCTGCGCGTTTCAGGAGTTTGGCCCGATGTTTGAAACGGTCGCACTATCGAAGTATTTGGGAATTTTCGGGACGCTGCTCATCGCGGGGTTCGGATTCCCGATCCCGGAAGAGATCCCCATCGTGACGGCAGGTGCCTTCGTCGGTCACGATTCCACCGAAGACCACAACCCCGAGTTGGTCGGCGCGATCGCCGGTGGCCCCATTTCGTACCTGGTGCCCCCGCGCACCGGGTTGACCAAATGGTACATCATGTTGCCGGTCTGCATCTTCGGCGTCGTACTCGGCGACTGCGTACTGTTTTTCGCCGGGCGCTGGTTCGGCCCGTGGATACTCAGCAGGGCGTGGGTGCAGAAACGCGTCCTTACCCCGGCCAAGCGCGCGCAGATCGAAGCCAACTTCGAGAAACGCGGCGTCATGATTCTCCTTGGCGCCCGGTTGACCCCCGGTATCCGCACGCCGGTGTTCATCATGGCGGGCGTATTACGGATGCCCATTTCACGGTTCTTGCTTGCCGATTCGCTGTACGCGATCCCCGGTGTCAACCTGCTGTTCTGGCTGGCCTACTGGTTCACCGATCAATTCGTCGAAACGATCAAAGCCGTCGATACGCACCGCCCGCTGGCCATCATGGTGGTGCTCGCCGCCGTGTGCGGAGTCGTGCTTTATAAGGTGTTGGCGAACCGCAAAATCTCCACCGGCGACGTCGACGACATTTCAAGTTACGTGAAACCGGTCGGAGCGGTGGCGAATGCCATTGAACGCACCGTCGAAAAAACAGCCGGGATGACGGCGGTCGGTGCGGCATACGTGTACGAAAAAGTGAAGCACCCGCTGGGTGGTGGACAGCCTAACCCTGAGAAGCCGGCCCCCCAACCGTCCGCTCAACCCGGCGCAGACAAACCCGCCTCACCGGGGTAGGATCGGATCGGTCAACGGGTCGATTGCCGGAGGTTTTCATGCGGCTCTTTGTTTGCATTTTGCTGGCCTCAATCGCTCCCGGAGTCTGTGCGGCAGAACCCGATGTCTTGCCTGGCGAAGAGAAGCCCCTCCGGATTCCCGCCGCTCCCATTTCACCAGCCGAGGAAATCAAGCGGGATGCGCTCACCCGCTTCGGCGTCGGATTCTTCCGAACCCGCGACGACCGCTTGGTCGACGCGATGAAGCAATATCAGGCGGTGCTGCACAACGATCCGGAGGCGGTCTCCCCGCTCCGGGAACTCGTGAAAGTCTACGCCGAACTCGGGCGGGACGCGGCCGCCATCCGCACGGCCCGCGCAGTGCTGGCCCGCGAACCCGACGACTTCGAAACAGCACAACGGTTGGGGCGACTGCTGGCGGACGGCAAAAAGTACGCGGAAGCGACGGAAGCTTTTCAGCAAGCGCTGACAAGCTCGAAGGGCAAGCATGAATTGAGTGCCCGCTTACTGCTCTTGCGAGAACTCGGCAATGCATCCGACAAAGCCGGGGATTTCGCTGTCCGCGAAACAGTCGCCCGGGAGCATTTGAATCTGCTGAGCGCAAATAAAGCCACGCTGCTCAAACTCGCTTCGTTCACGCTTCAAGAGTTTGAACGCGACCGGGCCCGCTGTTTCGAAGACCTCGGCCGAGCGCTCGTCGGGCTGAAAAAGTACGATCGTGCCAGTGCCGCATTCGAGACGGCCCGCGACTTATACGCCGACACGAAAGCGGCCAACGACCGCTCCGGACTGGCGCGGTTGCACTGGAATCTATCCGAGAGCTTGGCGGCGCAAGGGGAATCTGAGCAAGCGTTGAAGCAACTGGGCTTGTACCTCGAACAGCGACCGGCCGGATTGGCCGCCTACGAGCGCTGGGTCAAGTTGATGACCGAGTTGAAACGAACCCGTGAAATTCCCGGCACGCTCGAACGGCTGGCCCGACTCAATCCGACCAACCCCGCACCGGCTTGGTTGGCGGCGGCACTCACCCTCGAAAGCGATCCCGCCGCCGGGCACGCGGCGTTCCGCGAGTTGGTGAAACAGGCCGACAAACCCGAGTACTTCCGGATCTTGGCAGAGGCCTACGCCAAGGCGAACCGAACGAACGAGTTTCTCGACCTCGCCGATGAGCTTTTCACCGCAGCACGACCCATTGGATACTTGCAACGTCAGCATGGCGGCCCCGAACTGCCGCCTGCACCCTTAGCCGATGTTCGGCGTGCCCAATTTTTCAACGAAGCCGCTCGTGGCACCAAAGGATTCACCGCCGAGCTGATGCAGCAACTCAAAGTGGATGCCAAGGTGAATATTTCACGGTATCCCGATACTCTCGAATTAATCATGGCCCTGGCCACTCGCGATGGTGAATTGTCTAAGTTTACACCGATTCTGCGAGACATGATCCGTGGCAAGATCGAGTCTGATTATCTGTCCCTATTAGTGTGGTGCTTAATTCGACAGCAAAACTGGGAAGAAATCGCTGCCACCGCCGACACGCTGAGCAAGTTAAACAACGGGAAGTTTTTCCCTGGGATCGCCGTGCAAGCTGCAATTGCCCACGCCGAATTGGGACACGAACGCGAAGCCCTAGCCATTGTCGAACGTCTGGACGGGTTAATCTTCATCCGGGTGAGAAAGATCCAGATTTACAACATTTTGGGCAAGCATAAACAAGCTCTGCGCGAAGTCGAAGAAATACTGGAGAAAGACCGGCCAAAAGGTGAAGACTTACTCAGTGTGCGAACGGCCCAGATCATCACGCTGCAACATTTGAAAGAAGATGCCAAGGCCGAGAGTCTGTCGCGCGAACTGCTCGAACTCAATCCGGACGATACGGGAATCCTCAATAACTTTGGTTTTCACCTCGCCGACCAAGGACGCAAGCTCGACGAGGCGGAGGCAATGATTCGCCGGGCCATCGAACTCGACCACGATGCCAAACTCAAGGTCGGCGTCCCCGAAGCCGAGAGCGGCAATTACCTTGACAGTTTGGGCTGGGTTCTATTCAAACGGGGAAAATACCCGGAAGCGCTGAAGGCACTCGAACAAGCCGCGAAAGATGTCGAACTCTCGGAAAACGGGGTCGTCTGGGATCACTTGGGCGATGTCTACTTCCGACTGGAACAGAACGACAAAGCCAAGGCCGCTTACATGCGAGCAGCCAAGCTGTTGAGCCGTTCCCACGAGGGGCGCCATAACGGCCGGCTCGACGAAGTGACCCGCAAACTCGGGTTGCTCAGCCCGATGCGGTAGCGCGTCAGGCCAGCACGGGTTTGATGACCTTGCCGAGGACGTCCGTCAGACGGTAGCGGCGGCCGTTGTGCATGTGGGTCAGCTTCTCGTGGTCGAACCCCAGCAGGTGCAACAGCGTGGCGTGGAAGTCGTGGGTGTCGGCTTTGTCGGTGACCGCCTTGTACCCGAACTCGTCGGTGGCGCCGTAGCTGACCCCACCTTTAACGCCCCCGCCAGCGATCCACGCCGTGTTGGCGTGCGGGTTGTGGTCGCGTCCCGGCTTCGGTCCGGGCTGCGAGTTCGGCAACCGCCCGAACTCCCCGGCCCAGATCACCAGCGTCGAATCGAGCAGCCCCTTGTTTTTCAAATCCGTTAGCAGGGCCGCGACGGGCCGATCCGTTTCACCGGCGAACCCTTCGTGGTTTCCCTTGATGTCCACGTGACCATCCCACGAAAGTTGGTTGTCCATGCCGCCGCTGTAAATCTGCACGAAGCGGACGCCGCGTTCGACCATGCGCCGGGCCGTCAGGCACTGCTTGGCGAACGGGTCGCACTCCTTGCGGCCGACGCCGTAGAGTTCCTGCGTCTCCCTGGTTTCCTTGCCGATATCCATCGCTTCCGGCGCGGCCGTCTGCATCCGGTAGGCCAGTTCGAAGCTCTTGATGCGGGCTTCCAAGTCGCGGTCGGCGGCCGACGCTTCGACCTTCATCCGGTTCAACTTCGACATCAATTCGAGCGACGATTCTTGATCATCGGCACTCACATCGGCCGGCCGCTTGAGGTTGTCGATGGCGTCGCCCGTGGGCTTGAGCCACGTCCCCTGATACGCCCCCGGTAAGAAGCCGTTCGTCCAGTTCAGCGTGTGCCCCTTCGGCAATCCGCGTCCCTTGGGGTCGGACATCACCACGAAGCCGGGGAGGTTCTCGTTCTCGCTGCCCAGGCCGTAGGTGACCCACGACCCGACCGACGGCAAGCCCATCCGTGGCACACCGGTGTTCATCATGAACAGGGCCGGGCTGTGGTTGTTGGACTCGGTGTGCAGCGAGTGGATGAACGCCATTTTGTCGACGTGCTTCGCCAAGTTCGGGAAGAGCGACGACGCCCACTTACCGCACTCACCATGCTGCTTCCACTCGAACGGCGACTTCATCAACGGCCCGATACTATCGGTGAAGAAGCCGGTGTTCTTATCCAGATTCGGCAGCGGCTTGCCGTCGTGCTTGATCAGTTCGGGCTTGTAATCCCACGTGTCGACTTGGCTCGGCCCACCGTTGACGAAGATCCAAATCACGGCCTTGGCCTTGGCCGGGAAGTGGGCCTTCTTCGGTGCCAGCGGGTTCAGTGATGCCTTCGGTTCGGCGCGGGCCAACAGGTCGGCAAGGGCCAGCGAACCGATGCCAGCACCGCAACGGGCGAGGAGTTGGCGGCGGGAGAGATTCATGGGGAAGGCTCCGATAGTTCTTGACCCCGAAGGGGTAGAACAATTTAGCCCAGGGTCGCCCGCTTCGGGCGCACCCTGGGTTGCGATACCACCAATTCTTGACCTTGGAAGGGTCACACAGCAACCTTGTGCGACCCTTTCAGGGTTGCATCCAATTTCATTCCTAACCCAGGGTGCGCCCAAAAGGGGCAACCCTGGGCTAAGTTCTTCCAGCCCCTCGGAATGAAGAAGGCTGCCAACCTGCGGTGTTTAAGCGCTGACTGTCAGAAACCCAATCAATCCAAGTAAATAAATTCGTTCAAGCTGAACAGCACTAGCACATATTCTTGCAGGGCCTTGTCGAGTTTGCCGTCCGTCGCACCACGCTTCGTCAAATACTGCACCCCGGCGTCCGTTTCGTCTTTTGTCGGCGGGCGGGCGTAGGCCGCACGGTAGGCCCATTCCACGCCTACTGACAACCCCTTGTCGGCGTACGGCTTCACTTTGGCGGCGAAGGCGTTGGCGGCCGCACGGACGTTCAGATTATTCAGGAACAGCAGCGCCTGCGGAGAAACGGTGGTGGTCGACCGGGCGCTCGCACTCGTCAGCGTGTCGGGCCAATCGAACACCTGCAAGCTCGGGATCAGTTGGCTGCGTTGGATGCGGAAGTACAAACTGCGCCGCTTCATGCTCTCCTCGGCGAGGCCGGGGCCGTACATCGTCGGGTCGAGTTGCCCGCTGACGGACAGCCAGTTGTCGCGGATCGCCTCGGCTTCGAGCCGGCGTTTCGGCCGCTGCCCCCAGAGCTTGTTATCCGCATCGGCAGGGTGAACGCTCCCGCACTGTTGGTAGGTGCGGCTGAGCACCATAAGCTTGTGCATCCGCTTCAGTTTCCAGCCATTGGCAATGAGATCGTTGGCCAACCACTCCAGCAATTCCGGGTGCGATGGTGCTTCGCTCTGGTAGCCGAAGTCGTTGAGGGTGGCCACGATGCCCCGGCCGAAATGATGGTGCCAGAGTCGGTTCACCATCACGCGCGCGGCCAGCCCCCCGGCCCCATCGCTGATGTCGGTGAGCCAGTTCGCCAGACCGGTGCGCCGCAGGGAGGTTGTCGCTGCCGGTTTCGCGGGAATCCAGTTCGTCTCCGGTTTGCGTGACAGAACTTGTAGGAACCCGAGCGACATGACACCGTCTTTCTGCTCTGCGTCGCCACGTTTCAGCAAGTATGTCGTGGGGTAGAAGTCGGGAATCGAACCGTCGGCCGTGTGGTGCCGCATTGGCTTCTGACCTTCCGTCGTCGCTTGAATGATCGACTTCGTCGACTTGGGGCGACTCTTTTCCAACTCGGCGATTTTCGCGGTCAACTCCTTGTGCGCCACGTCCGCCGGTTTGGCTTTCTTCAATTCTTCTTGGAGAGGCTTCAGCTTGGCTTCGAATGCGGCCGCAACTGCTTTCTGCTCCGGTGTCCCGAAGTCGTACTCAATCTCGGCCCGGACGGTGGTGGTGAATGCGGACAACAACCGGTAGTAATCCTTGGTCGGGATCGGGTCGAACTTGTGATCATGACAGCGGGCGCAGCCCACGGTGAGTGCGAGCATGGCGTGACCGGTCGTAGCCAACATGTCGTCCATGGCGTCGTAGCGAATCCGCTCGGCTTCGCTTTTCGTAATCTGCGTCGGGAACACGCCCGCCCCGAGGAATCCCGTAGCCGCGAGCGCATCCGGGTTGTTCGTCGCCAGTTCGTCGCCGGCAATTTGCCACTTCACGAACTGATCGTAGGGCATGTCAGCGTTGAGTGCCTTAACCACGAAGTCGCGGTAGTGGTAAGCGTTCGGCCGGAAGTAGTCGTGTTCGAAGCCATGGCTCTCGGCGTACCGGGCGGGGTCGAGCCAGTGCCGGCCCCAACGCTCACCGTAAGCGGGCGAAGCCAGCAGACGATCCACAACCCTCTCGAATGCGTTTGCAGACGCATCGGCGACAAATGCTTCGACCTCATCCACCGTGGGTGGCAAGCCGGTCAGGTCGAAGGTCACCCGGCGGAGCAGCGTCCGCTTGTCGGCATCGGCGGCCGGGGTGATCTTCGCGTCTTCGAGCTTCGCCAGAATGAAACGGTCGATGGGATTGCGGCCCCACCCGGTGGCCTTCACCGCCGGCGGCTCGACTTTTTGAAGTGGTCGATAAGCCCAATACTGCTTGTCTTTGTCGGTCACGGCCATCGGCTGCTTGACTTTGGCCGCAATCGTATCGACCAGCGGTTTGTCGTAGGCGGCACCCGATTCGATCCACTTCGTCAACGCCGCGATGGCTTCTTTGCTCACTTGCCCCTTCGGCGGCATGTGCAGTTCATCGGTTCGCGTCACGAAGTCGAGCAACCGGCCTTCTCTGGGTTTGCCGGGGATCACGGTGTCGCCACGGTCGCCGCCCTTGAGCAACAACTCCCGCGAGGCGAGGTTCAACCCGGACTTCACCTTGGCCCCGCCGTGGCAGTCGAGGCAATTCTTGATGAACAGTTCACGGATGGATTCCTTGAACAGTTTTTGGCTCGCCGCCATCTGCGTCGCATGATCGGCCGGGATTGGGACTTCGGCGGTCGCCACCGAACCGGTGAGACCAACCAGCAATGCCAAGGTGAGAATGCGGTTCATATGCTTCGACGAAAAGTATAGGCGGGATTCGACATCTCCAGTTTACTCGATGTTTGGAGTTGCTGGAACTGGGAAACTTTTTTTGGTTCGCCGTATAGAGTTAGCCTCTGTTGTAGGACAGGCATCTTGCCTGTCCAAGAAACACGAGCGAGGACAGGCAAGATGCCTGTCCCACAAAAACTCTGCCTGATTAGACCCGCCTATTTCCCATCGCCTGAATCTGCCGCAGCCCACGGATGATCAGCCCAATCCCGCCTAGAATCGCACCGAAGGCAATCAAAAATCGGCCGGCCCCGACATTGAGGCTAATGCACATCACCGTGTACATCACGCCGCTAACAAACCAGATGACCCCGAGCGCAATGGAAGTCAGGCCTGCTCGGGAACGGGCCTCTCCCGCCCGCTTCTGCTTGTTTAGGGCGAGCGATTCCATCACGGCCATCGGTGCTCCACACATCAAGCAACTGCCTGACGGCGGCGCGGTGAGTGCCAACCGACTACATTCGATGTGAACCGGGCTACCACATGTCGAACAGAAACAGGCATCGAGTTCCCAGGGCAAACGCTTCTGGCAGAAGATGCAGTGTTGACCGACCAGTTGTTCCATCTGTTCGCCCCTTTTCTTCGTCTCTGCGGCTGATCAATACTTAAATCCAAGAATATTGAACCGCGGAGAAGCGGAGACGCGGAGGAAACGGAATGGGTTAAATATGGGAACGACACCGAAGGTCACCCTTCACAATTCTTCGCCCCAGGAAAAGGCTTGGCTTCTCGATGATCACGTGAAGGACATACGCCACTGCAATTGCGGTTGCCATCGTGATAGCAATGGCAGGGTACGGTGGGCAGCCGGCGCTCATCAACACCGTGAGCAACACGTATCCTGAAACTCCGTGGACGACGTAAAGCGGGTAGCTAATTTCTGCCAAGCCGTTCAACACCCGCGAGTACGGAATGCGATTCTGGAACGTATAGGCCAGCGTGAAGATCACTAACGCCAGCGCGTAACTCGCGAAGAAATAGCGGGGCGGTAATCCCAACTGGGGCTGAACTTGAAGGAAATTGACACTCGACAAGGCCGCCAACACGACACCGATGAGTACCGTTTTGCCAAGAGACCAATTCCCATGTTGGTGGTTGTAGAAACAGGTTCCGAGGAACATGAAAGGCAGAAACGGGGCTGCGATGGCCAACACGGAAACAACTCGATGCACAGGCGGGGTGAAATCGGCTGAGCAGCAGAAGAGCGTCAACAACCCCATCGGGATGACGATCGCTAGACTGGAGCGCAAAGTCGTGACAGTGCCAATCGCCGCGCAGATCAGGTAGAACTTCAACTCGACTTCGAGTGTCCAGACGATGCCATCAATGCCGTCGCCTTTTAACCAATCCCGGCAGAGCGAGACGTTGCACAAATAGTCGAGCCAAGTCACGCGGAACGGTGTCCCGTGCGTCGCCGAGTAGATGGCCAGCACGCCACAAGTCAGCCCCAGACCCACCGCATAGGTCGGGTAGAGCCGGAAAACTCGCTGAACCAAGAATCGCCAGGGGCCGAGACGCTCTAATGAAAAAGGAATCACGAACCCGCTGATGAGGAAGAAAAGCCCGACGCCGAGTGGCCCGCCGGTGATGCCGAGAGGATCCAACAGCCGGGTGAGCGCATGGTGCGGCAAGTCAGGGACTTCGGCGAGAGGTTGCAGGCCAGCGAAGACTGCCACGGGTGCATTGGCGATCCAGAATCCGACGGCAAGGTGCCGGTACATCACGATCAGTGCGGCCACACCCCGTAGCAGTTGAGCGAACCAGATTCTGTCGCGCATCGGTTCCCTCGTTCGACGAACTATTCCCAGCTTCTAGCATAACTGTTTCCAGAATCCTATCCGGAGCGATCACGATGAGCCTTCCCTACCGCCAGTTATACATCGATGGCAAATGGTGCGATGCCGCATCGGGCAAGCGGCACGCCGTCGTCAACCCGGCCACGGAAGAGGCGTTCGCCGAAGTCGCCTTCGGGAACGCCAGCGATTGTCGCCGGGCCATCGAAGCGGCGTCCAAGGCCATGCCCGCCTGGATGAAACTCACCGCGTGGGATCGGGCGAAGATCCTCAAAAAGACGGCAGAGTTGATCCGCGAACGGGCCGACAAGTTCGCCCGTGATATGACCATGGAGCAGGGCAAACCGGTCGCGGAAGCGAAGATGGAAGTGCTGCAATCGGCCGACACCTTCGAGTGGTTCGCTGAAGAAGCGAAACGAGCCTACGGGCAAGTGATCCCGAACAGCGTGCCGGGCAAGCGGCACCTGACGATCAAACACCCCGTCGGCGTGGTCGGCACCATCGGGCCGTGGAACTTCCCGATGAGCCTCCAGTGCCGCAAAATCGCCCCGGCGCTAGCGGTCGGTTGCACGGTGGTCGCCAAGCCTGCCAGCCAGACGCCGCTGTCGGTGGTGAACATTTTCGATTGCCTCGTCGACGCGGGATTACCGGCGGGTGTGGCGAACTTGATTATCGGCCCATCGAGCGAGATCGGCGACGAGATCATGACTAACGATTTGGTCAAGAAAGTCAGCTTCACCGGGTCGACAGAAGTCGGCAAACATCTCATGCGGCAGGCGGCCGGGCAGGTCAAGCGGCTCAGCCTCGAACTCGGCGGTCACGCCCCGCTCATCGTCTTCCCGGACGCCGATCCGGAAGTGGTCGCCAAGGCGGCGGTGATGGGCAAATTCCGCAACAACGGTCAGGTCTGTATCTCACCGAGCCGGTTTTTTGTGCATGCTGACATTCACAAGAAATTCACCGAAGTGGCCGTGGAAGAAGCGAAGAAACTCAAGCTCGGCAACGGCCTGGATGATGGTACGCAGATCGGGCCGATGTTCGAGAAGAAAGCGATGGAGAACACTCTGGGGCTGATTGCCGACGCGACCGGCAAGGGGGCCAAACTGCTTTCGGGTGGCAAGCGTTCCACGCAGTTTCCGAAAGGGTATTTCTTCGAGCCAACGATCTTGGGGAACCTCAGTGCCGACGCGCGGGTGCTCACCGAAGAACCGTTTGCCCCGGTCATGCCGATCCTCGACTTCACCAAGCTCGACGACGTGATTGCCGCCGCCAACAGTACCAAGTACGGTCTGGCCGCGTACGTGTTCACCAACGACATCACGGTGGCGTTCAAAATGGCCGAGGGGTTGGAAGCGGGGATGATCGGCATCAACGACCCGGTTCCGGTCGGGGTGCAGTGCCCATTCGGTGGTATGAAAGAATCGGGTCTCGGCCGCGAACTGTCGCACGAGGGGCTGGAAGCGTACTTGGAAACGAAGCACATCAGCTTCAAACTGCGCGATTGAACCACGTGCCGGAAGTCGTCGATTTCCGGCAGTTTTTCAAATATTTGACTTGACCAGACGAAGAGTTAGCTGTCTTGTATTGTTGGATTCGCACGTCTTGTTTCTCTTCGGAGCCTCACTGATGAGGACGGTACGCTCGGGCTTCACACTCATTGAGTTGCTGGTGGTCATCGCGATTATCGCCATTTTGATCGGGTTACTGCTGCCGGCCGTGCAAAAGGTGCGTGAAGCCGCCGCACGGATGAGTTGCAGTAACAAATTGAAGCAAATTGGGCTGGCCAGTCACGGTGCGAACGACGCGAACGGTGGTCTCCCGCCATTGGCAGCCGGCGATCAACGATCCAATATCACGGCGGCCGGTGGTGGTTACAACAACAAAATTGGCTTCACAGTGTTCGCCTTTTTGCTCCCGCATTTGGAACAAGATCCCTTGTACCGGATGTGCGAAGAACTCTCGAAGTTGCGTGGTGGATTTGATTCCGGTGGGCCAAACACTCCCGAATACGAGGTGGTCACGGCGTTCCGTTGCCCGTCCGACCCCATTGGCAACGGCCGTGGTGTCTCTGATGGAATTGGTGGCCCAACCGCATGGGGCGTCTCGAATTACGCCGCGAACTACTTGGTGTTCGGAAACCCGTCCGCTCCAGATCGCAGCACCATGTGGGGCACCAACGACGGACTCCGTGTCCAAGGTCGTAACAGCATCCCAGTGAGTTTTCCGGATGGCACATCCAACACGATGCTGTTCAGCGAACGGTACGGGAATTGTTCCAACGACTCTCTCGGCGGTGCGGTGTACACCAGCCTTTGGGCCGATTCGAGTGCCTACTGGCGACCCGCCATCTGCCTGAACAACATTCAGCGCACGGCCACGATGACGGGCTACGCTCCATGTAGCGTGTTTCAGGTTCGTCCAAATTGGCAAAAAGAGTGCGACCCAAGTCGGGCCCAATCGGCCCACACCAGTGGTATCAACGTGGCGTTGGCGGATGGCAGTGTTCGGTTCGTCAGTGGGTCGATCAGTCCGGCAACTTGGGCGAATGTGGCCGACCCGCGGGACGGGAACGTACTCGCCGGTGATTGGTGACTTTTTGGAGAGAATTCGACTAACTGAGTTTCTTCGTCGGTGCTAACGTGTTATGATCCTACAATTCGGGTAGCAAGTTACCCATAAGTTGAGGTCTCCTATGAGCCGTATGAGCCGGGAATTCGGATTGGTTCTTCTCGGAACGGGAATTTTGACGGCAGGGTATTTCACTGCGGCGTCGCCCGAAGAGGAGATGGAAAAGAAGGCCGACGACCAAGCGGCCGATCGCACGGGCCACGACCGCACCCACCATCGCCACGGCATGGTACCGCTCTTCCTGTTCGTCCACAGCCCAGCTTACGCCGGGAACAGGATGGGTCGACCATCCTCATATTCGCCAACCACACGAGCCGGTGGATTCGGTTCGGCCGGGCGAGCGTTCTCCGGCAGCGGTAGCTAACGCGATGCACCGCATGGCGGTCACTCCCCGGGCCGATTGGCAGCGGAAAGTCGAGGCCCTGGGCCTCCATTTTCACACTCTCCGCGACGAACCCTATTGGGATGAGTCGGCTTGTTACACATTCTCCCGTTTTGAAGCCGATAGCATCGAACGAGCCACATACGCCCTGTGGGAAATGTGCTTGGAACTCGTCCAGCACGTCATCGACAACAAAATGTTCGGCCTGTTTTTAATCCCACCCGAATTCGAAGAGATCATTGTCCGAAGCTGGGACGAAGAGTGGCCGTCGATTTACGGACGTTTCGACCTTGCTTTCGACGGCGTCGGCCCGCCCAAACTGCTCGAGTTCAACGCCGACACACCGACAGGCCTGGTCGAAGCGTCTGTGGCTCAGTGGCACTGGTTGAAGGACACCGACGAGCACGGTGATCAGTTCAACAGCATCCATGATCGTCTGCTAGAAGCTTGGGCCGCCGCGAAAGCGTTCAATCCGGCGATGATCCACTTCGCAGCCATTGAGAGCAACGTCGAAGATTACATCACGGTCGAATACCTCCGTGATACTGCGATTCAGGCTGGAATTGAAACTGCCTACTTGGATATCGAAGCCATCGGCTACGACACTGCTCGCAAGCGGTTCACCGATCCGCAGAACCGCGTGGTCCAGACGATCTTCAAACTCTACCCCTGGGAATGGCTGACGAAAGACACGTTTGCCCAACACATTCCTTCGTCGGGCACGAAGTGGATCGAGCCACCGTGGAAGATGATCCTGTCGTGCAAGTCGATCTTGCCGTTGCTGTACCAGTTGAATCCCGATTCGCCATTCTTACTACCGGCGTGGTTCGAGCAGCCAACCATCGGCAGTTATGTACGGAAGCCGATTCATGCCCGGGAAGGGGCCAACATTCAAGTGGTTCGCAACGGCGTCGCCGAAGCGGAAACCGAAGGTTCCTACGATAAGTCGGTCTGTGTTTACCAGCAGTTGGCGAACTTGAAAGAGTACGACGGGATGTACCCGGTCATCGGGAGTTGGGTCGTCCACGGGTGGGCATGCGGGATCGGCATCCGCGAAGATTCCCAGTTGATCACGCAGAACACGAGCCGGTTCGTGCCGCATAAGTTGTCGGATTGAAGTTTCACTGGCTCCCGGAGAACGATGATGTTGGAATCGTTCGATTACGCTCAATTGAATCCTGAAGCGAAACAGTACCTCGCCGACGTGCGCCGGATCAACGGTCGCGGAGCGCCGGGCATTTATCAAGCGGTCTCCGATAAGCGTCCATACTGGGCTTTGGGTGTCGGCATTTGCGTGCTGCCCCTGTTCCTTTGGATTGGCTACACCTCGACCAAAGCCCCTTGGGCCACGGCCTTATTACAGACAGCGGGGATTCTTCTCGGTGGCTGGCTGATCTGGTTCGGTATCCGTCGCTGGGTAGTCAATACCGAGAATTTCGGTGGGTATTTTTACTACTTCGACGCCGATCATGCGTTTATCGGAAGTGGTGCGCGATTGAGCCTCGCCCGCATTCCGCCCGATGCCGAAGTGGTACCCAAAGGGCCGTTGGCGTTGCGCATTTCCACAGAAATGGACGAATTCCGAGTGCCGGTGCCCAGCCGGCCATTCGCCGATCAAGTGGCGGATTATTACCACGCCCTCGCCTGGGTGCGCGACCGAGAAGACGGCCCGTTCTTCGATCTCGACATCGACGAAGCCGGGGCCGTGGCGAAGTACATGGCGGAGGAAAACCAAGCGCCCCCGAATGTGACCGAGGCCGATCTGCGCATCGATTCCACGACCGATCTCATCCGTCCGAAAGGGAACCCGAAATCGGGTGTGATGAATCTGCTCATTTGGTTCGGTATCGCCGCGGCCGCCTATGCCGTGTTCATGTCCACAAATGGGATCTTCCAAGACAACATGGCGTTTGCCAATGCGAGGGACAACCTCGGCAAGAACAGCCAAGATAAAGTCACGGGTGGCCAGGGGTTACGTGACTATTTGCTGAATGAACGAAACACGCGGAACCGTGAGGAAGCCAAGCAATTGTTGGCGAAACTCTACGATCCCCCCATCGCGGCGGTAAAAGGTAACCCCGATTCGGATCCACAATTGCGTGACGGGATGATCGCCCTCCTTGAGTCGCTTCGTAGCCCCGAGACACCGGCTGTTTCGATCTCCGTAACAGACACCAATTCGACAGGCACCAGCTACGAACGCGGACTTCGCTCGCGCTTTGCGGATGGACTGGCCACGGCCATCGGAAAAGACTTGATCGTGTTCGGGGAAGCACCGACAGACAAGCCCGCGTTGTTGAAGATCGTGTACGAAACCGATACCAGCGGCAAGCTCACTTGGACGGTGGAAATCCGGGTGAAACCCGATGATTCGACCGTTTACAAGTCTTCGGGGGTTGTCGCAGGGTTCATCAATAACCCGTTTCAAGCGGCCCAATTCAACGTGGGTACTGTGGAGTTGGAGACCTCAGAGACCGATTCACGGGCCGAAGCCATTTACGCTGCGGTCATGATGAAAATGATGGGCACCGCTCCGGCGAAACCACCCGTGGTCACGAACGACGATTGGTGAGTGCCGCCCGCATTTCCTCGGCCGCTTGCTCGGGCGGAACCGTGTTGAGGAAGCACCCACTGCCCCACTCGAACCCGGCCGCACGCGCGGTGCGCGGGATGAATTCCCAGTGCCAGTGGTACTGCGAAGACGCATTTGTCCGCAAGGGACTGGTGTGCAAAAACGAGTTGAACGCCGGTTCGGCCAGCACAACATCCAGAGCCGCAAGCAGGTTCAGCATCAACTCAGCTAGTTCGTGCAACAGTACGTCGCCGGTCTGCTCATAATGGCTGGCATGGTACTTCGGCATCACCCAAAACTCGTAGGCGAAGCGTGGGGCGAACGGACACAATGCGACGAAATGTTCCGTTTCACAGATGATCCGGGTTCGGCTCTGTCCCTCTTTCTCGACCAGTTCGCAATAGACGCAGCGGCCGTGTTCCGCGTGATGCTTCGCCGCGAATGACAGTTCCGCTACAATCGCGTCGGGAACCATTGGCAGCGCGATTATTTGGGCATGCAAATGCGCTAGCGATGCCCCGGCTTCCGCCCCGACATTCTGAAACAGTTGGACGTATTGCCAAAGGTCGTTTTGTGAGAATGCTCGGATGCGTTCCCGGTAGGCCACCAGCAAATTGGCGTATTGAACCGGCGTCAGATTCGCCGGATTTGTTTCGTGCAGTTTGCAGGGGATGACCACTTCGTGGGCACCGAAGCCCGGTCGGGCTACGAAGAATGGATCGATCCGGGGCATCGTGGCCGACATATCCGGCCGCAGCGCCGGGTACTTATTCAGCACGACTCGCAGCTCCCAACCGGGAGAGTTTTCGACCGTGCCACGGGCACGAATGGCGTACACTTCGCTAGGTGACTCGTGCTCGTGTCCTTCGCAAAACGGGCAGACCACACCGCTGGAGGAACGATCGCGGTGGTGGGCTTGCGTGTGCGCAAGAGTGATGGGCCGTCGGGCACGCTCCGGGGCAAAGATCACCCAGCGACCCGTCGCGGGGCAGCGGCGAAACTCGGGTAGCAAGGGAGTGGTCAATGAGTGGTCAGTGAATAGTGGTCGAGCAGTGGTCAGTGGATAGTGGTCAGTGGATAGTGGTCAGTCAGTGGTCGGTCAGTGGTCGGTCAGCGGTCAGTCAGCGGTCAGTCAGTGGTCGAGCAGTGGTCAGTCAGAGTGAAAGTCACCAAAGTGACCACATATCCAATTTGGCTGGCCACTGACCACTAGCCACCAACCACTGCCACTCAAATCCGATCTGGCCACTGACCACTAACCACTGCTACTGGCCACTGCTGCTCAAATTAACTCCCGGTCACCCGGTTGGGGGACGACCACGTCCGAGAATCCGTGTTCGCGGAGAGTCGCCGCCAAAGCGTCAGATTGATCCCGTTCACCATGGATCAAGCGCACTTTGCCGACCTTGCCCTGGAGCGGTGCTAAGTACGCGAGGAAGTCGTGAGTATCGGCGTGGCCGCTGAATCCGTCGAGGTGGACGACTTCGAGCCACTTGTTCCACTCTTTACCCTGGAAAAAGACCGTCGGTTTCGGCTCCATCAAACGCCGGCCGGTGGTGTTGCTCGCTTGGTAGCTCACCAGAATGACCGTACTGCGTGGGTCGTCGACATTCTGCTTCAAGTGGGACACGATTCGTCCGGCATCGCACATCCCGCTCGATGCGATGATGATGTGCGGGCCGGGGCGCAGTCCCAGTTCCGTACTCGCTTCGAACGAGCGGACGAATTGAACGCCGTCGCCGCCGAGGATACCGTGACCCTCACGCACCGCCTCGGCCACGATGGGATCGAGTGCGTTGGGGTGCGACCGGTAGACCTCGGAAATGTCGGCGGCCAGCGGACTATCGACGTAGATCGGTACTTTTGGAATCTTGCCGGCCCGCAATCCGAGCTGCAAAAAATGCACGATCAACTGCGTCCGACCAAGGCTGAACGCCGGGATCAGCGCTTTGCCACCACGATCCATTGTCATGCGGATAGCGGCGTACAATTTCTCGATGGTGTCGTCTAACGACGCATGAATGCGGTTGCCGTAGGTGCTCTCGCAGACGAGCAAATCGGCTTCGGGAATCGGTGCCGTTGGCTTGAGGAGTGGAATCCCACGACGACCCAAGTCGCCGGTGAAGGTCAGCCGACGGATACCGCCGGCGTATTCCATGTTCATTGACACCATCGCGGAACCGAGGATGTGCCCCGCCTCGGCGAATGTGAACGTGACACCTGGTGCAATCTTCGTTTCCCGGCCGTACGGCACGCTGACGAGTCGATCCAACACCTTATCCACGTCGGCAAAGGTGTAGAGTGGCTGCACCCACGGCTCGACGTAATTTCGGGCAATGTTGATGTGGGCGGCGTCTTCTTCTTGGATCTTCGCCGAGTCGTTCAACATCACTTTCAGAAGGTCGAACGTCGGTGGCGTGACGTAGATTTTCCCGGCGTAACCCTGCTTCACCAACGTCGGCACGTTGCCGCAATGGTCGATGTGCGCATGGCTGATGATGAGGCTGTCGATTTGCTCGGGGTGGAACGGAAAGTGGCTGTTCCGCTGGCGGGCTTCTTCGCGCCGACCTTGGTACATGCCGCAGTCCAATAAGATCTGCTTTCCGGCGGCTTCCACGAGGTGCATGGAGCCGCTTACGCTCGAAGCGGCCCCCCAGAATGTGAGGGTTGGCTCGGCGTCCCATGCGGCGTCGGCACTGAGTTTTGTAATCATTATTCTATTCTAGTTATCGGCAAAAGACTGTCGCCAGAGTTGGCCCAATTCGAGGATCACATCGGCAGATGTTGCTAAAACAAGCCCTGTTTCCTGAACGAGCCGGAGTTCCCCATGCAGACCGTGGCCGATTGGGTTCACCATCTTGACGAGTTCGCTCCGCAGTCCTTGGCTGCGAGTTGGGACAACGTCGGTTTGTTGCTGGGTGAGCGGAGCAGCCCTTGCGAACGGGTGATGACCTGCCTGACCATCACGCCCGAAGTGGTGGCGGAAGCCGTGGCGGAATCGGTGCAATTGATCGTGGCGCACCATCCGATTCTGTTCAAGGGTGCGAAAAGCTTGGCGGATACCACCACCGAAGGTCGGCTGCTGTTGCCCCTGCTCCGGGCCGGAACCGCCGTCTACTCGCCGCACACGGCCTTCGACAACTGCCCCGGTGGCATCAACGACGGCTTGGCCGCGCGATTCGGCCTGTCGAATGTCCGCCCGCTCCGGGTCACCCCATCGGAATCGAACGGCACTGATGGTGAAGGTCGACTGGGAGAACTTGAAACTCCCCTGTCGTTGAAAGAGTTCGCGGCACTGGTGAAATGCCAGTGCCAAGCCGCCGCGGTGCAGTTCGTCGGCGATTCCGCCAAGACCGTGCGAATCGTGGCACTGGCTTGCGGGTCGGCTGGTGTTTACCTGCCCGATGCGATTCGCGCAAACGCGGACGTGTTCGTCACTGGCGAAGCCCGTTTCCACGATTTCTTAGCTGCCGAAGCGGCTGGAATCTCGATGGTGTTACCGGGGCATTACCCCAGTGAACGGCCCGGGGTCGAAGAGTTGGCTGCCCGGTTGCAATCCGCGTTTCCGACAGCCCGAGTCTGGGCGAGCCGGGCGGAGCGAGACCCTCTCAGCACAGTGTGAGCACCGTCTCGAGGATCGTTTCGACCTCGGCCATGGCACCAACGCCGACATCGCCGCAGGCGAGTAATTTCGAGATCGGGGCCACAATCTTCAGCGTTTTGGCTCGGTCGTTGATCTGTCGAATCAGGGTCTCTTCGTCGAAATGTCCGGGAATATGGGCCGCGCCGAAGTCGGCGGCGAGCGACCGCAAATGCTTCTTGGTGAACGGATGCAGCCACATGAGCGTGTTCATCGCCGGGGCGAGCACGACAGGTTTATTCCAATCCCAAGCACGCCAGACGCACGTGAGGGCGTTGTCGCACAAGCCAACGGCGAGCTTCGCCAACGTGTTTGCATCAAGCGGGGCGATCAAGAACAGGTCGGCCCATTGTCGGAGCTCGATGTGCAAGACCACATCGTTGCGGGTGTAACCACCCACAGGCCATTCATCTTCGTCCAACGACACGATGCGTGGATTGCGGACGCCCGATTCTCCGCCAATCTCCGCAAAGTTCACGAAGTGCGTGGAAGCTCGGGTCGCCACGATCCGGATGGTATGGCCCCGGGTCGCGAGCGCCGCAAAGAGTGCAGGGACGCGGATGGCCGCGACTGAACCGGTGACGCCGAGGAGTATGTTCGCCATGCCGGTATTCTACCGACCGATTCAACGCGCTCCGGCGACGGGCACCACGAGGGCCGGCAGTTGCAGCTTGGACAGATGCTCAAGCATCGCTTTCCCAGGCTCGGGCATCACGGTTTCGAGCTTCGGCAGTAGTAGCCCGGGGTTCGGATTCTGCCGGAGTGCTTGCAAATAGTCTTGGAGAATTTTGTCGTTCGCCGGGGTGCTGTGCAGCAAGAAATGCACCCAAGCCCAAGCCTCTTGGTATTCGGGCTTCTCCATTTGATGCACCTGCCCGAGCTTCTCCAAGCGGGCCAAATTCGGGCTGAAACTGGTGCTCCGAAGGGCTTCCAGGTGAGATGCGTTCACGCCCGCTTGCCGGGTCGGCTGCTCGAATACGCCCGCGATACCCTCATCGAGCCAGAGCGGCACAGCTTTCAGCACGCCGTGCAACAAGGCGTGTGTCAATTCGTGGCGGAGATCGGTGCGGAGATGTTTGCCAATCCAGGTGCAGACGGTGAGATCGTCGGGCAGGTTCGTGCCGCGTTGACCCGCGAAGAAATAGGCCCGCCGGATGGGTAGCTTCGGGTAGTGCGCCTGGATGTACGCTTCGTACTTCTCTTGATCCTCGAACAAGAACACTTGCACGATGCCACTGCCCGTGGGCAATTTCAGCTCGGTTTGGATCTGCTCGGGCAACTCTTCCAATTCGGCGAAGAGAGGGTCGGTCGGTTCCAATGGGAAATCGGAATAGAAGACGTACTGCGACACCCGGTGAAAATACTTGCCCGGCTTCTTGGGAAGCGGTGCCAAAACTGTTCCGGCCAGGCGGTCCGTCGGCTCGCCGGTGCTGTGGGCCGGCGTTTTGACGGAACGATCGTGCAGGACATTGCAGCCGACGGCGCCGAAGCCGAGCACCCCGACGGCACACAGCCACTGCCGGCGTGACCCGTTCGTGCGGTCGGGAAATCGATCCGTCATCGGCTTTCCATTCCGAAGAAGTCTTCGAGCGAGGTCGACCATACCCACTCCAGCCGATTCGACCAAGTGGAGTTTGTCCCCTTCATTCATCGTCCGCTGACTCGCACGATCTTCACCTGCAGACACCATTACGCCAGAACTCGGCCCGACTGCCGATTCTTCTCGACTTTGGCTAAAGTCTGGGTGGCGATGGCGCGCCAGAAGACTTTCCAGTCGCCGGGAGGCTGGGTACTCCACGAGCTGTAAGCTTTCAGTAATCGCAGACGATCCGTCCGGCTGACCGTGCTCGAATGGAAAAAACTCGCATTCAACCGGGCGAGGTTGCGGATCCGTTCCGAGTCGGACACGGTCAGACCGACGCCCGCCCCGACGAGATCGATCAGCACGGGCCGACCACCGACGATGAGGATGTTCGGCGCTTTCAAATCGCGATGGCTCACGCCTCGGTCGTGCAAGTCACGCAGCAGGCGGCCCAGCGCGTCGGCCAACTGCCAGCGTTCGACCCGGGTCGCCAAGGCAAGGGCAACCGGGAGTTCCAC
>JANXWE010000211.1 GCA_025351325.1 Fimbriiglobus sp.
CTGCGTTTGCGCCCCTCGGACGCCCGCCGCGTTTACTTGGCACAAGAGAGCCTTTGGAATTACCCGCTCGATGTTGTCTTGATTAACCGCTCCCAGGATGCCCGGCAACACATGCCGCTGAAGTTGGCCCGCAACATCGGCGACTTGGAGGTCACCCTGATAGGGCCGAACGGGAAGACGCTCCGATCCCACCGCGAAGACATCGGGGGCAAACCATCCGAGGAACGCTCGCCACTCAGTTCCGGACAGCTCGTTTCATCTGCCTTCGTCTTTCAGGACTTCGGCTATTGTCAACTGCCGAAAGCGGGCGAATACGAGCTGCGCGGGTCGCTGAGAACCACCGAGGGCATGGTCGTCGCTCCGGCGTTCAAACTTCGAGTCATCGAGCCGCAGGCTGACGCGATTTTGCACAGTCAACCCGTCCCGCTGGAAGGGCAGTCTGCGAAATGGACTAAGGAGAGGCAAGAGCGGGCTGTGATCCAGCAGATCAAGATCAGAGATCGGACGTGGCTGGTCTACCGCCAATTTGAAAGCCCTGAAAATGGAGGCAAAGTGGGTCACGCGTTCCGCATCGCCGAACTGCCCGGCAAGGTGGTCGATTTGAAAGTCGAGGGGGCCTTCGGCGACTGGAACCCGCTGACGATCACCTACCGCGAAACCTCCTACACCAAATTGACGACCACGCACGTCATCAACTCCGTCGACGGCCGGCCGTGGACGGCGGCGGAGGAGAAGCACCGCCAGGAGAAACGGAAACTCGACGCGAAGCCAGCGCCGGACAATAAGTGAAGCGGCCCTGTTCATTTGGCTTCGCAGACACCCGTTTCACAGTCGGCACGCTTGCGTTTGGGGAGGTAGGGGCGGATCCAGGCGAAGACGGCGTAGCCGACGCCTGACAGCTGGCGGATACCGGGAATCCGGGTGAATTTGGCCAGCCAGCGGAACCCGGGCACGCAATCCCACATGGCCAGCAATGCGTCGACGCCGATGAGCATTTCACCGGTCTCCTCGTTGCGGACGTGCATGTGCTTGTTCACTCGCACCGGGTCGAGGGCGTACCGGGCCGCGTCGAACTCCGGCCGGGAAATATCGACGTAGCCGAGGCTGTCGTCGGTCACCCGGTGTTGAAACATCCCAATTTCGCGCGAGCAGAGCTGGCAGAGTCCGTCGTAAAAGATCGTTCGCTTCAACATGTCAGTTGTCCTCCCATCCCATTTTTAGTTCGCCCTCCCAGGTCGGGGCCAGGGGCTATCTGGATTGCTTCTCGGTCACCCGTGCCCCGATGGGTTTGAGCACGTTCACGCGGTCGGCATTGAGCTGGATGTATTGGCTGAATTTCGCGGGCACGTCGACATCCCAATAAATGGCTTCGACCGGACATTCGGGTAGGCAAGCGCCGCAGCAGATGCAATCGTCCGGGTCGATGTAGAGTTGAGTGTCATCTCCGTAGAAGCATTCCACCGGGCAGACGACGACGCAATCGGTGTACTTGCAGTTCACGCAGGGTTCGGTGACAACGGCGCTCATGGATTTTGCCCTTTTGAAAGCGGGGTGGATGCCGCGTTCAATGCACAACCCATGCCAGTGCAAAAGTCCTAATTCTTCAGGCTTTTGAAGCCAGAATGACGATGGGATTTGGTCGGGTGACCAATCGTGGTCATGAAGTCGACCAGCCCGATTCCACGCGGCGGATGGCGTGTTTCCGCATTTTGCCGTAGAGCGTCGTCGGGTTCAGTCCGAGTCGGTGGGCCGCACCGCCGGGGCCATAAATGCGACCGGCCGCAGCCTGGAGCGCATCGAGAATCCGCTCCCGTTCCTGTGCGGCCCAGGTCTTGGCGGTTTCGGTCGCCGACGCGCCCACAACCCATCCGGGATCGAACGCCAGATCCTCGCCGTCACTCAAGATGACCGCCCGTTCGATCAAATTTTGCAACTCGCGGACGTTGCCCGGCCACGGATGCGAAGCGAGTGCTTTCAAAGTTCTCGGTGCGATGTGCCGAACCACGCGACCGTGTCGAGCCGCGAATTGGCGGACGAAATAGTCGGCGAGGGTCGCAATGTCGCCGGGGCGTTCCCGCAGCGGTGGCACCGTGATCGGGAAGACGCTCAATCGGTAATAGAGGTCTTCTCGGAATCGCCCGTCGGTCAGTGCGGTCGCAAGATTGCGGTTCGTCGCCGCGACGATTCGGACATCAACTGGGATCGGAGCACCACCACCGACTCGCTCGATAGATCGTTCCTGCAACACCCGCAGTAAGCTGACTTGTGCCTCGGTCGGAATCTCGCCGACTTCATCCAGGAAGAGCGTGCCCCCGTCGGCCAACTCGAACCGGCCGAGGCGTTGCTTCACCGCACCGGTGAACGCTCCGGCTTCGTGGCCGAAGAGTTCACTCGCAATCAATCCCGGTGCCAGGGCGGCGCAGTTCACGGCCACAAACGCCCGCTCGCGGCGGTCGCTCTGCTCGTGGATCGACCGGGCGATCAACTCTTTGCCAGTCCCTGTTTCCCCCAGAATCAACACCGTGGCGTCCGTGGCAGTGACACGCCCGACGGCCCGTCGCACCGCTTCTAACCCGGCACTCGTTCCGACGAGTTCCATGATTGTTCCTTTCACCCGTTGCGTTCGAGGTCGAAGTGAATTGTCTCGAGAATTGGCCAGAGTACAAGTAAACTCTTCGGCACCCGTCGCCCCAATTTTCACAATTCCCGCTCCAAACCTTGACCGGTTCCCTATACTTCTAGTTCTGACAACGCATCGGGGTCTTCACCCGCACTTCTGCGGCACACAACCCCGGCCTGCTATTCTCCTCAATCGTTCCCGGATCTTGCGTCCGGGAGGAAGGTACGTTTCTTGTCTGACTCGAACACGCCCCCGACCGCGCCGAAGGCGACCGCTCCTAAAATGTTTGCCGATCTCGGCCTCGACGCCCGCTTGGTCACCGCCCTCGCCGCCAAAGGCTACACCGAACCGACCCCCATCCAGCGCGAGAGCATTCCCGTGCTGCTGGAAGGGAAGGATTTGATCGGCCTCGCCGCCACGGGCACCGGCAAAACCGCGGCCTTCGCCCTGCCGATGCTGCACAAGCTGCACGAAAACCCGAACCGCGAACGCCCCGGTGCGCTCGTGCTGGTGCCGACGCGCGAACTCGCCATCCAGGTGGCCAACGCCATCGCCGAATACGGCGCCCCGCTGAAAATCAAAGTCGTCGCCGTGTACGGCGGCTCCGGCTTCGCCGAACAGACGCGGGCCATCCGGGCCAAGGCCGACGTCGTCGTCGCCACCCCCGGCCGGGCGTTGGATCACATCCGGCGTGGCACGGTGAACTTCGGCAACATCCAGATGGTCGTGCTCGACGAAGCCGACGAAATGCTCGACATGGGCTTCGCCGAAGACCTTGATGCGATCCTCACGGAAACGCCGAAGGAGCGCCAGACGGCTCTGTTCTCGGCGACGATGCCACCGCGCATCGCCCAGATGGCCGCCAAGCACCAGAACAAACCGGTGCGGGTGGAAGTGCAGAAGGCCAAGCTCGCCGCCGGGGAAGCCCCGAAAGTGCGCGAACTGGTCTACCTCGTTCAGCGCGATTATAAAGCGGCGGCCCTGGCCCGCGTGCTCGATTTTGAGGCTCCGACCGCAGCGCTCGTCTTCTGCCGCACCCGCGCCGATGCCGACGGCGTCGCCGACACCCTCAACGGTCGTGGGTACCGTCCCGAGTCGATTCACGGCGGGTTGACGCAAGATCAACGGGACCGCGTGATGCGCAAGTTCCGCGAAGGCAGTGTCCGCGTGCTCGTCGCCACCGACGTCGCCGCACGAGGGTTGGACATTGACCACTTGTCGCACGTGATCAACTTCAACGTGCCCGAAGCGGCCGAGACTTACGTTCACCGCATCGGTCGCACCGGCCGCGCCGGCCGCGAAGGGGTCGCCATCACGTTGGCCGAACCGCGTGAACGGTTCTTGCTGCAATCGATCGAACGCCTCACCGGGCGTCGGTTCAACACGCCGGCCGTGCCGACCAAAGCCGACCTGTTGAACCGCCGGCTCGAACGCACCCGCGAAGAGATCCGCGAAGCGCTCACCGCCGGTGGAATCGAGAAGGCCCAAGCCTTACTCGAACCGTTGCTGAAGGACTTCAAACCGAACGAAGTCGCACTCGCCACGGCCGCGCTGCTGGTGAAATTGACGCATCCGACCGATGATGGCCCGGACATCCCGTCGCCGCACATGCCGCAAAATCGGCCGGCCCCGAGCAGCTACAACAACAGCGGCCCCTCGCGGCCGCCGTTCGGTCGCAACCGGCCGATGGACAACCGCAACGGCCCCGGTCGCCCGCGTCAGGGTGGCAACAACAACGGCCCCAGCAACACTATGTCCGACATGACCAAAGTCTTCATCGGCGCCGGTCGGGAAACCGGTGTCGGCCGTCGGGATCTGATGACGACGTTGGAAAATGAACTCGGCTTGTCGTCGAAGGACATCGGCAACATCGACGTCGCGGACCGCTTCTCGCTGGTGGAAGTGCCCGGTGAACTCGCCGAACACGTGATCTCGTCGCTCCAGGGCGTCCGCTTCCGTGGCCGTTCCGTGGTGGTGCGCCTCGACAAAGCCGGTTCAGCCGTCTGAGTTTCGGGTAAACTGTTCGTTCGCCACGCCGCTCGGCCGTCCGAGTGGCGTGGCTTTTTACCGACCGCGTTCCTGTTTTAAAAGAAGCGAAATAATGCCTGAAATCATCGCGTCCACATTTGTGCTCGCGGTTCAAGACCTCACCGTTTCGAAGGCGTTTTATCTGGACAAGCTCGGTTTCACCGAGGACATCAGCGTCGACGGGTGGGCTTTTGTGAGTCGTGGCGTGTGTCAGCTGCGTCTGGGCGATTGCCCCGATGCGGTTCCGATGTCGAAGACGCAGGATCACTCGTGGTTCGCCTACCTGCACGTCCGAGACGCGTCCGGGCTTTGTGCCGAGTACGTTCGGAACGGGCTGGAGATTTGGCACCGACTCGAGGACAAACCTTGGGGATTTCGTGAATTCGGGATCGTCACGCCGGACGGCCATCGGATTGTGTTCGGAGAGAAGTTGCCGATTTAGCCGAGTCGGCCAGCGTCAGCTGCCGGATTCTGAACAGCTCAAATGAACTCGGCAGCTGACGCTATACTCCACGCGGGTCAATCTGAGCTTTTGTGGCGAAATAACCGATGAAATTCAGGGTTAACCCGATGCGCAAGCATCGGAAACCACCGCTGTTCGCCCCCTCGATCCTGACCTTCGACCACATTCGGGAAATTTCTGTTGCAGTCGACCCGTCGTACCTCACCGCCGATGCTTGCGCATCGGGTTAACGTGTTTCAAGAAAACTCAGTGTTACCCGTGAGAAGGATAACCGGCTCGCCGGGATCATTCATTCGGTGGGTGAAGCAACGATTCTTGGAGTTTATCGTAGGTCACGCTTGGTGTGACGTGCTTCCCGCGATCAACACAGCTGAATTCCTCTCCCGCGTCACGCCAAGCGTGACCTACGAAATCAGCCACTTTCAGTAAACTCCAAGAGTTGTCGTCTCGTTGTCTCACCCATCCGGTAAGGCTCTTGACATGTTCCCGCGCACACGGCATAGCTCATGAAAGTGCGTTTCTCGCGTTTTAGCAGAGGGGGGAGAGGTGGCGCGGCTTCTACTTCTCGCCGGGTGGATGTTGATTCTGGGGTCGGGCTGCAAGCCGTTCCAGAAACTGCCGCGCTTCCAGGAACCACCAGCTCCGCAGACGGCCTCGAGTCAGTACCACCTCGATGGGTTTGACTGGCAAAAGGTCGAACGTGTGTTGCTGTTGCCGTTGCGGAATGAGTCGGCTTACACGCGCTCCGGCGAAGAAATCCAAACGGCGCTGACGGAAGAACTTCGGCGACTCGGGCGGTTCGAAGTCATCATCGCAACGCCGGAACATCTCGTTCGACTCACGACCGGTCTTCACCAAAACAGTGCCTTCGATGAAGCCGTACTCGGGGAGATCGCCCGAGAAACGCGGGCCGATCTGGTGCTCCATGGCACGATCACGCAATACTCCCCATTCCCGCAACCGCGTCTCGGCGTCGTCCTTCAAGCGTTGTCGCCCGAGGATGGCCGAGTGATCGCCTCGGTCGATGGCCTGTGGGACACCACCGATGCGAGCCTGGCGGAAAAGATTCGTGCCAACTACCGCCGGCCGATGCGGTTGCGGCCACGGTTGCGAACCCCGGAGGTGGTGGCCCCAGGCAGCTTCCCTGCAGAGCTGGCCCACGATTCCCCGGCCACATTCCACCGCTACATTTGCAATGAATTGAGCCGCGCACTCATCGGCGAACCGGAAGCCATCGTCCCGACCAGCGGTCGCTTGCGACTCCGATTCGGAGCGGGATCCACTCACTGGAACCGGTGAGTTCACCCCGCGACTGCGTGCTTCCAACCTTGGGCGACATCCGTGTGGAGCCGGGCACCGATTTGCGAGATCACCTTCATGGCGAGGTAGTTGGCGGCGCGGGCCGCAACATCCGCGGCCACCCCGTGCGTGACCCCGTACAAGAACGCACCGGCGAACATGTCCCCGGCCCCGGTCAGATCTTTCGGTTCGCAGGGGAATGCCGGCACGTGGAACTCGGTTCCCTCCCAGCGAATGTACGCCCCGTCCGGCCCATCGGTGACCACCACATTCGGCACGATCTCCTTCAGTTTTGCAAACGCACTCGCGGCATCCGGGGCGTTGGCCACGGCACACGCTTCACTGGCATTGCAGAAGAACAAGTCGGTCCGGGCCAACGTCTCGTGGAGTGCGGCCCCGAAAACGTGGACGATGAACGCATCCGAGCAGGTCAACGCGATCTTCGTGCCGTTGGCTTTCGCAATCGCCACGGCGGCCTTCACCGCCTCTTGGCCCGGTTCGTTGTTTGATAGCAAGTACCCTTCGACGAAGAGCCACGCCGACTGCTCGATCAACGCACGATCCTGCTGCACATGCTTGCCGGATAAATGCGCCGCCACGCCCAAGCAGGTTCGCATCGTCCGCTCGGCGTCCGGGGTGATGATCGCCGCGCAGGTGCCCGTCGGCTGATTCACCACCACCGGGTTCCCCATGGCGATGTCGAGCTGCTGGAACTCACTCTGATAATGGAAGCCATATTTGTCGTCGCCGACGCAGCCGATGTAGGCCGCTTTCCCGCCGAGTTGGGCGAACGCGATCATACTGTTGCCCACGGAACCGCCCGAAACCAGACGCGGATCGGAATCGGCGAAGCGGGCCAAGAGCGCCTGCTGCTCGGTGAAATCGACGAGCCGCATGGTGCCGCGCTCGAAGCGGAGCCGTTCGAATTCGGCTTCGGGGACTTCGACAAAAAGATCGACGATGGCATTGCCCATGCCGCAGAGGTGGAAGCGTTTCATTCCCATTCCCGTCCGAGTTCGTGCACTGATCTTGTTACATTACAAGTCGCGGGATCGAAGCCGAACCCGCCCGTAGGAAATTGCCGAGTTGCGTTTCGTCATCAGCCTGTTCTCCATCATTCTTGGCAGCGGGAGGCCGAGGAATCCGCGCTGTGCGACTCCGCTTTGCGGCCATGGCCATGATGGCCGTTTTACTGCCGGCGTTTAGGCGGCCACAACTCGTGCATCGCAAGGGCTTTGCCGGCAAAGATCCGTTCTGGGTTCGCGGCGACGCCAGCAGCCACTCCGACGAAAAAGCCCGGAACATCACCGGGCCATTTGTGAAGTCGCTCACAGAAGAGGCAAAACCCCGGCGCCGATCCCCCTTGTATGATTCCGCAGGAACCCCTAAGATTGCAAGTAGATCGGGGGCGGTAGCTCAGTTGGTAGAGCGCTGCATTCGCATTGCAGAGGCCAGGGGTTCAACTCCCCTTCGCTCCACATGGACACGCGACGACGACCGGGGGCGCTCCCGGTCGTTCGGCGTTTCTCGGTTGCCTATAATTCCCTCTATGAAGATCTTGACGTACCCCCATCCCGCCCTGCGGGCCAAGTGCAAACCGGTCACCGGCCTCGACGACGGCGTCCGCAAGGCCGCCCAAGAGATGCTCGCCCTCATGTACCGGCACGAAGGCTTGGGGCTGGCCGCGCCGCAAGTGGGCCTCGATTTCCAGATGATCGTCATCAACTTCGACGGCGACGCCAACACCCGCGAGGCGGAATTGGTGGCCATCAATCCGGTGATCATCGAATCGAAGGGCGTGGCCAAAGACCGCGAGGGTTGCCTCAGCTTTCCGGGTTTGTACCAAGACATCCGCCGGGCCAAGACGGTGAAGGTGCAGTACTATTCGCTCGACGGCCAACTCCACGAAATGGTCTGTTCCGAACTGCCGGCTCGCATTTGGCAGCACGAAATTGACCACCTCAATGGCGGGCTGTTCATCGACAAAATGGGGCCTCTCGCCCGCATGAGCAGCAAGCGCACCCTGGAAGAATTCATCGCCGACTTTGCCGAAGATCTCAAAAAGGGAGCGATTCCGCCGGGTACGGAACCGAAGTTGTGAATCACCGGCCCGGTTCCAGTTTCCAGTTGCCCACGCTGTTGAAGAATGTCCCCATGTTCAACTGGCGCGGGAGCACTGGATCGGGGCGGCCCGCGAAGTAGATTTTCAACTTCGTACTCACCACCAAATGCCGATCCAGTTGCCAGAGCGGCACGAACGGCACCACTTCGTTGAACCGTGTGAACAGATCGTGCGAGAGGGGCTTCAATTTCCCTTCGACATCGCGGGTCTGCTTCGCATCGATCAGTAGTTTGCCGAACTTGGTGTCGTCGTTGCTGGGGTTGCTGCTCTTCTCGAGGTAGCCGGTGAAATTGCGACCGTTCTCGGCGGCGGCACTCGGATCGAGGAATTGGGCCAGCCCCAGTGCGAACCAGTCGTCGCGGTAATCGAACGTGACGTACGCCAGCTCGTACCGGTGCTCTTTTTCCACGCGGCGAAGCAAGTCGCGCGGGGGCACCGCTTCGAGCGTGATCGTGACTTTGCTCTCGGCACCGATCTCTTCGATTTGTTTCTTAATCCTCGAACACGCCTCGGCCGCCTGCGGGTCATCATCGGGATAGAGCAAGGTTAGCGGCAAGCCACCCCGATTGGTGTTGGCTCGGAACTTCCCAGCGGAAACATCGCGGTCGAACAGGGCCGGGGCCGGAGCGCCGAGGGGTCGCGCCGCTGCCCAACAGTCGGTCGGGAATGGCCCGGCGAGTGCTTTGTGAAACTGCTTTTGCCCCGAGCGGAACACATCGTTCAAAATTGTCTCGCGGTCGATGGCCGTGGACAGCCCACGCCGCACGTTCGGATCTTGCAACGCGGGTACACGGTGGTTGATCGCCAGCAGATGCAGACGACGATTCACCGCCGCCGTCGAGATCGTGGCGCGGTCCTGCTGCTCGTATTTGGGAAGTTCGCTCGTGGGCACATCGGGCAAAATGTGGACGCGATCCCCGCGCACTTCGTTGAGGGCATCCGGGTACGCCGCGAGGTTCACGAACTTGATTTCCGCGATGGTCGGCTGGCCGGCCCGCCCCGCGTGGCTGGCGTAGTTCGGGTTCGCCACGAAAGTCACTTCTTGGACGGGTTTGCCGTTGGTCGGTGGCTGGTAATTCGCTGACAACATGTATGGCCCAGTACCGAAAGGCTGACGGCCAAACTCAACATCATCGAGCGTCTTCTTGCGCTGCAGGAACCACTTCGCCGGCAGCATTTTCGTGGTGAGGATGGTGCGCGGATCGGGGTGCCCCTGCTTCAATTTCACACGCACGTCGAGCGGGTTCTTGGTGTTCAATTCCGGGTCGTCGAGCCAATCGGCCCAAGCCGCACTCGGATTGTGGCGACTCGCCTGCAACAGTTGAATCGTCCCGGCGAGATCTGCCGCATCAAACACCCCGGAACCAGGCTGACTCCAACGGGCATTGCCCAGGAGCGTGACGCCGCGACCCAGCGGGCTGACGGTCGGCTTTCCATTCACCAACGACGGTCGATAAGTCATACCCAATGTGTCGTCTGGGATTGCTTCGAGAAGACCTTCGAAGAGCAATTCGGCCGCCCAGAGTTCGCTGTCGAATCGGGCTGTCCCCGGCGAGAAGAACTCGGGCATCCGACGGACGCCGATCACGAGGGCTTCGCCGGTGCCACCGAGTTTCGATTCGAGTTCGCGGAGATCCTTTTGATTGGGGTCGAGTGCCCGGACGTTCCTCAGGCTGTTGCGGGCTTTGGCGGTGTCGGACTGCGCACGGGCATCGTCGAGGAATTCTTTGGCCCGCAGGCTCAGCCCGGCTCGGATTTTGGCGATGCTCGGATTCCCCGAATTCGGAAACCGCGATTCGAAGTCCTGCAACAGATCACGGGCCAGTTCCAGATCGGGGATATTCCGCGACTGGGCCAGTTCCTCGGCTTCCAACAGTCGGAACGCCCCAAATTCTTGGAGTAGCTTCGGGTTGGCCCGGTAGCGCACCGAAAACCGAGCGATCAACTCTTTCATGCGGAACCAGTCTTTCGCGGTCGCCGCCTCGCGGGTCAGTTCCACCCGGACGGCGCTCAACTTGTCCGCAATCGACGTTTTGATCGGTTCCCAACTGCCGCCGCGACGCTTCTTCTGTTCCACCGCCGTGTCGTGGAAAAAGAGAATCTGAGTCAACACCCGCTCGACGGCCGCGAGTCGTTCCTTCATGGCCGGGGCTTCGGTCGGCTTGGTCGTCAGTAGCTTTTCGGACTCCGCGAGCACATAGACTTCAAACGGAACCAAACTTTGTACCTGCTTCAACGGGACGCTGAGAGGTTCGGCTGCCGGTTGATTTTGGGCATCGAGTTCCGCCGCGCCGAACGGATCGGGAAAGGTCGCACGGTCCGT
Source organism: Fimbriiglobus sp. (assembly GCA_025351325.1). Taxonomy (GTDB): domain Bacteria; phylum Planctomycetota; class Planctomycetia; order Gemmatales; family Gemmataceae; genus JALHQU01. Next base: position 10,856 of record JANXWE010000211.1, read on the forward strand.
GATCAACAGCAGTGGCAGGATGCTGACCCGCGACGTCTTCCCGGTGGTCAGTGTGAGTCGGTCGTGCGGAACCGCACACGCCGCGAAATATTTCTTGATGGTCGCGTGATCGTTCCCCGACGCGGCCCGCGCCAGATCGGCGATGGTATTTCCCAGTTGTCCGGAGGCGACCGGCTCGTCGTCGACGACGATCTTCTTGACCGGCTTCTTCGGCGCGACCTCTTCTTCTTCATCGCCGGCGGAAGCCCACCCCGTTAGGCCACAGGCCAGTGCGAGCAGAGCGAGTCGAGGGGACATTCTCGAAACATGAGACATTGCTGAGAATCCTGGGCCGACCGGAACCACCCTGCGGGTACCGTGTTAATCTAATAGTACTGCATTCCGGCCACGAGATGGAATGTCCGTTGCTGGAAATTCGACCGGCGTGCCCCGTTGACTTTCCGATACCGGATTCGTGAAATCTCGAGGTCGGCATCAAACCCGTCGGTTCGGAACCACCCTTTGGCATTCTGCCGAAGGGGTTCCTGCCGAACTTCCGCCCACTGGAGTTTTTCGATGCGCAAGATGATCGTCGCCACCCTCAGCCTGATGCTTTCCGCCGGGATGCTCTTGGCCGGCCCCGTGATTTTCGAATCCTTCGACAAAGAGAAGATGGAATTGAAGGTCAAGGACGGTGACAAGGAAATCACCTACAAGCTCAACGACAAAACGACCTACAAAGCCGGCGACAAAGAAGTGAAGTCCGAAAAAGCACTCGAGATGTTCGACAAGATGAAGCAAGGCAAAACGAAGCTCGACGTGACCGGCGAAAAAGACGTGGCCACCGAAGTGAAGTTCGCCAAAGCCAAAAAACCGCCTCAGTAAGTGTGGTCGGATCGCTGAAAATAGCCCCGCAGGGAAACCAGCGGGGCTATTTTCGTATCCACTCAGCCCGCGTTGCGAAAGATGCGCAACTGCGGGTGGAACCCCTCCAACGGCATCGATTCGAGGCGCAACGGGAAATCTTCTTCGGTGACGGCAACCGATTCATCCGATGCGTCTTCGTACAACCGGATCGCCCAGCGATCCATTTGCGAATCCGGATCCGGTTGTTCAAGAGGTTCTGGAGTCATCGCCACATCCTTGTTGCCAGCACAATCAACATCCGACATTCTAACCGAGACCACTCTGCGTGGCGAGTCCAGCCCGGATGGCCGATTCGAACGCTGCAAGTTCGGGTCGGTCGAATGCCCCCGGGCGCGCCGCCAGTACAATTGTGGCTCGCCCGAGCAGGTTTGACAAATCTCGCTCCACCAGCGTCGGGTCGGGTAGAGTGGCCCGGTTCGAGTAGGTGACGGCCAACCCAAAGCCGGCGCGGACGTACGCTCGACAAGTCCCGGCGAACTGGGCGGAAATTCGAAGTCGCGCCGGCCCGAATAGTCCCAGTTCCTCGAGGCGCGATGGCAAAATGTCATCCGGGAAACTCGCCGGATCGTTCACCAGCACTTCATTGGCGAGATCGGCCAGGGCAAGCGTTTTACGACGGGCCAACCGATGGCCGAGCGGACAGATCAATTTCGTCGAAAGCTCGTAGACCGGTCGGTATTCCAAGGGTGGTGCGGGTGAGTTCGGTTGCGGGCGGAACCCGAGGGCCGCATCGGCTTGCCCCTGAACCACCGCTTCAAATGCATCCGGGCCAGTCATCTCGATGAGCGTCAGTTCTGCCGCACTGAAGTGCCGAATCACCTCCGGCAAGTCATCGGTCATCACCCGAGGCGTTGCGGCGACAGTCAAGCGAGCGGAACAAGTAGTCGCCGCGAAACGTTCGCGTAACCGCGCCGCCCCGTTCACCAAAGGTTCCACCAGCGGTAAAAGATCTCGCCCCGCGTCGGTCAAGGCGCTCCCGCGTGGGTCGGATTGAACGAGTTTCTTACCCAATACTTTTTCGAGTGCATGGACTTGTGACCAAACCGTGGGGTGGGTCAACCCGAGCGCTTCGGCTGCGGCCGCGAGGCTCCCACGCCGTGCGGTCTCGACGAAACTCCTCAATTGCTGGAGTGTGATCTCCTTGTACGCATGGGAAGAGACGACATGGCTCGGCATGGTGTTGATCGTTTCAACAGGGGAGAGAGGGCAGTTCGCAAGGCACAACCTCTTGCGTCCACCCGGCGACTCGACCATTATTCAATCTGCGCTACGCTTGTAGTGCAGAGCGAGACTCTATCATCCTATATCTGGGAGTGTTTTTCATGCGTCCTACATTCCGAAGCCACCGTGCGGGCTTCACCCTGATCGAGTTGCTGGTGGTGATTGCCATCATCGCCATCCTCATCGGGCTACTCTTGCCCGCGGTGCAAAAAGTGCGTGAGGCTGCGGCCCGCATGCAAAGCCAAAACAACTTGAAGCAGATCTCGCTTGCGTCTCACACCGCCCACGATGCGACCGGGGCCTTCCCACCCGCGACCGCCCATTGGTGGAGCTTCTGCTGCCCCGCGTCGGGAGAGTCCGCCGAAGCGACTATTTACACCGGCCCGTACGCCCCGCGGATCAAAGCCGACTGGAGCAATCCCGGTGGCTACTACCAAGTGACCTTCTTCCAACTCCTCCTGCCCTACATTGAACAACCGAACATTTACAACGCGACGAGTGGCCTCGATGTGATGTTCGGAAACGGTACCCTGGGCGGCACGAATTGGGTCTACTCGATGGGCGTGAAAACGTACAAGTCGCCTCTCGATTACAGTCCCGGTGCGAATGGTGACGGCATCGCCACCAAAGAATGGGATGCGGATACCCCACGCCGGCTCGATCTGGCGGGATATGCTTGCAACTTCAAAGTCTTCGGTCGCCCGAACCGCTCGATGTGGGACACCTGGGGCGGTGGCGGCGCCGGAACCGCGCGACTCACGAGCATTCCAGACGGCACCTCGAACACGATCTTCGTAGCCGAGAAACTGGCGTTCGCCGGGCCGAAGCTGTCGAACGCCGGCTCCACGGCGACTTGGGATGGCTACATCGGCAACGCTTGGGGTTGGGCCGATGGCCCGCTCTTTCTTCCGATCTTCGGTGCAGACGGCCCCTCGGTCATGGCGAACGACGAACTGCCACCAGTGCCTCGGGGTGGGTCACTGGCGGATCTCCCGAAGTGGACGAGCCGGCCGCATTGCCTCTCCATCGCCGGGTGTCAAGTGGGCATGGGCGACGGTTCCGTTCGCAATATCCGCCCTTCGATCACCACCGCTGTTTGGCGCGCCAGCCTGACGCCGAGCGGTGGTGAAGTGGCCAACATCGATTGAATGATTCCGCATCGATTTCCACGCGAATTGCTTCGGGTCACCGAAGCGATTTCGCCGATCCTTCCCCCTATTTCTTTCAGCAGGTGACTCGATGAGCCGGCGCGTTCTCAGTTTTTGTACTCTGGTGGCGATGACCTGCGCGGTGGCGGGTTGTGGAGATCGCGACGTTCCGCCACGAGTCGCAGTTCGGGGCAAAGTGACTCTGAATGGGGAGTTGGTTCCCGCTGGCTTGATCACGTTTCTGATCACGTCCCCGGCTGGAACCTTCACCGAAGCCGTTCAGATCATCAACGGCGAATATTCGTCGGAAAGCGTGCCGGCCGGGGCCGCCCTCGTCGGCGTCGATACCAAACCCGCCGAAGCCGCGTTTCGAATGTCCGGCCCCAATCCCAAGGCAAAAGCCAACGCAGCCGGTATTGCGAAAGCGGCCAAAGGTGGCGGCGACTTCCCGAAATTACCCGAGGGTGTGACCTCCGTCGTCCCAGTGCCGGAAAACTACCGCAACCCGGAATCGAGTGGGCTGAAGGTGGCCATAGCGACTTCGGGCGTCACGACCTACGACATCGTACTCGTTGGCGCTAAAAAGTAATCGCATCTCACCGTTTCACGCCGTTCATGGTTTCGAGGGCGAGCATGAGCGCCTGGGTTCCTTTGCGTCCGTAGCCTTGGGCGCGGACGCTTTCGTACAGTTGCTTCGCCAGTCCCAACCCCGGCAGACTGAGCTGCATCCGCTCGGCTTCGGCGAGGGCGATGCCCATGTCTTTAATGAAATGCTCGACGTAAAACCCCGGCTCAAAATTGCGGGCCAGAATGCGCGGCCCGAGCACCTCCAGTGCCTTGCTGCCGGCCGCACCGACGCTCACGCTTTGGAAGACCGCCTCCAAGTTCAGCCCCGCTTTGTGGCCGTACAGCAGTGCTTCGCAGACTGCCACCATGTTCGACGAAATCAGAATTTGGTTGACCATTTTGGTGTGCTGCCCGGCGCCGGGGCCACCCTGATGAACGATGGTCTTCCCCATTGCTTCAAATATGGGCGTGACGGCCGCAACCACTGCGGCATCACCACCGATCATAATCGAAAGGGTGGCGTTCTTGGCCCCGACGTCGCCACCGCTGACCGGAGCATCGAGTGCGTGAACACCTTGGGCCTTCGCGGCACCCGCGATTTCCACGGCCAAGCTCGGCTCGCTGGTGGTCATATCCACGAGAATCGTTCCGGATTTGCTACCGCGCAGTGCCCCGTTCGGGCCGAGAAAAACTTCGCGCACATCCCGTGGAAAACCGACGATGGCGAAGACCACGTCGCTGGTCTGGGCCACTTCTTGCGGGGAGCCGGCCAGTTTCGCCCCGAGTTCCACCAGCGGCTGCGTTTTCTCCGGGCTTCGGTTGTAAACCGTGGCCGGGTAACCTTTTTGGATCGCATGTTGGCACATCCAACGGCCCATCACGCCGGTGCCGATCCAGCCGATCCGGGTTTTCCCAACTTCTGCGACGGAAAGTTTCATTGCGTCGATCCCGAGAAGGTACTAAGATTGCTATCCACTTTGGATTGACAATCACCGGCGTGCGAACCGACGCAAGCGGTTGTCAACATCGTACGGAATGAGGTTTCCCCGCAGTGATCGTCCCGCCTCGATTGAACGCCCCGATTGTGCTCGTCCACGGCTTGAGTGGCTTTAGCCGGTTGTTGCCGCGTCGTCGTGGTCAAAAGCACTATTTCCCGGGCATTCCGCCATTCCTCGAAGCCAGCGGCAACCGCATCCTCTGCCCGCAAGTGACCCCCACCGCCAGTGTGAGCACTCGTGCCCTCGAACTCCGGACAATTCTACTCCGGGAACTCGGATCGCAGCCCTTCCACCTCATCGGTCACAGCCAAGGTGGCCTCGACGCCCGCTACTTGATTTCGCGGCTGGGGATGGATTCCCAAGTGATTTCGCTCACGACCGTTGGCACGCCACACCGTGGAACCGCCTTTGCCGACTGGGGCATTGCGCGGATGGCCCGGTTCGTCTGCCCCGTGCTGCGTTGGGCCGGGATACCCGATCATGCATTCTTCGAGTTGACCACCGAGAGCTGCCGGCAGTTCAACGAATTGACGCCGGACGTTCCTGGCGTGCGATATTACAGCGTGGCGGGCGTTTGCGAACAGGATTGGCTCAACGCCGGCTGGCGGATGGCGTCGCGGATCGTGGGTCGCGTGGAAGGCCCCAACGACGGCGTGGTCTCGGTGGCCTCCGCCACCTGGGGCGAACGCACCGATATCTGGGCCGGGGATCACTTGAATCTGGTCAACTGGCCGAACCGGCGCATGAAAAAAGCCGGCGAGGTCTCGGACCGCACCGGCGACTACGGACGCATTCTCGGGCAACTCGCCCAACACCGGCCGGGCTGAAGAAGCAGAATCCGTTCGCGCGGAACAGTGTACTCCGTTCGCTCCGCGAACGGATCGTGATGAAAATCGTTTGCAATTCGGAACGTACGATCTGGCACTCCCAAAAAACTCTCACCAATCAGCCAAAATCTCACCGCGATCCCGGGTCGTGGCACCCCAGAATAGTCGTTCGTCGATGGTCGGGCTGAGGGTTCGGACGCTGCCGTCGAACAGGAGGACGGGCAAGCCCGCCGAAAAAGGCGTCTGTGGGGTGCCCGACCAAGCGTCAATGGTGGCAGGCTTCACCTGGAACGTTTTGCCTGGCACCGAAGCCCGCGTCGTCGGAATGCCGTTGATCGTCGTCGTCACCGGGTACACATCTTCGGCAATCCCGCGATCCGCAAACGACGCCCGGCGTTCTTCGAGAAACGAGTAAGTGCGCGAAACCGGGTCATAACTTGTCGAGAACCTAGCGTAAGACATAAATACTGAAATCGGACCATCTGGAGGTGTAATTTGCCATGTCCGAAAGTATTTTTCAGCTACAGAAATCGTGTTGGAAGTACCATCGGAAAAGCCGGACACGAGATTGGGGAACCCTTCAAGAGCCGTCATGTTAAAGCCGTAGCTGATCGGTGCCTCGTGCGATTGAGCACTGGCTGCGGTCGGATCTCCAGGACTGAGCAACACTTTGTGAATGGGATACTGCTCGTTCGAGTAATCAAAATGGCTCGTATCGCCGAGGCATTCCAGATACGGGAACAAGGGCTGCACGTAGCTGCTGACGGGCAAGGTTTGTTTCATCGCAACTCGTAGGCCGGGAAACTTATCATTGGCATCGTGGTACCCGTGCATGGCGAGGCCGATCTGCTTGAGATTGTTGCAGCTCTCCATCCGCTTTGCGGTTTCCCGCACTTTTTGCACTGCCGGAAGAATCAAGCCAATCAAGACGGCGACAATCGCAAGCACTACCAGAAGCTCGATCAGAGAAAGAGCAGGTCGCTTCCACTGAGATTTTGAACGATTCATCTCAATCTCCTAGGCTTCGTTATTGGGTATCTACGTGTTACTTTTCCAAGTAGTGTTTTACTTATTATTACTTAACTACACCGCACTCAGTCCAATCGGTTTGAGCGACTAATTCTGATGTAGGTTGACCACCGACAACTGTTTTCTTCACGTAAAGTCTAGCAGCCATATAGTATTTATACTTCACTTTATCGTACGTAGTACGATTTAAAGTACCTGTGTAGTTGCCATTTATTGCAGTTGTTGGGCCCTCCTCTGTTTCAGTAGAGGTTCCGGTTGCAATGTTTGTAATTTTTAGCAAGATCGTCACTTTAGAGAGGGTTTTTGTCCCAACGATGTATGTTCCCCCACCTGGAAAGTTCCAAGTGGTGTCTTGCTTTTTTACTGGTAGAGATGCAGTAAGATCTATTGTGGGGGCTTGGGCACAAGCTTCTGTGGCGTTAAAGAAGATTGCGAAAATGACAGCCAACATGGTTGCTACTCGGAACATGCTCAAACCTCTGTAAAGGAAGACAGGAAGACAGGAAGACAGGAAGACAGGAAGACAGGAAGACAGGAAGACAGGAAGACAGGAAGACAGGAAGACAGGAAGACAGGATAATCCAACCAAGTAAGATTGCAAGCACAATATCGGGAAAATTTGCAAAATAGTACTTTGCGTTGCAGAAGTATCCAATCTGATGGCTTGTCCTGGGGCTTTTTTTAGGCGTTTGGTCCGGCGTGCACCCCTCGGTTTCCACCCGCAACTCTACCCTTTCCGATCCCTCCTCAAGCAACTTCCCGCAACCGAAACTTGTGAGCGCGGGCAGGCCCTGATACGTTGTAGGGAGAGTGTGACCGACCGGAGGGAAACGGACATGGCCGACGCGAAGACGATTCTGATCGTGGACGACGACCGCGAGCTGGTGGACGGGCTGCGGATGATGCTCGAACGGCAGGGGCACAAGGTCATCCACGCCCACGACGGCCACCAGGGCAAGAACACCATTTACGACAAGAAGCCGGACCTGGTGATCCTCGACATGATGATGCCGCGGATGGGCGGTTACCCGGTGCTTGAGCACTTCAAAGGGAAGCCCGACGCCCCACCGTTCATCATGATCACCGCGAACGAGGGGAGCCGGCACAAGGCCTACGCCGAGTACTTGGGCGTGGTCGAATACATCCGCAAGCCGTTCGCCACTGAGAAACTGTTGGAAGCGGTGAACCGGGCTTTCGCGACACCGGCACCGGAAGACCTCACCCCCCCGCCCCCTCTCCCAAGCGGAGAAGGGGAGTAAGATCAAGTCCGGTGGTTCCGTCTACAATCAGCTATTACCAGCATCCGGAGTGGTTCGCGTGGATGAAGCCGAGTTGACCCCTATCATTTTGGGCGACGATGAAATTCGCACCGCCGAACAGTTGCGCACCACCTGCCGACGACTCCTCGACGAGTGCGAGAAGATCATCGTCGGCCAGCGGCCCGTGCTCGAGCAGTTGATCCTGGCGATCCTCTCGCGCGGCCATTGTCTGCTCGTCGGGGTGCCGGGCCTCGCCAAGACGCTGATGATCCGCACCCTGGCGGACGGCATGAACCTCAGCTTCAACAGGGTGCAGTTCACCCCGGACTTGATGCCGACGGACATCACCGGCACGGAAATCTTGTACGACGACAAATCGACGGGCCAGCGCGGGTTCCGCTTCGTACCGGGGCCGATCTTCGCCAACATCGTGCTCGCCGACGAGATCAACCGCACGCCGCCGAAGACGCAAGCGGCCCTCTTGGAAGCGATGCAAGAACGCCAAGTGACCGTCGGTGGCGTGCGGCACACGTTACCCAATCCGTTCTTCGTGCTGGCGACCCAGAATCCGATCGAACAAGAAGGAACCTACCCACTGCCGGAAGCGCAGCAGGATCGTTTCATGTTCAACATCCGTGTCGATTACCCGCTCGAAGACGACGAGTGCCGGATCATCGAAGCGACGACCGGGTCGTACAAGCGTGTCGTGGAACGGGTGATCTCGGCCCCGGAAATCTTGAGCATGCAAGAGCTGGTGCTGAAGATCCCGGCGGCGCAGTACGTCATCCGCTACGCCGCGCGATTGGCCCGGTACACCCGGCCGAAGCCGCAGCCGGGGGAAAGTGACCCGCACCCAATCCCCGACTTCGTGAAGAAATACGTGACCTTCGGCGCCGGCCCCCGTGCCGGGCAAAATCTGATCCTCGCCGCCAAAGCCCGCGCCATGATGACCGGCCGCGCTTACGTGGCCCTGGACGACGTGAAATCGGTGGCACTCCCCGTGCTGCGGCACCGCATCATGACGAACTACATCGCCGAAGCCGAGGGAGTTACCCCAGACGACATCGTGGCGAGGCTGTTGAGTTTGATCCCGCGCGACGGGGAGAAGTGAATCGAACACACCGTAGGGGCACCCCTTGTGGGTGCCCCGGATCGGTCGAACACACCGTAGGGGCACCCCTTGTGGGTGCCCCGGACTGGATGCCGATGCGACATCCGAACCGAGCGTGTATTTTCCGTTTCGCAACGTCCTCGGGTATCCGGTTCGTCAGGGCACCCACAAGGGGTGCCCCTACGGTATTGTCGAACGAAGACGGAAAAGACCATGCCATCCAAACTCACCCCCGAAATCCTGGCCCGCATCGACAAGCTCGAACTCGACGCCCGCCAGGTCGTCGAAGGGTACTTGTCCGGCCGGCACCGGTCGCCGCGCTTCGGCTTCGCCGTGGAGTTCGCCCAGCACCGCGAATATGCTCCCGGCGACGACATCCGCCACATCGACTGGAAAGTGTATGCCCGCACCGAACGCTATCACTTGAAGCAGTACGAACAAGAGACGAACCTCGTCGGGTGGTTGGTGCTCGATGCCAGCGAGTCGATGAAAGTCGGCACCGTCCGAAGCCCGGACGGCACGACCAGTTCCAAGTACGATGTGGCCTGCACACTGGCGGCGGCCCTGGCGTACCTCATGGTGCAGCAGGCGGACAGCATCGGCTTCCAGATGTACGCCGGGAAGTTGAAGCTCGGGCTGAAACCGCTCGGCGGCCCGAGCCGGGTGCGCGAGGTGGTCCGGGCGCTCGTGGACGGGCCTTACCGCGAGCCGGCCAACACCGGCCAAGCCCTCCGTGAGATGGCGGGGATCTTCGGCCGGCGCGGCATCGTCTTCTTGTTCAGCGACTTGCTCGACGACGCGGCCGAGTTGGTGGAAGGACTGCGGACTCTCAAATCCCAACGGCACGAAGTCGTGGTGTTCCAAGTGCTCGACGCCGCCGAGATCGACTTCAACTTTCGTCAACCGACGCTGTTCCAAGGGTTGGAGGATCTCCCGGAAATCAGCACCGATCCGCTGACGGTGCGCGACAGTTATCTGAAGGCGTTCGCCGCGCACCAAGCAGAGATCGACACCGTCTGCCAAGGTTTGCAAATCGACGTGGTACGTGTCCGCACCGACGACGACATCGGCTTGGTACTCGCACTCTATTTGCAAAAGCGCCGGCGAAAATAAGTGCCCAGTTCACGCCACGGGGCGCAGCAACCGGCAGGCGAAACGACCGAGGCGGCGGAGCAAATAGTAGTTCAGAATGCCGCTGGTCACCTTGGCCCCGGCCTTCGAGAACAACCGCGACGCCGTGAGTTCGTACAGGGGGCCACCGGTGGCCATGAGTTGGTTCAACTGCTCTTCGGTCAGCTTTTCCCATTCGTTCAACTGCCCCGCCAAATACGAGTTGAAGAAGACCCGCCCCAGTAGCACCGCGGTGCCCGTTCGGCCGGCGCGCAGGTTGTAAATGCGGCAGAGGTCGGTCAGCATGGCGAAGCCGAAGTACAGGGAGGCCGCCCCGTCGATGAACCCGTTCGGCGAGACGGCGGTGGTCAACCCGGAACGCTTGGCCCAATGGTTGACCCGGGTTTCGGCGGCGGCATCCAACTGCGACTGAAAGCCGACGCGGAATCGTTCGAACCACTCCGGCGTGCTGCTGAACTGGGCCGGATCGAGCAGCTCCGCGCTCACCTTGGCGAGTTCCGCAAGGTTCCCTTCAGAGAACCCCATTCCCAGCAGTTGCCGGCGTTGTTTGTCGGTGGCCAGGGGGAACTCGCGCAAGTATCGAGACAGCAGTTCGCGGGCTTGGGTCGCCTTGGCATGGGCCAGCCAGCGCAAGCGTGTCCGCTGGTGCAGCTCTTCGAGGCCCGCAATCCGCAATTGCCGATTCCACCGCAGCCGCACGTAGACGACGACCAGCCGGGTGATCGCCACCAGCACGGCGCCGCCGCACAGTATCAAACCGAAGTAACCGCAGTACTGCATCCACTCGGGTTGAGTCGCTAGGTTGGCGAGGATGCTGAGAACTTGCGAATAGAGGAACAGCCCGAGTGCCCCGGCCGAACCGAGCAGCAGCGCCGCCGCGAGCGGGTGGGCGAACCAGCCGAACCAGCGGAGTGCCGGGTCGGAGGCCAGGAGTTCTTCGGCTTCGGCGAGATCGCGGAGGGCCTGCTGTTCGTCGGCTTCGCGCACGCGCCGTCGATCATCGTCGGTCAGCGGGGCGACGTGCGTCGAGAGTTGCGGGGGGCGGCCGAGATCGGTTTCCCCGGCCCGGAGACTCGGCTCCTCCCCGGCCCAGAGCGGCTCCGGTGCTCGCTCGGGAGTTTGAGCCGGTCGCACCCCGATGGTCGGCACGCCGATGCGGTCGTCGTCCCAGTTTTCGCGGGTCATGTCGGTGCGCCTTGGGAAGGTGTCTGTTATGGGATTCGTTCCGGCGGCTCAACCCTTGCGCACTTCGTGGAACGACATGCCCGCTTCGTAGAGGTGCAGGCGTTCGAGATATTCGGTGCGGTCTTCGAGGGGGAGCATCGCGATCGCCTTTTGTTGCCAGTCGATGGCCGTCGAAAAGCGCAGCATGGCCGCGTTCGCCGCCGCGAGGGTATCGAGATGGCTGGGTTGCGAAAACGAGGTCGCTTCGCCCACGCGGTTGGCCAATTCCAATGCCCGCTCGGGGTCGCGGAGGTTCGTCGTGGTGGTGGCCAATATCCAAGCGAGCGAGTTTTGCGACGGCAGGTGATTGGCGTCGAGTTCGAGTGCCTTCGTGAAGTTCGCAATCGCCCGCGCATGGTCGCCGAGATCGTATTCGATCTGCCCGTTGAGAAACCAGATCCCGGCACGCTTCGGGTCGAGTTCCGCCGCCCGCACCGCATCGGGCCGTGCGGCGGTCGGATTCCCGGTTTTGAGGTAGGCGTTGGCGCGGGCGACGTAGCCCCGGGCGCGGTCGGGTTCGAGTGCGATCACCCGCGTGAAAGCGACGATGGCCCGTTCCGCATCGAGCAGCTCCACGAGCGCGTTCCCGCGCTGGAGATGGGCCGTCGCATCGTCTGGGGCCAGTGCGAGCACCCCGGTGAAATCGTCGACGGCCCCTTCCCATTGCTTCTGCCGGACGCGGACGAGCCCACGATTGAAATACCCTTCGGGATCAGTCGGATCGGCGGCGATCACCGCCGTGAGATCGGCGTTGGCTTCGTCGTGCAAACCCAACTCGGCAGCCGCAATTGCCCGGTGATTCCGGGCCAAAATGTTCGTAGGGTCACTTCGGATGATCGCGGAATAATCGTCGTAGGCATTTTGCCACTTTTTCAAGTCGAAGTGGAGACGTGCCCGGTGCGGGTAAGCTTCGATCAACTTAGGGTTCACCCGCAAGGCGGTGGTCAGATCGAGCAGGGCCGGCCCGCGTTCGCCGAGGGCTTCCCGGGCGAGTGCCCTCGAAATATAGGCCCGGCCCTGGCGCGGATTGAGTTCCAGCGCCGCGGTGAAGTCGGCAATCGCGGCGGGATGATTCTTTTGAGCGGCGTGGCACAGACCCCGTTGAAAGAGTGCCCGACCGGAGTCCGGTACCAACTTCAAAGCGGCGTCGAAGTCGGCCCGCGATTCGTCGAACTTCGAGAGTTTCAGAAGGGCGACGCCGCGCCCGATCAGCGGATCGGGATCCTCGGGACTCAGTCGAATCGCTTCGGTGTAGTCGAAGGCGGCTGCGACGAATTCAGCCCGTTCCGCATGGGTCGTGGCCCGGTTGTGCCAAGCGGCCGAAAGATCGGGGGCGTGCAAAATGGCGTTCGTGAAGTCTTCGAGAGCGTTGTTCAGTTGCGACTGGGCCACGTGGGCGTTGCCACGGGCGAAGTACAATCCGGGATCGCTGGGCGTCAGATCGAGGGCACCGGTGAAGGTCTCCACGGCACGCGAAAACTCTCCCCGGCGGGCATAGGCACGCCCGCGGCGGAAGAGTTCCCGGGACTGTTCGGCTGGGGTGAGCATGGTGTTACGGACGCGGGGTCAGTGCGGAATTCCCACGGAACGGCTTTTCGCGTTCGTACAGTTCTAACCGCGTGCGGTAATCGTCCTCGTGTTCCGGCGCGATCCCGATCGCTTTCTCCATCCATTTCACGGCGTCGTCGTACTCCCCGAGTTCGGCGCAGGCCGCCGCGAGGGTGTCGAGGAAGCCGGCCTCTTGCCACTCCGTCAATTCGCAAGCGCGGGTGGCGCACTCCTTGGCGCGGGTGCCGTTGCGGACATCCGGGTCGGGCGCGGTCGCCCAGATCCACCCGAGTTGGTTGAACGTCCCGGCGCTCTTGGGGTCGCGCTTCAACGCTTCCAGATGATCCTGAATCGCCTTGTTGTACTGCCGGTGCTGGTAGTGGATGCCGGCACGCAGATTGTACGCCAGCAAGCTGCCGGGGTTGAGGCGGATCGCTTCGTTGTAGTCCGCCAGGGCTGCGGCACTGTCGCCGGAGAACTTCCGAGCCATCCCGCGGATCTCGTAGGCTTTGGCCAGCGTGGGCAGGGCGGCGATGACCGCGTCGCAATCGGCGAGCGCTTCGGGGAACCGCTTCAGGCTCAGCCGCACCGTGGCCCGCGCCAATTGGGCCAGCACCCGCTCCGGATCCAGTTCCAGGGTCTTGGTGAAGTCGGCTTCGGCTTCCGTTTCGTTGTCGAGTGCCCGGTGGATCATCCCACGCGTTTGGTACACCGTCGGACTCTCGGGGTTGCGATCCGCCGCCGAATCGGCGTCGGCCAACGCCGCGTCGTAGTCTTCGAGTTCCAGGTGCAATTCCGCACGGGCGATCAAGTAATCGGCGAGATTCTGCGGGTCTTGCTCCATCGCCACGGCGAAGTCGGCGAACGCTTTCTGCGTCTCACCATTCGCGGCATGACATTCCCCACGGAGTCCGTGCAGCGGGGCCAAGCCGGGGTCGAGTCCCAGTGCCCGGTCGCAATCGGCGATGGCCGCCGGGAACGACCGCTGCCGGTAGAGCACCCTGGCCCGGTCGGCGTACAGCATCGGGTCGTCGGAACGGATGCGGATCGCTTGATCGAGATCGTTGAGCGCGTCGATGCGTTGGCCGAGTTCGAGATAGGCCAGCGCGCGGAAGCGGTAGCCCGCCGCGATGTTCGGCTTCAGACGGATCGCTCGCGTGAAGCACTCGACCGCTTCGGGGAAATCGCCCGATTGCAAGCTCTGATGCCCGCGGTCGAACAGCGATTGGGCATCGGCGGTGGTGCGGTCGTTGGCCATCGTTCGTCGGGGGCACCGTACCGGAATCGGGAATCAGAATGTGAACAGAAGAATTGTAGCACCGCGACGGGTACGCGGCAGGAGTTTTGAACGGAGTTGTCACTTTTCTGATCAAAATCGGAATCATCCGACCGGTGCGCTGACCGATTCCAGCGTCGTCCAGAACGCTTCCAGTCGCGCCTTGGCGTCCCCCGGCAACGGGCCACCGGGGGAGTAGAGCACCCGCATCAGCAGCTTCACCACGGCTTGGCCCGGAACTTGAATCTCGGGAAACTCTTCCGCCAACCGGGCCACGAATTCGGACGGCGTCTCCTCCGGCTGGCGGCCCTGGGCGTTGTCCCAGGCCCAAGAATCGAGCGCGGCGTAACTGTACTCGGTGAGATCCCCGGCTTCGCGGCGATTCGCCGTACCATCGGTGAAGGGGTTGCTGAACATCGAATACGGCGGCGGCCGCAAAATCTCCGCTTCGATCTTTGCCTCTTCGGCTTTCGTGGCCGACTTGGTTTTCGGCTTCGCCCCGAAGAGTCCGCGAAACCAGTCCATCAGGCCGCGGGCCCAATTCGTGAACGGTGCCAATCCCTTCAGCGCGAACCAGACGACGCCGACGATCACCGCGATCGCAATGAGCACCCAGATGACCCACTTCACGACGGTGCCAATTTTTTCCAGCGCTTGCGTGATCCCGCTCTTGCTACTGCTCGACGATTTGCCGTCGCCGTCCTTGTTCTCCGCGTCGTCGTTGTCCTTGTCCTGATTGTCCGCGTCGTCGCCGTCGCCCGACTTGCCGTCCTCGCCGGACTTGGACTCCTCACCCTGCTTCGATTCGGTACCCTTTTTGGATTGGTCGTTCGATTTCCCCTTCGACTCGTTGCCATTCTTCCCCTGTTGGTCGCCACTATTCTTCCCAGCACTGCTGCCACCTTTGCTCTGGCCCCCGCTGTTCTTCTCGCCCGATTTGCCACCCGGTTCGCCGTTCTTGCCACTGGCGTTCCCCTTGCCTTTTTCCGTTTTGGTGCCGGTGTTCCCCTCGCCTTTGCCGGCGCTGTTGTCCCGCACTTGGGCGTACTCGCTGGCGCTGCGGTTCGCCTTGGTTCCCTTGCCGACCGTGAAGAGTGGCGTCTCGGAATGGGGCCGGGGCAGTACCGCCCCACACGCCAAAAAGAGCACGATCATGGCGAAGCCGAGGCCTAGCCAACCCGCCGTCATCGCCGTCGGCAACCGGGCGTTGCGCGCTTCGAGGTAACGGCGCAAACCGAGCAGACTCGTCGTCACCAATAACCCGAGGGCACTGCCGACGTACATGGCCATCTGCCAGAACGTGGAACTCCGACGAGCCTCGTCGTTGGCGGGAATCACCGATTGCCCGAGGGCGAACAGCGGCAGTGCGGCGAGCGCGAAGTAGAGCACCCAAACACCGGGTGTGTGCGGCTTTTTCTTCTGCCACTCCCGGTAAGCCTGCCAGCGCTCGAACCACCCCAGTGGCGTTGCATCCTTTTTTTTTCCGAGAGCCGTCGTGTTGCGGTCGGGGTCGAAGTCCTGATTATCTTCCACGGCCGTGGTACTCGGCGTCCCATCGAGTCCGGCGGCGGCGAGCAGGCCACGCCCCGATGATTTTTGATCCTCGTCAAGATGGGTGCAGTCCCACGTCAATTTGCTGGCAGCCCACCAAACCAGGGCCATGAGGAAAATGTTGATCACCGGCCCGACCGTTTTGAAGAACGCGGTCGGATACTCCACAAAGACCAGCATCGCCACGAAACAGGCCCCGCCCAACCCGACGGTGTAAATTGCGGCCCGTTGGGCACCGAACCGAATGGAGATGCGGGCGATGAGCACGCAGCCGATGACGTAGAAGAAAAAGGTGTAGATGAGCCGGCCGCTGTACTGCCCCGCGTACAGCACTTCGATGAGGAAGAAGACGAGGCTCCCCAACATCATCATAATGAGGATGGGGGAGATCAGCACAGCCGCGAGGTCGATCAGCGGCACTGGTTTGCGTTCGTCGGCCACGGGTTACTTCTTCTCGGTGCCGAGGGCCGCATCAGTGTTGACCACAAAACCATCGTTCCGGGTGACGAGCCTGCGGAACTCATCGGCCTTCATTGTTTGACTATGCCCGAAATGCACCGCACCATCCATGAAGACGGCGTGGAAGTCGCCGCTGAACAGCCCCCCGAGTTTCGGCAGTGGCTGACTCGCGTTGTAGGGCAAGTCTTGGGGCTTGCTCCAAATGCACGGTTCGCCCGCTTCCACCACCGCGATTGTGTTGGACGTTCCGTCGGGAAAGCCCCTCGGAATCACCAACTTCTGGCCCGCTTCGAAAGTGGCGTCCGGGCCGTTGAACCCTTGGTAATACGTTTCGCCGATCTTGGCCTTCACTCGGATCGGAGCATAAACTTTCGGGATTTTCTCGGTCAGCGGCTTGTTGGTTTCGCTATCCCACGGTTCGTCCAGTTTGAACTTCCTGTAGAGCGCCTCTTCTTCCAAATAAGGCAAAAGCAGGACGCGCCAGCTCAAGAGGGCCTTACCGTCCTTGTCAACCACATCGGCAGGCATCTTGCCGAGGGTGTCGCTGTAGCCATGGATGGCGATGCCAATTTGCTTCAGGTTATTCTTCGACGCTTCAAGCTGTTTTTCCGTCGGCGGAGGCAGCTCAGCTTCTTTGTCCTTCGGCACCGGTGCGGCCAGTGCCGCGAGGGAACCGCAGGCAATCAGGGCGGCGAACAGGATGCTCTTCATCGGCTACTCCTTGTTTGGGGTCATCGGACACCGGTTACTTCTTCTCGTCGAGACCGAGAGCTTTTTCGGTATTCATGATCCGGCCATCGCTCATCGTGAGCAACAATCGGAACTCGTCGGCATCCATTTTCTTGCTGCTGCCGGTGTGCACGGTTCCATCGGCGAAGACGACGTGAAAATC
Source organism: Fimbriiglobus sp. (assembly GCA_025351325.1). Lineage (GTDB taxonomy): Bacteria > Planctomycetota > Planctomycetia > Gemmatales > Gemmataceae > JALHQU01. The sequence goes on from JANXWE010000211.1 coordinate 28,003, forward strand.
GCCATTGAACAGGCCCCCGAGCTTCGGCAGCGGTTTCGCGGCATCGTACGGGAGGTCGTCCGGCTTCGTCCAAATGCACGGTTCGCCCGCTTCGACAACCATGATGGTGTTCGAGGTGCCATCGGTAAAACTCCGTGGGAAAAACACGAGTTTGCCGACATCGAAAGCGGTGTCCGACCCGTTGAAGCCCCGATAGAACGTTTCCCCCTTTTTGGCCTTCACTCGAATCGGCTCGAAGACTTTGGGGATCTTCTCGATCAGCGGCTTGTTTGTTTTGCTATCCCACGGCTCATCCAGTTTGAACTGCTCGAACAGTGCGACTTCATCCAGGAACGGCAGAATGTGCACACGCCAACTCAGCAAGAATTTGCCGTCCTTGTCGGTCGAATTGCGGGGCATACTTCCATTGTTATCCGCGTCGCAAAATTTGATGACAGCGAGGCCAATTTGCTTGAGATTGTCCTTCGACGCTTGAAGCTGCTTTTCCGTCGGCGGCGGCAACTCGGCGCCTTTCTCCTTCGGCACCGGCGCCGCGACCAGCGTGAGGGAGCCGCAGGCGATCAAGGCGGCCAACAGGATGGGTTTCATCGGTGCAACCTCGGAGTTACTTCTCGGGCTTCAAAGAGTCGAAATCGAACACCTCGCCACCGGCGATAGTAATAAACGCCTTCATCGTGTCGGCGTCGAAGTCGCGCCGGATCCGGTGAACCGCACCATCCAGTGTCGCGGCGTGGAAGACGCCATCGATGTCTTTGCCGAGCGCCGGCAGCGGCTTGTTGGGATCGAACGGGATGTCGGTGTTCGGCTTCGACCAGACGACCGCTTCGCCCGCTTCGATGACGCCGACGGTGTTCGAGATGCCGTCGCTGATGCTGGCGAACCCGCGCTTTTTGCCGAGTTCGAAGAAGGCCCCGTTGCCGCTAAACCCACGGTAGAAGGTGAATCCATCCAAGTCTTTGAATCGGACGGGGGCATACATCTTCGGCATCTCGGCGATCAACGGTTTGTTGGTCTTGCTGTCCCACGGCTCGTCGAGGGCGAACTTCTTGTGCAGGACGGTGGCCGCGTCCTCATCGGCGAACGCCAGCAAAGCGACCCGCCAGCTGAGCAAGGCTTTGCCGTCCTTGTCCACGATGTCATGGGGCAACACCTGGAAGGCGCTCTGGTAGTTGTGCATCGCCAACATGATCTTCTTGAGGTTGTTCACCGCTTGTTCCCGTTGCTTGTCGGTCGCCGGCGGCGGCTCCACGGCTTTGTCTTTCGGCACCGGTGCGGCGAGTGCCGCGAGGGAACCGCAGGCGATCAAGGTGGCAAACAG
>JANXWE010000231.1 GCA_025351325.1 Fimbriiglobus sp.
GTTAAAAACTGGCCGCCACGGCGGATCCGAACGAAACCTCCCACAATCCCACGGCACACTCCTCAGCCATTCAGCCAAGGTGCAACAACTGTTTCTGGCACACCTGACCGACCCGAGTAACGGCAGGACACTGCTCAAAACGAAGAAATTGGCAAAGACAACAGGAATCACCAAAGATTAAGCGACGCCGAACAAAATGACCCGAACCCATGACTGGCCAACCGTTTATAATGGTGGTGCCATCGTCATTCTGTTTAGTGTTATTGCTTCCACTGCTTCCGTTGGTTCCGCAGAGGGGAGGGGGTATTCTCCGCGGAAACAAGTACACGCGTCAGAGTAGTACCGGGATGGGCCAGCGCGACACCAGAATCGGTTGGCGTACCCCTCAGCCACTCAGCCAGTCCCGATTGATCTTTTCCGCGTCCCCGTCTATTGTCCGCCTCCCGAGGCGGGCGCCGATTGCGCCGGCCGGGGGATTGGCCCGCGAGACGACACGGATGTCGTGGTTCAGGCCTTGGTTCATTCGCGCCGGAATTCTGACCGCGCTCGCCGCCCTGGTTTGGGCCGGCATTTGGGCGTGCAACTGGGTCAGTCCGGAAAAGGTGCGCGCCGCCGTTGTCGAAAACCTCCAAGAGCAGTTCGACGACTCCGTCCGAGTCGAAGTCGGCTCGGCCCACATCCGGCTGTTCGGTGGCCTCTCGGTGTACGATCTCAAATTGACCCGGCGCGGCGAAACCGAACCGTTCTTGCACGTTCCCTCCGCCGTGATCACCCACGATAAAGAGCGCTTGAACCGGGGCGAACTGGTCATCCGCAAGATCGAACTCGACTCGCCCACCGTCCGGCTCGTCCGGGATACCGAGGGCCGCTGGAACGTGGTCGGCATCACCAAGCCGAGTCCTGTTCCAAGGCCGGTGCCGACGATTTTGATCAAGGGTGGCACCGTCTTCGTCGAAGATCGCAGTCCGGCGGCGCTCCCGGCGTTGGCCCTCCGCAATATCCGCTTGAGCCTCTCGGGCGAAGCGTTGCCGTGGCTCAAAATCGACGGGCAAGTCCACGTCGGTTTGGGGAGCGATCCGCAACCCGACCCGACGGCTCTGGCGATCGTCGTGAACGTCTCCGGGAAGTGGAACCGCGAGACCAACCAAGCGCAAGCGAAAGTGGAAATCCACGACCTCGACATCGGCCCGGACTTCGCCGGAGTCGTGGCCCGCTGGCACCCGGCGGCGGCCCAGTACGCCCAGCAGATCCACGCGAAAACGACCATCCGGGCCGAGTTCCAATGGCCCGGTGCGACCGGGGCCACGCCGACGTACGACGTCAAGTTCGAGGTGCGCGAAGGACGCTTCGAGCACGAGGGATTGCCTTGGCCCATCGAGCAGTTCACGGGATCGATCCGCTTGAACGACGGCCGGGTGACGGTGGACAAGGCCACGGCACGGCTCGGAAAATCTGCCGTCGAACTGAGCCTCCGGACCAAAGCGGATTGCCTGACTTCCGGCCCCACGACAAACGCGCTCCTCTGTGGGCCACGCCTCCGGCAGCCTGTGCTCGCGGAGTTGCTGAAAAGTTCAACCCCGGTGCCGTCGGTCTGCCCGGTCGAAGATCCCTTGATCGCACTGGAGGAGAAACTCGATGCGTTCAGCCTGACGATTCATGCCCTCACTCTCGATGACGACTTGTTCCAGCGGCTCACCCCGAAGGCAGCGATCATCCAGCGGATGTTCTCACCCGACGGCGGTGTCGATGTCGTCGTCCGGTTCAACCGAACGGAAACCAGTTGGAAGCGCGAAGTCGAGATTCGACCGAACAGACTCGCCATCCAGTACGAGAAGTTCCGCTATCCGATTTCCGAACTCGCGGGCACCGTGAAGAAAGTCGTCGACAGCGACGGTACCGACGAGTTCCGCCTCGATCTCACGGGCACAGCCGGTGGCCGCCGGGTCAGCATGGCCGGGAAGGTCGCGGGCGACGGCGACGATCCGTACATCTCGTTGCAGATCGCCGGCATCGATATCCCCATCGACGACAAGTTGATCGACGCATTGCCCGGCAAATATCCGCTGTCCCTCCGCAAACTGCGCGGCAGCGCCCGCGGCGATTTCAACATCGACATCCGCCAGCCGCACGGCGTCAATCGCTGCGAGAACACCTTCAAAATCAAAGTCTTCGATGGCATCGTGAACTACACGCACTTCCCGTATCCGGTGAAGCAGGTGCGCGGAAATGTGTTGGTGAAGGCCACCGCCCGTGCCAAAGATCGCCCCTTGCGACCGGGGATGGCGCTCATCCCAGAAGACGACACCGACCGCGTGGAACTCCGAAACTTCGAGGCGGTTCACGACGGTGGCCGCTTCTGGATCTCCGGCGACAACGAAGCCGTTCCCGGAACGATGGATCGCAAATTGACCTTGCGCGTCCAAGGCGAGAACTGCCCGATCGACGCGGATTTCAAAGCGGCTCTGCGCGAAATGAAACTCGATGGAGCCATCCAGACGTTCCAGCCACGCGGCGAACTGACCTTCGGGGCCGATGTGGAAATTTGGGATCGCAGCGGCCGCACGACCCCAGCTGAAAAACTTCCCGACCTCGCGTTGGCCAGTGCAACACCGAGTGCGGCTCCCGTGGCGGCGCTCTTCCCGGCCGAACCACCGTTCAACCCGACCACCGACATGCGGTTGTCGCTCAACTTCAAAGGGCCGAGCGTCACGCCGACGTTCTTCCCCTACGACCTGCACCAGCTTTCCGGAGTGTTGCGCTACCACGGTGGCCGCGTCGAACTCATCGAGTTCCGGGCGAAGCATGGCCCGTCCGAAATGAAGCTTCAAGCGGCCGACATCCGCTTCACGGAAGCCGGTGAAATTTGGGCCAACCTCGGTGGCATCGGCCTCAATCCGATGATCCCGGACGACGCGCTTTTGAAGGCGATGCCGGACAAGATCAAGCAAGGCTTCAAGGAATTGAAGTTTCGCGGCTCCGCCGAACTGTTCGTGAAGCAGCTAGTGGTGTCCGTTCCGGCCGACGACAAATCGGCACCGGCGATTCGTGGACAAGCCCCCACGGAACCGTTGAAGGAAGTGCCCGCGAAACCACCCGTTTGGATGCCCCGTGACACCGGCCGGCCCTTTACCCCGGTCGCGGCCGCAGAACTTGCCCCCGCCGCGCCGACGGCTGGCTTTCTCCCGTTCAAACTGCCGTGGCAAACCACCCCCGTTCCGCCAGTCGCACCCAAAGTGCTGCCACCGCCGATCCTCGACGAGAAGCCCGGCCCGGTGATCTACTGGAACGCCAGCCTGAAAATCAACGGCACCAGCCTCGAAGCCGGCCTGCCATTCGATGATCTCTACGGCACGATCGCCACGGAAGGGCGCTACGAGGGGAATCGCATCGGGGCCATCGTGGGCAACATTTGGCTCGACAAAGCCACCGTCGCGAAGCAGCCGATTTCGGCGGTGAAGCTCGGCTACCGGATCCGTGCCCCACTCCCGGATGCGACCGCGCCGGGCGGGTTCGCCGCCCCGGTCATCGAATTCCCGGACATCACCGCGACTCTGTACCAAGGCACCATCGGCGGGCAAGCTCGCATCGTCCTCGACGACGTCGTGAAGTACCGGATCTGGCTCACGGCCACCGACGTTCGTCTCGATGAACTCGCCCGGCACACGAAACTCGGGAGCGACTCCGAATTGCGCGGCCTCGCCCAGGGCAGCGTCCTCGTGACCAATACCCTCGATACCAAAACCGGTCGTTGGATCCCGACGGGCGAGGGCCAAATCGACGTGCCCCAAGGCCGGATGTACAAGATTCCCGTCCTGCTCGATTTGGTGAAAGTGCTGAAAGGTCAGGCCCCGGATCGTAATGCGTTCGAAGAAGCTCACGCCACGTTCGAATTGAAGGGCGACCGCGTCAAAGTCACCAAACTCGATCTGCTCGGTTCAGCCATCAGCCTCGGCGGCTCTGGGGAACTCGACACCGATGGCCAATACGTGAAATTCGAGTTCTTCACGATCTGGTCGCAGACCCTCAAGCGCTGGCTGACCACCCCCCTCGGCGACGTCACCGGTCTGCTCAGCGGCAGCATCTTCAAGATCGAACTGACCCGCGAAGGTGGCAAGCTCACCCCGAAAGCCGTGATGCTCCCGGTGGTGACCGACCCGGTGCGAGCCGTCGCCGAGCGGTTGCGGAATCGCTTCGACAAGCCAAGCGACCCACCCACCGTCCGCGCGACCAGCGGCCGGTGAAGAATTTGGCTATGATAATGGCATCGCGGAGCGTTCGGAGTTCCTAAACAGAGTGTGGATACCATGCTGTTCGGTATTTTGAATCGGATGATCTTCTGGGAGTTGGTCAAAGTATTCCTGCTGTCCCTCACGGGGCTGACGGGGCTATTCCTGATTGGCGGGATCATCCAGCAAGCGACCCAGTTCGGGGTCTCCGCGGCGCAACTGTTGAATATCATCCCACTGTTGATTCCGAGCTTTCTCCCGTACACGATTCCCGCCACGATGCTCTTCGCCACGTGCATTGTTTACGGTCGGCTCTCGCACGACAACGAAGCGGTGGCTCTCAAAGCCGCCGGGGTCGATCTGCTCACCATGATCCGCCCCGCGTTTGTACTCGGCATCCTGACGTCCGCCTTCACCGCCGGGTTGGAATTCGCCGTGATCCCCATGACCCAACGGATGCTCCAAGAAGAATTGATCCGCGATCCGGAAGAGCGGGTGTACAGCCTGCTCAAACAAGAGCGCTGTATTCGCCTCCAGGGTCTGCCTTACTATTTGTATGTGCGCGATGTTCAAGACCGTCGCCTCATCGACGTCGTCGTGAAGCGGAAGCCAGCCAAGGAAAATGATGTTTCGGGCAGTGAATCTAAGTTCGACTACGTCGCCCGGACGCGGGAAGCTCGACTGGTGATCGACAAGCAGTCCAACACGCTCACGGTCGAGACCGACACCAATTGGGTGATCAGCGGCAACAAAGCCATCGTCGATTCTCAAGACAACCAACCTTTTGAAATCGCCCTCCCGGATATCTTCCGGCGCGACAAATTGATTGAAAGCCTGAAGGATCGCTCTCAAACCATCGACTGGGACGCCCTGCCAGAACGTGTCGCATTCTTCAAAGAGGAAGCCGACAAAGCTCTGCTGACACGGCAAGTGCTGATGGACTCGAAGCCGGGTCAACAGCTCAGCGTGCTCGAGCAATTTCAAATCGCCGAAGAGAACGGAATGAAGCCGTCGCAAATACCTCTGGATCCGGAAGAGCGGGCCAAACAAGTGGGCCACTTCAGTGAGGTCAATAAGTATTACATGCGGCTGAGCCGAACGATGGATTGGGACTATCACTCCCGGCCGGCACTCGCCCTCGGCTGCTTGTTTTTCGCCATCATCGGCTGCCCCATGGGAATCTGGGCCAATCGAGCGGACTACCTCAGCATGTTCGTGATCTGCTTTTTGCCGGCGATCATCATTTATTACCCCCTGATTATGGCCGGGGCGGGTTTTGCCCGCGATGGTAAGGTGCCCATGGTGATCGGGGTCTGGGGAGCGAACGCCGCCGCCGCCATCGCTGGAGTTTTGTTGATGTGGCGCCTCATCCGGCGTTGAAGCCGCCAACGATTTGATTGGAAACCTCTCCGAAGGAAGTTCGATGATTCAGGATGAACCGATCGGCCTCGACGACCTTTGGTGGGCCGAACCCGAGTTGAAAGCGCGCCTCCGGGGCGACCCCCGTGGCGTCCTCGCGCGGCAAGGAATTCAACTGCCCACGGACGTGCCCGAGACCCTCATTCACGAAGTCGTCCGCCTCGTGTCGCTGATCTGGCTCAACGGCCAGATTGTGCCGCGGACGAAATTCGTCATCGACCCCTTCGATGAAGGCCTGCTGTTCGGAAAAGGCCTCTGGGAATCGACCCGCACGTTCGATCGCGTGCCCTGGCTTTGGGATTCCCACCTCGACCGACTGCGGCATACCGCGACCGAACTCGGCCTGACGGTGCTGCCCGAGCGGTTGCCCTCGGCCGAACAAGTGACCGACTTCGTGAAGGCCCTCACGACCATGGAGGTGGTCGTCCGGCTGAACGTCACCGCCGGCGCACCGGGTCAACCGGGCATCGTCTGGATGACGGCCGCCCCGTTGCCGACCCCGCACCTCACGGTGACATTGCAAACTGTCGCCAGCCCGGTGCCCAAAGATCAACCGTACTTGGTCTGGAAGACGTTTCAGTACGCCACCCGGTTACGCGTAGGGCAGTCAGTACACGCCGCCGGCTTCGATACGGCCCTGCTGATCGACCCCGAAGGGAACTTGCTCGAAGCCTCGCATGCCAACATTTTCTTGCGCTTCCCCAGCGGCTGGGTGACGCCGAGCATCAATGGTGGCTTCTTGCCCGGAACCATCCGCGGACATTTGGTGAAGCATGCTCCGATGCCGATCCGCGAAGAGACGGTCTCCATTCAGAAATTGAGCGATTGCCTGGAAGTGTTCCTCACCAATAGCAACGCGGGGATCGTTCCCGTCACGCAAATCGACAGCCGGAAATACCCCGTCGGCCCCGAGACCAAGCGATTGATGGAGTGGTTGGCGAAGTCGACCGCGTGAACCCCAATCCCCCTTCCATTCCCCGCTCCGCATGGTTATATCCCACATCCGAGATGAACCCGAGACGGAGGCGATGCGCCCATGGCACGGCGGTGGGAACGAGCGTGGCTCCTGACTCTGGCGTGTGCGTTCTGCGTACTGGCCACGGGTTGCTTCGGCCGTTGGCGGCAACCACCCAGCCCCGTGAAAGCGGGTTTCAACCCCGTCGAAGTGCTCGACCCCGCTGCCGAAGCGACTGGTGGTCAAACTTGGGAAATGCGCGACTTGTACGCTCTCGCCGAACGTGTCCGCACTGAAAATAAACCGGCTGTACTGCCGCCGAAGCGGAACGTCCTCGTCTTATCGGGCGGCGGTTCTTACGGGGCCTATTCCGCCGGCGTGCTGGTCGGTTGGACCCACAGCGGCACCCGGCCCGAGTTCGACGTCGTCACCGGCATCAGCACCGGGGCACTCATCGCCCCGCTGGCCTTCCTCGGCCAAGGGTACGACTGCGAAATTGAGAACCTCTACACGACACTGCGGACGAAAGATATCTTCCGGTTGAAGAAAACAGTACGCTCGATCTTCAGTGAAGGACTGGCGGACACGTCGCCGTTGGCCAAGCAGATCGAAAAGATCGTCACGCCGAGTCTGCTGCGTGATGTGGCGGGTGAACATACGAAAGGTCGGCGACTCTACGTCGGTACCACCGAGTTGGAATCGCGGCGACCCGTCGTGTGGGACATGGGCCAAATCGCGGTTCGTGGCACTCTCGACGACCTGGCCCTCTTCCGCAAAATCCTGCTCGCGTCCGCCTCCATACCGGGGGTCTTTCCGCCGACGACCATCCCCGTCACCATCGATGGCAAACCCTTCACCGAACGGCACGTCGATGGGGGTGTCACGCAGGCCCTGTTCTTCCGGCCACCGGTCATCAAGCCGGAAGATCAAGGGGACGCCAACCGGGCCTCGCTGTACGGTTCGGATGTCTACATTATCGTGGCTGGGAAGCTCTACGCTGATGCGAGCCTGACACCGTTGCGGGTGCTCAACATCACGGCGGGAAGCGTTTCGACGCTGATCTATTCGCAGACGCGCGGCGACCTGCTGCGACTGTACACGGCCACGATTCTCACCGGGATGAACTACCGCGTGGCGGCCATCCACCCGGACTACGTGACCACCGCGTCGGCGTACGATTTCGACCCGGTCGAGATGACCAAGCTGTTCCGCGAAGGCTACCGCCAAGCGACGAGCGACGCCCCGTGGCGGGTCACGCCGCCCGGCATCGAGAAGTCGGAGGGGGCCTTTCTGCGGGTCGGGCCGACGCTGCAACGGTACGACCTGAACAAGCCGAAACCGCCGGGTCCTCTGTCGCGCTTCCGCGAGATGATGAACCATTTGAACAGCAACGGCGGGGCCTGACGCATGGATCGCTGGGTCGGCTATGCGTTTCTTTCGATGCTCTTTGCGGGCGGGACTGCCGTCGTCGCCAAGCTCGGCCTCGTGGGCATTTCCGCCGAACTCGGCCTGGCGGTGCGAACCTGTTTCGTCTTCGTCTTGGTGCTGCTGTTCGCCGCCGTCTTCGTGCCCGTCGCCGACATCCAAACCTTGACCTGGAAGAACATTCTGGGGCTGGGCCTCTCGGGGGTCACCACCGCCGCATCGTGGGTCTTCTACTACAAAGCGATCCACGAGGGAGAAGTCGGCACCGTTGCCATCATCGACAAAGGGAGCTTCCTGATCGCCCTCGCCCTCGCCTGGTTGCTGCTCGACGAACGCATCACCCTGCGCGTCGGCCTGGGGAGTTTATTGATCCTAGCCGGGTTGCTAGTCGTCGCCTGGAAGCGGTGACTTCGGTCGGGAATCCTACAATTTCAAAATGAACATTGGTTCCTTCACCCCCGCCGATGTCGAGCGATTAACGGCACACTGGAAAGACGTGCCGTGGCGCTTGCTGCCCGAACGAGACCTCGCCCCGGCGCTCCACATCGCGCTGGACGAAGTGCTGACCGAACGCATCGCCCAATTGCAATCGCCGCCAACTCTGCGATTCTGGCGCTGGAGTTCCCCCGCCGTCATCATCGGTCGATGCCAGTCGATTGCCAACGAAGTTGATCTCGCGGCGGCCAAGAGCAGGGGCGTCGGAATCGTCCGGCGCATGACCGGGGGCGGGGCGATGTTCGTTCAACCGCACGGGGCCATCACTTATTCCCTGATTCTGCCCGAGGTGCTGCTCGAAGGTCTGAGCCTCCGTCAGAGTTACGAAGTCTGCGACGCCTGGGTGGTGACCGGGTTGCGCGACCTCGGAATCGATTGCCACTATGTCCCGATCAACGACATCGCCTGCGCCGCCGGGAAGATCGGCGGTGCGGCCCAAGCCCGCCGTCGCGGCGTCGTCCTGCATCACACCACGCTGGCCTACGCGATGGAATCCGCAGAGATGCTGAATGTGCTCCGACTCGGACGAGTCAAACTGAAGGACAAGGGCGTTGCCAGCGCCGCGAAGGTGGTCGCCCCGTTGAATCGGCAAACGAGCACAGCACGCGAAGTGATTGCGGAGCATTTGCTCAACGCCTTCCAAGTTCGGTACGGTGGAACCGTTGGCGAATTGACCCCCGAGGAACATAATGAGGCGCAGGCTCTCGTCGAAACGAAATACGGGAATCCCGCGTGGACGAACGAATTCGAGTGAGCGGTGCGTTGGGAAGTCGGTGTTATGCGCGACGTTTCCGTTCGTCGCTTGACACATTCGTCGACGGGGGCGGCGCTGCGGTAGTCCACGTCGCAGCCGTTTCCCTTTAGGCGCCTACCTGCTACCTACCGGCCGCGCGGCCTCACC
>JANXWE010000253.1 GCA_025351325.1 Fimbriiglobus sp.
ATTGTGGGTCGAAGTGGAAGTCGAAAAGGAACTCGCGCTCAAGAGCAAGCGCGACATCGAGAACCTCGTTCCGGGCGACCGTGAAGCCAGCATCGCCCAGTTCGTGCAGCTCTGCAAAGACCGTGTCGACAAGTTCGCACGCATCCAAACCGAACAGAGTATCCGACTGGGAATGTGGATGGATTGGGACAGCACCGACGCCGATTGGGCCAAGCCGGTCGACGAGCGGAAGTCGTACTTCACGATGTCGAACGAAAATAATTACACGATCTGGAGCTTCTTGAAGAAGTGCCACACCAAGGGGATGATCTACCGCGGCTACGACGCCATGCCGTGGTGCGGCCGCTGCGGCGTGGGCCTGAGCGAGATGGAAGTGAAGGAGGGCTACAAGACCATCGAGCACCGGGCCGTGTTCGTCAAGTTCCCGCTGCGCGACCGTCCCGGCGAGAATCTCCTGGCTTGGACCACGACGCCGTGGACGCTCACGAGCAACGTCGCCGCGGCGGTAAATCCGGAGCTGATCTACCTTCGGATCAAGCTGAAGAGCGAGATCTATTACGTCGCCAAGGGAGCGTTCAAGATCAACCGGATGGAGTCGAGCGGCGATGCCGACGATTCCGCCGAACCGACCGCGAAGAAATCGAAGCGCGACTGGCTCGAAGGCGTCCCGCACCTGAAATCCATCGAGCAACTTTTCAAAGAGAAAGCGGGCAAGGACGGCTTCGAGATCGTCGGCGAAGTGAAGGGCGCCGACATGTTTGAGTGGAAGTACACCGGGCCGTTCGACGACCTCGAAGCGCAGAATGTACCGGGAGGCTACCCCGTCGAAGTGGCCCGCGTCGCGGTAGCGCGAAAGTGGACGGCCCGCGTCGCGGCGAAGGCCGTACACAAGGTCATCGCGTGGGAGGATGTCGGCGAAACCGAGGGTACCGGCATCGTCCACATTGCCCCCGGTTGCGGGCAGGCCGACTTCGAGTTGGGCAAGGAAAATCAACTTCCGCCCATCGCGCCTCTGGATGATGCCGGTTGCTTCCAAGCCGGTTTTGGCCCGCTCGCCGGGAAGAGCGCGGTCGAAGCGAGTACCGCCGACGCCGTGTTCGAACTGCTGAAATCCAAGGATCTACTGTTCGCCACCGAGCGCTACGTCCACCGGTATCCGCACTGCTGGCGCTGCAAAACGGAACTGCTCTTCCGACTCGTCGACGAGTGGTTCATCAACATGGGGCCACGACCCGAACGCGGATCGGCTGCCGGCGAGGGAGTATCGACAGAACAGTGGAATCCAACGGCGTTTCGTACCCAAATCAAGAACGTCGCCGAACAGGTGACGTTCCTTCCCGAGTCGCTCAACGGCCAAGCCCGTGAGATCGACTGGCTCCGGAACATGGGCGATTGGATGATCTCGAAGAAGCGATTCTGGGGGTTGGCGTTGCCGATCTGGGCGGACGAAACAACCGGTGAATTCGAAGTCATCGGGAGCGAAGCGGAACTGAAAGAGCGTGCCGTCGAAGGCTGGCAAGAGTTTGAAGGCCACAGCCCGCACCGGCCATTTGTGGACCGTGTGAAGATCCGCAGTTTGACCACCGGCGCCCTGCTCAGTCGGATTCCCGATGTCGGCAACCCGTGGCTCGATGCCGGCATCGTGGCATTCAGCACGCTGAAGTACAACACCGACCGCGACTATTGGAAGCAGTGGTACCCGGCCGACTTCATCACCGAGAGTTTCCCCGGCCAGTTCCGCAACTGGTTCTACGCGCTACTGGCCCTTAGCACCATGATGAGCGACGGCGAACCGCCGTTCAAAACGCTCCTCGGCTTCGCCACGGTGAAAGATCAGTACGGCCACGACATGCACAAGACGGCGGGGAATTCGATCGAGTTCATCGCGGCCGCGGACAAAGGTGGCATCACCAAAGATGCGAAGGGAAACGACGTGCCGTTCACTGCCATCGGCGCGGACGTGATGCGTTGGCTCTACTGCCGGCAGAGCCCGGCACAGAACCTCAACTTCGGCCCCGAGCCAGCCAACGAGGTGCGCTCGAAGTTCATCTTCAAGTTGTGGAATACTTATTCCTTGTTCTGCAACTGTGCGATTGGCGATGGTTTTGATCCGGAATCCGCAGAGCACCAAGTGCCGGTGGCGGAGCGCTCCGATATTGACCGTTGGATTTTATCGTGTCTGCAAGTCCTGGTGCAAACGGCCCGTGACAGTTTCGAAAAGTACGATGTGATGACCTTCGCATCGGCCGCAGAACGCTTGATCGACGACGATCTTTCGAACTGGTACGTGCGCCGAGTGAAGCCGCGATTGAACAGCAAAGTGGGCGATCTCGACGCGGCCG
>JANXWE010000254.1 GCA_025351325.1 Fimbriiglobus sp.
CAGGGGGCGATTCAAGGCGTCGCGGATTTCCGTCTCCGGGTCGATTCCCAACGCTTCGAACATCGTCGCGGCCAAGTCTTCCGGGGTCACGCGGCCCTCGGTCGGCTGGCCGCCAATTTTATCCGACTTGCCCAGCACGAACCCGCCCTTGGTGCCCCCACCGGCCAGCAATGCGTTGTAGCAAGCGGGCCAATGGTCGCGGCCGCCGTTGCCGCTGATTTTCGGCGTCCGCCCGAACTCGCCGACCCAGACGACGAGGGTACTGTCGAGCAATCCACGTTCGCTCAAATCGTTAATGAGCGCCGGCAATGTTTGATCCGTCATCGGCATCAATTCTTTCAATCGATCCGGGACACTCTCCTTGTTGAAACCGTGGTAGTCCCAACCTTGGCCGAACCCGCCGATCGACCGCGCGAAGTAGACGTTGACGAACTTGGCCCCCGCTTCGACCATCCGCCGGGCCAGCAGGCACGATTGCCCGTAGGTGGTGCGGCCGTAGCGATCCCGCGTCTCCGCCTTTTCCTGGGTCAGGTCAAAGGCCTCCTTGAACTTCGGCGAGGTCAGCATCGCCACGGCCTTCTGGTACGATTCCTCCACCCCTTTCGCCACCGCCGATTGTTCGAGCAAGTCCGACTGGCTATCGATGAGTTTCATCATTTCGGTACGGCTGTGTAACCGGGCCGGGCTGATGCCATCGGGTAGGCTCAGTTCGGGGAGTTTGAAGTTCTCGCGGTTCGGATCGTCGGCGACGAAGAGCGGGTTGTGGGCTTTGCCCAAGAAGCTCGCCTGCTGCCCCGGCGTGATGGAACCATCCGCGATGACATGCGGGAACGACACGAAGGTCGCCGCCCCTTTCGGCGCCGGAGCGAACTTGTTGACGATACTGCCGTAGGCCGGGAACAAGTCTTGCGAATCGCGGAGCCGCTGGTCGTCCGTCGGCGGTAGCATCCCCGTGAGGCAGTAGTAGCCCGCGGAGTTGTGGTTGTTCATTTTGGTGGTGTGCTGCATGCACCGGATCACCGTCAACTTGTCCGTAATCTTGGCGACCTCGGGCAACTTCTCGGCGATGAATAGACCGGGGGTCTTGGTCGCGATCGGCTTGCCGAACCAACCGCGAACGTTGTCGGGGGCGTCGGGTTTGGGGTCGAAGGTTTCGTGCTGCCCCGGCCCGCCCCACTGGTGCAAAAAGATGACCGCTTTGGCCCGCGCTTTGGGCTTGGCCCGTTCGGCCGATTGCAAAAATTGCGGGAAGCCCATGCCGAGGAGACCGGCTCCGCCGATGCGGAGCGCGACCCGACGAGTTGGTTGGAATGGCGAGTGCATGAAGGGGAATCCAAGGCGGGAGTGATTACTCAGTGTATCCGAATCGGCTGCCTCGTGCGAACGTTCTGGAATGTGGGTTGCAGCAACGATTTTTGGAGTCTTTAACACTCAAGAGGGACGCGGATGACGCGGATGAGACCCAGATTGAAGAGGATCTGAGAGAAAGAGATCTTTTCTGATTCTCTGACATCCCGTCTTTTCCGGGTTCCTCTTCATTTGGGCTTGGCGACGTTGTCGTTGCTAGACCCGGAATGCTCAAACGATTGGCTTCTATTGACAAGTTTGAGCGGTTTCAAGCTCCAGGGGACACCCACGACACTTGGAGTTTTTGCTGGATGTGGCGAGCCGGCTGCGTCAGTCAGCTGCCGGATTCTTTTGATTGTACAGCACCGACGGCTGACGCCAGTCGGCTCGCCCGGAATGAATCGGCCCGGCGAGCCGGCTGCGTCAGTCAGCTGCCGGTGCGGTACGAGCAAATGACCAGCCAATTCAACCGATACAGACAACCACTCGGCGCACCGAAATGGATGGCAAGCATCGATCACAACGATGGTTTGCTTTCACCGCCCGGTGAAGTTCCTGGGGTGGCGTGCCATTAGTGCCAGCCGTCGACCGCGTGCCGCTCCCAATCGACCCCGCCGATGCGGATGGCCACGAACTCAGGCACCGGCCGGGTCATGTCGTCGGCGAACCAGACGGCGATCAGGGCCGAGCAGTCGCCACCCGGCCCGACCGCTTGCGAGCACTCGAACTCGCAGAAGTATACCAAGGCCGGGTAGCGGTCGGCTGGCCCATCGCACGGCCCGACTAAGACGCCGGCCCGGCCAGGGAACATCCGCCGTGCCGTGTCCGGCAACTCGGCCAGCACCTGCTCTCGGATCAGAAATGCCCGGCCCTCCAGGTAGCCGCGGTTGAAGTCCTGCACCTGCAAGGCCGAGAGCCGCACCTGCCGCCCCGAGGATGTTCGGAACCACCGCTCATCCACCCGTCCGCCCTCCTGCCGCCGAACTTGTTACTAGACAAAACCGGTTCTGTCTACCCCGCAACATCATCCGGAGAATTCATTCTCGGTTTCGTGAAGCTCCATTCGGATGAGTATATTCCTCCTACCATTAAGGGAAGTCAACAAAATTGTGTGCCTAATATCCACGAATGTACAAATCCGTGATTTCGCCTGTTTAGGCTGGACCCCTTTTGAGGGGTGCGCGCAAATCGTTGCCGTGTATGGTCTGTCCAGAAAAGAAGCCTCGGTCCAGAAATTCTGGCACTGTCCAGCGGGGGGTGGGGGTGTTTCCGCTGGACAGTCTTGGGGTGGCACAACACCTATGCAATTGAGTAGTCGCCACCAACTACCGGTTCAACAAACCGTGGGTCTATCTCTGGCTTCGGAGAGGGAACCTGGTGGTGAGGTCTGACTTGCGAATTCACACACGATCCAGCCTGAAGTTCCAGATCGCGCCGACTACAACTACACTGTTCGTGAACTCCGGCCCCTCCGAGGACAGTTCCATGATTCGCCCGTTCCGATTCGTCGCCGCGACGGTGGTCGCCCTCGCGGCGGTCGCTGGTCTGCCTGCCGAGGACAAAAAGTTGAAGTACCCCGAGTCGAAGAAAGTGGATCAGGTCGACGATTACCACGGCACCAAAGTGCCCGACCCGTACCGCTGGCTCGAAGACGACGTGCGCAAGTCGACCGAAGTGGCCGCGTGGGTCGAAGCGCAGAATAAAGTGACCCAAGAGTACCTGGCGACGATCCCGTACCGCGACGCCATCAAGAAGCGGATCACCGAGCTTTACAACTACGAGAAGATCTCGGCCCCGAGCAAGATCGGCAGCGGGAAATATCTGCTGAGCAAGAACGACGGCTTGCAGAACCAAAGCGTGCTCTTCCTGCAAAATTCGCTCGATGCCGAGCCGAAGTTGTTGCTCGACCCGAACCTGCTCAGCAAGGATGGCACTGTCGCCCTCGCTGGGTTCGTCCCGTCGGAATGCGGGAAGTACGCGGCTTATGGCCTCGCGGAAGCGGGCAGCGATTGGAACACCTGGAAAATCCTCGACCTTGCCACGGGCAAGCCACTTGGTGATGAACTCAAGTGGGTGAAGTTCAGCGGTGCCTCGTGGACGGCTGACAGCCGCGGCTTCTTCTACAGTCGATTCGCGGCACCGACAGGCGACGCACAATTCCAAGCGACCAACGAGAACCAGAAGCTCTATTTTCACCGTCTCGGAACCCCGCAACTCGAAGATGTGCTGGTCTACGAGAGGCCCGATCACCCCAAGTGGACGATCAGTGGCAACGTCACCGAAGATGGTCGTTACCTTGTCATCAGCATCGGCGATGGCACCACCAGCCGGCGCAACCGCGTCGCTTACAAGGATCTCAACGAACCGTACGGCTTGGTCACCGAACTGGTGGCGAACCACGACAACAAGTTCAACCTCGTCGGCAACGACGGGCCGGTGTTTTACTTCCTCACCGAGACTGGCTCGCCCAAGGGGAGCGTCATCGCCATCGACCTGCGCCAACCCGAGAAGGCGAACTGGAAGACTCTTGTTGCGGAAGCCAAGGAGAC
>JANXWE010000281.1 GCA_025351325.1 Fimbriiglobus sp.
TCGGCGCTCACGGCCATCGTCGGCACCGCCTCGCCGACCGTCAGTTCGTGCTTGAGCAGCAGCGATTGTTCGACGCGGAACGCTTCGACTTCTTCCTGCGAGTAGAAGAAGTGCTCCTTGGCCCCGAGCCGCACTTGGAACATCGGCAGGGTGTGTTCCTTCAGATGTTTCAGGAAATTCAGCAGCGAGTAGCCACGTCGTTCGAGGATATTCACAGCGGTGTCCACGTCCGCGAGGATCGGCAGGATCTTGCGGAGATCGTCGGCGCCGCGGGTCACGGCCGTCGGCCGGTTATGGGCGGGCGTCGGGTCGGCATTCACGATGATGCTGGTGTCGGCCAAACCCCGGCCCATGAGCACGTCGGCCATCTCTTCGCGAGTCTGGATGAACCGCGATTCTTTCTTCTGCGTCACCTTGAACAGGGGCGGGCGGGCCACGAACAGCCGGCCTTCCTCCACCAGCTTGCGCATCTGGCGGAAGAAGAACGTCAGCAGCAGCGTGCGGATGTGCTGGCCGTCCACGTCGGCGTCGGTGAGGATGACGATCTTGCCGTAGCGGATCTTCGAGATGTCCTCGGTGTTGCCGATGTCGAGGCCGACGGCGGCGATCAGGTCGCCGATTTCGACGTTGGCCAGCATCTTCTCGAGCTGCGCTTTCTCGACGTTGAGCACCTTGCCCCGCAATGGCAGCACCGCTTGGTACATGCGGTCGCGTCCCGATTCGGCCGACCCGCCGGCGGAGTCCCCTTCCACGAGGAAGAGTTCGCTCTTCTCGCGGTCGCGGGTGGTGCAGTCCATCAATTTGCCCGGCAGACCCCCACCGCCGAGAATGTTCTTCCGCGAAGTGATGGCGTCGCGGGCCTTCTTCGCGGCGATGCGGGCCTCGGCGGCCAAGTTGATCCGCCGGCAAACCAACGTCCCCTCTTTGGGGTTCTTCTCGAGGTATTCGTTCAAACACCCGTACAGAACGCTGGCGACGATGCCGTCCACTTCCGGGTTGTTCAGCTTCACCTTCGTCTGCGATTCGAACAGCGGGTCGGGGTGACCGAGGCTGACGATCACGGTCAGGCCGAAGCGGAAGTCCTCGCCCTTGAGTTCCATACCTTCTTTGAAATGGCCCTCTTTTTTGCCGTAGGCGGTGATGCTGCGCGTCAGGCCGGCGCGGTACCCGGAGAGGTGCGTGCCGCCGTCGCTGTTGAAGGCGTTGTTGCAGTAGCAGCGTTCGATCTTGTCGTCGCGGTTGCAGTATTGCAGCGAGATCTCGACCTTGATGTTGTTGACGGTCTTCTCGAAGTAAATCGGCGGGTGGTAAACCGTTTCGCCTTCATTGAGGAACGCAACGTACCCGGCGATGCCATCTTGCGAATAGAAACTCTCGCTCCGGGCTAGGAGTTCATCGACGATGCCGATGCGCAGGCCGCGGTTCAAGAAAGCGATTTCGCGCAGACGGTCGACGAGGGTGTCGTAGTTGAAGGTGATGTCGCCGAAGATTTCGGGGTCTGGCTTGAAGCTGATGGTGGTGCCGGTGACGCCGGCCGGGGCGGGGCCGAGGTTCTTGAGATCGCTCACGGCGTAACCGCGCTCGAATTCCATCTGCCAGACGCGGCCATCGCGGCGCACCTCGGCTTCGCACCATTCCGACAGCGCGTTCATCGCCTTGGCGCCCATGCCGTGGAGACCGGCCGAAACGCGGTAAGCGGCGTTGTCGAACTTGCCCGACGTGCCAGCGATTGTAAGGGCGTCTTCCAGGGTCGATTTACCCGTGTCGGCTTTGACGCCGACAGGGATTCCGCGGCCGTCGTCGGCGATCGAACACGAGCCGTCGGCGTGCAGCACGATCTGGATGATTTTGCAGTAGCCGGCGAGCGCTTCATCGACGGAGTTGTAGACGATTTCATAGACGAGGTGGTGCAATCCGGAGCTGCCGACGTTGCCGACGTACATACCGGGGTTCTGACGGATGTGGGCGGCATCCTTCAGGGTTTTCATGTTGTCTTCGGTGTAATCACCCTGCGGTGGGAGGATCGTTTCGGTGCTCATGCGCGGCCCCTGTTTACCCGGTGACACTGTTCTGTCATTATACGGAAACGGAGCGGTTTTGGACGCGCAAATCGGGGAATCCGAGGGGCCGATACAGCCACGATTTCGACACGGCACTCCGGGTTGTGCGAAACAGGCAACTCGGCTAAGTTTCGCGCGTCTGTACCCCCCCCTCGGAGGCGCTTTTCATGCGATGCCATTTCTCGATTCTATCCCTCGGGTTATCCCTCGTTGCGTTGCCCATGGCAATGGCCGAAGCGCCGAAACTGCCGGTGAAGCCGCCGGTTGTGGATGCGAAGCCGACTGCG
>JANXWE010000137.1 GCA_025351325.1 Fimbriiglobus sp.
GTGTTGATCACCGGGCTGCCGCTGTTGCCGCCGATGATGTCCGCGGTGGCCACGAAGTTGAAGGGGGTCTTCAGGTCGAGCTTGTCCTTCTTCTCGACCCAGCGCTTGGGCAACTCGAACGATCCGACGTTGCCTTGCTCCTTGCTGCGGGTGTACAAGCCATCCATCGTGGTGAAGGCCCGCTTCGCCCTTGATGGAACGAACACCTACCCGGATGCGACCTTCACCCTCCGCCTCGCCTACGGCACCGTGAAGGGTTACAAGGAAGACGGCAAGGACGTGCCCGCCTTCACGACTATCGGCGGCCTGTACGACCGGAGCAAAGAACAGAGCAACGCCGGCCCATTCGAACTACCGAAGAAGTGGGTCGAGAAGAAAGATAAACTCGACTTGAAGACGCCGTTCAACTTCGTGAGCACCGCCGACATCATCGGTGGCAATAGCGGCAGTCCGGTCGTCAACAAAGCGGGTGAAGTCGTCGGCTTGATTTTCGACGGCAACATCCAGAGCCTGGTGCTCGACTTCGTTTACGAAGGGGAAATCTCCCGCGCGGTGAGCGTCGACAGCCGGGCGATGATCGAAGCGTTGCGAAAAGTCTACGCGGCCG
The DNA here is from genome assembly GCA_025351325.1 of Fimbriiglobus sp. Lineage (GTDB taxonomy): Bacteria > Planctomycetota > Planctomycetia > Gemmatales > Gemmataceae > JALHQU01. Next base: position 608 of record JANXWE010000137.1, read on the forward strand.
ACTGGCTCGCGGATGAACTGCAAGGCAAAGCAAAGTAAATCGTGAGACGAAGTCGAGCGAATCTCGTCCCGGTGGTACCAACCGCCGGGGATTCCTTTCCTATTCCTCAACCCCTTTTGATCGGATGGGCGACATCATGCTGAACTACGACATGGCGAACTTGGCCAAGATGAAGACGATGGCCGCAGTCGCACCCGATGCGATGACGGCGTTCCAAGCGTTCGACAAAGCGGCCTTCGCGGAAGGGGCCATCCCGGTGAAGTTCAAAGAGTTGATCGCCATCGCCGTCGGCGTGACGACGCAGTGCCCGTACTGCATCGAGATTCATGCGAAGCGAGCCAAGCAAGCCGGGGCCACGGATGCCGAGATCACCGAAGCAACTATGGTCGCCGCCGCGATTCGGGCCGGCGGGGCTGTTACCCATGCCACCCACGCCCTATAATAACCAATTGCGGACGCTTAGCTCAGTGGTAGAGCGGCTTCTTTACACGGAGCGGGTCGGGGGTTCGATCCCCTCAGCGTCCACTGCACAAAGCCCTAGGATACCTAGGGCTTTGTGCGTTTTCCGCGACTGCGGCCCGGCCCCCGGATACGATTCGTTTGCGGACACGCTCCGCGAACGAACGATTGCGTTCGCGGTATGTTAAAAAACATCCACATGCTCACAAGATTCCCATACACTAAATATATCATCCAGGATATATTTAGTGTATGGGAAATGCGACGCGGACACCTTTGGTTTGGTTGACGGGCGGGATCCAATCTCCGCCGTTCAGTGATGCCGCAAGGTACGAGGCCGGCATGCTGCTCCGCTTGGTTCAAGAAGGACTTTCGCTCGGCATGCCCCATTCGCGCCCGCTCCCGAGCGTCGGCCCTCGGTGCAACAAAGAGAATTCAAGAAGGCCACCAAAGCGATTGCACAATTTGACCGCGATACCAAACCATCCTGAACCCGAGGCGACGACGATGAGCGCTATGACACCGGAAGAAAAGAAACGCCTCGAAGCGGCCGGCTACACCGTCGGGGACACCCAGCAATTTCTCGGTCTCACCGACGAGGAAATGAAACTGATCGATCTCCGGATCGCCTTGGTTCGAGCGGCGAAGGCCGCTCGCAAGAAAGCCGGGCTTACCCAAGCCGACATCGCCAAGCGGATCGGTTCGAGCCAACCGCGGGTCGCCGCCGTCGAGCGATTCGGCACCGAGCCATCCTTGGATTTGGTCATCCGGTGCCTGTACGCGGCCGGCGGGGATTTGCAATCGGCGCTGTCGATTCGAAGCCACAGCAAAAGTCGCGTGTAGAAAAATCGGGCTCCGTCAGGGCGACTCGGGTAGCAATTGTTGGTTCCGAGGTGACGCCCGATTCTACTGCGTGGTTTCTACATAAATTTGGGCAATCGTGTCGGAAAGTGCCCTTAAAAATCCGTCTTTACACGGAGCGGGGCGATAAGTTCGATCCCCTCAGCGTCCACTAAACATAACTACAAAAGAGACGCGGCTACCCGCCACCCCGGATCACGGCTTCCATCCTGCCGCGCAACTCCGGGGTCAGTTGCACCTGGACGTCCGGTCGTTGGCACCAGCGCACCAGCGATTCCAGCAGCTCCACCGTCGATTCCAGCACCGGCCAATCGGGAGCCACCAGCGGTACTTTCGCCGCATCGGGTTTTCCTTCGCCGATCAACTCGCGCACGGTCGCCAAAAACCCGCCCGCCGGAACCGATGCGAACGCGATCTCATCTTCCTCGCCATCAAAGACGCCCGCGAACAGATTCTGTTTTTGTTCGAGCGTCCGCAGCACCCGTTCCTCGATCGTGCCACGGGTCACCAAATTCACCACCCGCACCGGTTTCTTCTGCCCCATGCGGTGAACCCGCGCAACCCGCTGCTCCAGCACCGCCGGGTTCCACGGCAGTTCCAAATTGATCACCGTATCGGCCACTTGCAAATTCAACCCGACCCCCCCGGCGTCGGTGCTTAGAAACACCGGGCAATCGGCCTGCGTGCGGAAGGTCGCCAGCGCCGCCTTGCGCTCCCGGCCACTCAAACCCCCGTGCAGCACCGAATACCCCACCCCCAAGTCGTCGAGCTTCTCGGCCGCCTTCAAAATCATCGTTTCCCACTGACTGAACACCACGAGTTTATGGCCGCTCTCCGCCTTCAGTTCGCTCACGATCTCGGTGAACTCGTCGAGCTTCGGCGAATGGTTTGTCGACTTATCGAGCAGGAACGTGCTGTCGCAGACCAGCCGCATGTTGGACAAACAGGCCAAGATCCGCCGGCGATCAATATCGCTCAGAAAACTCTTATGCAGCAACCGGGCCAGCGTCGTGCGTTGCTCCTCGTAAGGCCCACGTTGGGCTTCGCTGAGTTCCACAAATACCGTGCTGTCCGTGCGTGCCGGTAACTGCGTCAACACCTCGGCCCGTGTCCGCCGTAGGAAGATCGGTTCGAGCCGCTCGCGGATCGTCTCGAGATTCCGGTAGCCGATGAGGTTGCCGCGCTCGTCGAGCCGCCGGTGATCTTGCAGGAATTGAAACGCCGGGCCGAAGCGGCGTTCGTCGATGAACTGGACGATGCTGTACAGTTCCTCGAGCTTGTTTTCCAGCGGGGTGCCGGTCAGCACCATGGCGTAGCGGCTCGCGAGTTTCTTCACCGCCTTCGACGTTTTCGACTCCCAATTCTTGATGCGCTGCGCCTCGTCCAGCACCACCACATCGGGCTTCCAGGCGTTGATGGCCGCCAGATCGCGTACCACTTGTTCGTAGTTCACCAGCCGGTAGAACGTCGGCTCCGCGTAGAGGTCGGTGCGGTCCGTCGGACTCCCCTCGATCACCTGCACCGCCCGCCCCGTGAACTTCTGAATTTCCGTTTCCCACTGGTACTTCACCGAACTCGGCGCCACCACGAGCACCCGGCCGATGCCCCGTTCCCGTGCCAGCAGTTCTACAGCCGCGAGCGCCATGATCGTCTTCCCCAGGCCCATATCGTCACCGAGAATCGATCGCCCTCGGCAGGCTAAGAACAGGGCGCCGCGCATTTGGAAGTCGTACACCGGCACCTTCAGCAGGTTCCATTCGAGCGTGCCCGCCCCGAGTTGTTCGAGCCAATCCGCCTCGCGGCGACGCATCTCGACCCGTTCGACTTCCCGGTCGACGAAGTCCAAGGCGTCCGACATCACGGTCACTTCTTCGGGGACAATTTCCACGGCCGCGATCAAATCCTCGAAGCGCCCGCGCCCCGACCAGAAGCCGCGCTCGTCGAAGAATTTCTTGGCCAGCGCGGTGAGCTTATCGGAGTGCCGCAGCGGCAGATGGATGCCGAGTTGCAGGCTCTCACCGTAGTGCAGATACAGCTCGGGCCGGACGATCACCGCCTTCTTTTTTTGGAGGTTGGCGGGCAGTTCGTCCTTCAGCTCATCGAGCACCGCGAGGATATGTTTGCAGGTGCCGAGTGTGTTGGCCTTGAAGTCCGGACAGGTGCAAGCGTTGTCGCCGACATCGAACCCGCGCACGCTGACGGTGTACTCCCCGCCGCTCTCCGGGTTGGTGACGCGGTAATCGGAGAAGACTTTTTTCTTGCTCAAGTTTTCGATGCGGTAGCGACCCGCCTTCGCCCGCTGCCGCCGCAATTCAATTTGTTCTTCACGCAACATGCGGGCATTGTAGTGGAGGTGGTGAAGTGGGTCGGAATCCGGAGGGTTGGTAGGGGATCATCCGGCGTCTGCTGGCAAGCTTGGGGTACCCTCGGACGCCAGCAGGTCGTAGGCGTTGGCCGCCAACCATGCGTGCACCGCCCGGATCGCTCCGGTGGCGTGCGCACCCCAGTGATGCCGAAAGTTGAAGCCCCACTCCCACAGGGCCTCAGCCCGCCGCCCAGACTCGAACTCGACCAACCCGCTCACGACATCCCGGTAAATATCCGCAATGTCGTCGGACAGGCTGCCAATGCCTGGCTCCTCGGGCGGCACGATCAACAGGTTCACTTCTCCGTAGTAGTCCAGCGGGAGCCGGCCCGCCGCCAAGTAAACGACCCGCCACTCGGCATCACCAACTCCCTCGGCGTCGGGTTGATCGGCCAGCTCTTCTGACCATGCTGGCGGCAGTTCGAGAGCCGCGAGATAAAGCCGTGTGATGCAGATGAGAGCATTGCGGGCCGCGATCTCGCCAGAATCGGTGCCCTGCTTCGCCCACTCGCGGAAGGCGACGGCTTCCGCCGCGAACCGCTCGACCGCATTCATCCGGTAGCCCTCGGTGGCCATGACCGAATCTCAAGTTGGAAACTGGTCGCCACGTCAGACGGCCCCGTTCACTTGGTCACGATGATCTGCTGATCCACCGTGTTGCCAACGAACGGCTTGATCTTCAGGGTATAGCTGCCGGGCTTCATCCCGGCCGTCACGTCGTAGCTGAACTCGTTCTTGTCGTCTTTGATCGTGAGATCCTTGGGCAGTTGCAAGTCGGCGTCGGCCGGGGCTTCGATGGACACGGCCAACTGCCCTTGGGCGTACAACTTCCAGTCGATGGCGTGCTTCACAGTCACGGTCTTCCCGGCCTGAATCGTGATCGGTTTATTCGACGTGATCAGCGGCGACTTCACCCGCTCCAATTCCTTCTCGCGGAGTGCGATCACGTCCTTTTCGATTTCGAGATGCTTCTGAATCAGGTCGAGCAGATCCTTGCGGGCCTTCGAGATATCCACGAGGCTACCGGACAAGCTGCGGAGTTTGCCGAGCACGTTCCGCAAGCTGGACAGTTGAACCCGAGCGTTGTCGGCTTCGGCTTGCGGTGGCACGCGCGCACTGTTGAGGGTGCCCTGAAACGCCCCGAGGGCCGTCTCCGCTTGCGGGAACGAACCTTCGGGGTTGGTGCCGTCCAAGATTCGCTTGGTCTCTTGGATGATTCCCTGGCCCGCGTCGTTGCGGTACTTCTCGAGCAGTTTGGCGTTGCAGCGGTTCACCACGATTTCGCGGTAGAGCCGTTCGTAATCGATCAGCACCGATGCCAGTTGATCCTTCGATTTGTTCACGTCTTGGAGAATGTCCAAGGCGCGCACGGCCGAGCTACTGAGCTGATTCGGGCTGGGCGACGACAGCAGGCTGAGTTCCTGGCTGAGCTTCGATTCGCAATCGACGATGCGCTTCAGAATCTCGTCGAGCTTCACCGTTTGGTTCTCTTCGTCTTTGAGAATCTCGGCGAGCAGATCCCCTTCCGACACCACCAGCAGCCGGATCGGTTCGACGTTCGACGACTTCTTGCCGGGCAAGGCGGTGCCGTCTTTGCCGCTGAGTTCCGTATTCACGTCGGTCGCGGTGATATTGAGTTCGATCTTGTACCGGGGCTGAATTTCGGTGTCGGGAACCAGCAGCGATTTGAGGTTCTCGCGGAGGTCAAATACGTCGTCGCCGCCCTCCGTGAACTTGATCAGTTTCACCACGCCTGGCAGCAAGCTGCGGTCGCGGTTCACTTTCAACGACTGTTCGAGCTTCGCCATGGTGTCGCGCGTCAGCCGACTGTATTCGACGGTGAAGCGATCCACCGGGGCGGAGCCGAACTGCTTCTGTTCGGACTTGGTACCGATTTGTTCGAAGACCACGCGGTTTCCGGCGATCACGCCGATGGTGCCGAACGATCGCACTGGCCCGCCGAACGCACTGGCGAGTCCGCCGGCGAGTCCGGCTTGCACCGTGGACACGATGGACGACTCGGCTTTGGTGTAGGTGAATTCGTACTCGACTTTGCTCAAGCCGGTGTCGTCGCCGATGCGGCTTTCGCCGAGGAACGGGATCATGGCGATCGGCGTGCACATGTGCGAACTGCCAACTTTCCGCAACACATCCACGCCCACTTCCACCAGCGGCGGTTGATCTTCGTTCACCTGGATGGTGATGGATCGCTTCGCCGAGACACCGTCCAGATCGGTGAGGATGTAATCGAATTCAACCGTCTCACGGACGGCATCGGCACCCCGGAACAGGATCGTGAAGTTCTCGAACCCCGTGGCGGACGACTTCTCCCAGCCGAGTATGTCCCGTTTGCCGCCGTCTTTGCGGACCGGCCCGAGCACCGCCTCGAAACCATCGCCGGGGTTGCTCTTCTCCCAGAGTTTTTTGTTGTCGCCCTTGGCCGAGAGGGTGACCTTCCGCAGCGGTTTGTCGGCCGTGGCCATGATCTCCACGTCGGTGCCAGTAGGCACGGGGAAGACGGATTTCTCACTCGTGAGGCTGATCTTTTGATCGGCGAACAGTTGCTTGAGTCCACGGAGACTGGCTTGATCCTTGTCGATGGGCGCCGGGTAGTAGAGGTATGCCGGCTGGTACTCGTTGCGGCGCAGGTCGATGAGCATGGGTGGCGGAATCAGTTCGATGAACCGCGGCAGGGTGCGGTAGTCTTCACCCCGAACGACGAACGAGACGCGGTTCTCTTTGATGCCGTTGACTTCGCCCGAGTACTCGCCGTTCGGATCGCGGGTGAGGTTCGAGATGCCGGCCGAGCGGGCGCCGGTGAAGGTCAGGATCATCTCTTTGGGCAACACGAGTTTCCGCAACGTGCGGCTCATCCAAACGTCGTCGGAGAGCGTGTTCAACTTCTCGAAGATGGGCTTCACCAACTCGTGTTCGGTGGTCAGCGTCCCTTCGACGTCGTCGAGTGTCGCCTCGGCCAGATTCACTTGCGTCGCTTTGCCGAAAGCATCGGTGAGGGTGACGTTCGAGAGATCGACCGGGGCGATCCCGAAGGCGGGTCGGTCGAGGTCGGACATCTTCAACGGCCGCCAGCCTTCGGTGCGACTGCGGTCGGCGATGACCCACTGATAGGCCCGCGCGCGGATCCGCGGCGCCCCGGCATCTTTGCCCTGCCGCAGTTCACCCGATTCGGGAAATTCGACCAGTTCGATGTGCGACCGCCGCGGCCACGGGGTGTTCTTCAACAGCAAGTTGCGCTCGGCCCAAATCGAGCTGACGTCGGCCAACTTGTGGCCCCCGCGATTCGGGTCGAACGCTTTGGTCGAGATGGCGTGGGCGGCGAAGCCGACCCCGGCGAAGAGTACCAACAAGAGGCTTGCCAGAATCACTTTCGACCGGAGCCGTTTCCAACGCAGGACGCTCTTCACGTCGATTTGGCCGACCCGCTCGTGGGCTTCGTCGATGGTCTGCTGAATCATCTCGCGCGAGTACCCTTGGGCCTCGGCTTTGTCGAGGTCCGAGAGTTCGATGGCGGTGATCAGTCGATCCCGCAATAGCTCGGGGTGCCGCTTTTCGAGCACCAACGCCAGCGAGGTGTACGAGAGGTCTTTGTTGAGTAAGCGGTAGACGCGGACGCCGATGTACGCGACGAGCACGGTGAGCATGAGGGCGATGAACGCGAGCCGCAAGCCCCAGTGCGAGTAGAGGGCGTAATCGATGCCCGCGGCTTTGAATACCCCGTAGTCGAAGGCGATCCAGCTCAGGAACCAGATGACGAGGAACAGCCCGGCGAAGAGCACGACGTCGAGCGAGACGAACAGCCGGATGAGGCCGCGCAGCCGCTCGAGCGGGTTGGAAATCTTCGCGTCGAGGTTCGTATTCTTGATTCGCGTGGCCATATCGAGTTCACCAACGGAGTGTGCGAGTTAAGCGAGGCGGAGCAGTTTGCGTGAGAGCCATTCAGTACACAGGAATGCTACGACCACAACCAAGGCGATGGCGACTGGGAACGAGAACGCCGCGTAGACGATCAACGCACCGTACAAGCCGATGAAGAGCGAACCGATCCGCGACGCTTGTGCACGGAACATTTCCGATTTCCAAAAGAGAAACAGCCCCCCGACGCACGCGAGCAAGGGCAACACGAGTATTCCGGCGAGGACCACTTCCACGATCTTCCCGGCCAAGCCCGGTTGGCCGTCCCAACCGACGAAGAAGTTGCCGACGGCGTAGACCGCGAACGGCACGACCGCCGCGAGACCGAGTACCAAGCCGCCGACCCGGACGAATTGGGCGAACAGTCCACCCGATTGACCGAACGCAATGAGTAATGCGGCGAGCAAGAACAAGGGTGTCGCGGCCAGCGTTCCGACTCGGAGGTGACCGTTGATTTTCTGATCGAGCGATGAACTGGGAAGGAGCAACTCGTGAGCCGTCTTGTGGATCCAACCGGTCGGTTCGTATTCGTCGTCCCAGAGGTCGTCGATGCCACCGAGGTTCCGCTGTTTGTTGAACTTCTTGTCCATGCAGTCGGGGATGATGGCTATCTTCTCGGTTTCGCTCAGTTTCATCGTCAGCTTGGCTTTGCTGGCGTCCGGGCTGTTCCCCATCAACTTCTGGAGTTTCACGGCGTCGTTCAATTTGCCGCGCACCTCGTCGACGGTGCCGGCGAGTCGTTCCATCGCGGCGAAGTCGGGGCGGGTCTCGTCCAGTTCGGGATCGGACTTCCGAATCAAGAATTCTGCATCGAGTGTGTCGCCGGGGGAATCGGGCACTTCCACGGTGGCCTTGTACCGGAACTCGCCGTGGGGAAACTGCTTGGCATCGGCCGTGACTTGGCCGGTGTAGTATCCTTCGAACTTCTCGCCACTCAGGCGCGGCTTCAGTTCGTACGGCCCGAGGATCTTCAGTTGGTCGCCGTTGGCGTTGAACTGCGTCACCTTGAACTTCGGATTGATGGCGTTCTGGGCATACGCTTCGCCGGACGGTTGGAGGACGCGGGCTTGCAAGCGGATCGGCCCACCGGCGGTGAACTCTTTGTTCAACAGGATCCGTCCCCGTGCGGCCTTGGCCTCGCGCTTCGCGGAAAGGTACCGTGTCAATTTGAGCCAGAAGCGGTCGAAGTAGTTCGTGTCGGCGGATCGCAAGCGGTAGGTTTCGCCGGAGCCGAGGAAGCCCGTGCGGCCCGTGCCGGCTTGGGACACCACGAAGTAGGGCTGCATTTTCGCCGCGTTCTGATCGCCGACGTCGACGAACTCCGCCAACACGGTGGCCCCCGGCTTCACGGCTTTCACCGGGTAAAACGAGAAGAAGCCGCGCTTGAGATTGAGCTCCTCGCCCGGTTTGTCCGAGCCGATGAAGAACTTCTCCCAGCCGGCGGTCGGTTTGTCTTGGCGGCCGTCGTCTTCGAGCTTCAGCAAGTCCGCTTCTGTCGTCGGTTTCAAATTGAGGCGGCGCGGCGTGCGCGGGACGCCCCGTTGGTTGACCACCACGATGTCGTCGGGAACCACGGGGAGCACGTTCAACAGCGGCTTCAACCGACCGTCGTCTTCGATGCGGGCGAACTGAAACGTGTGCAGGGGGGCGGCCACCAAGAGGAAACCACCGCCAAGGTTATTGACCCACGTCTCGACGTTCTTGATCGTCTGGTCGGCGATGCGCAGTTGGTTGCCTTTGTCCTTCTCGTTCCAGTCGAAGTCGAACGCGATGATGAGGTCGTATTCGTCGAGGTTGTACCACTTGGCGAGCTTGCCTTCCGGGGTGTCCGCCACGATTTTCTTGGTCGTATCGAGGCGATCCGGGAACTTGGTCAGCAGTCGTTCCGGCGGAACGTCTTGGACGATCTCGCCGGCGATGCCGCCTTCAGTCTGGAGGTAAATGCTCACTTCGGCCCGCTTCTCGCCCATCTCGCGGACGAGCAAAGTACGGAGCGTTTGGTACTCGCGGTTCGGGCCGCTGGCAATCATCAGAATCCGCACCGGCTTGTCGACCACTTGGATGATCCGCGTCGGACTGACGTGATCTTCGTCGGCGAAAATTTCGCGTTTATCCCGGGCGACTTTGGCCACGAGTTGCCAGGTTCCGGCCCGCAGTTGCTTCACGCGGCCGACCTTTTTCGAGTCTTCGACCAGTTGCTTGCCGCTCTCGTCCTTGGCAAGTTCATCGGCATCGAGCGTGAATTCGATCATGCCGTGGGGCGGATCGCCGGGGGCGAAGGTGACTTCTTTTTCCAACGTGTGCGTCGGCGGATCTTTTTTGGGATCGCGTCCCGGCAGATACAACCCGAGACGGACGAGTGCCGTCTGGTTTTGCAAACCGATGCCGTCGACTTCGACGATGATCTTCTGCGGTTCGTCGGGCTGGGTACTATCGGGCGCACCCAAGTCGGTGATCGCGATGGCGATGTTCTCGCGCTTCTCGCCCACCGCGATGGTGAAGATCGGAATCTTCTCTCTACTGGCCCGGTCGCGCAGGTCGCCGATGGTCGACTCGGAACCGAGATTGCTCCGGCCGTCCGAGAAGACGATGATGCCCTGCACCATGTTCGACGATTCCCGGTTCACGGCGGTCAACAGCGAATCGGGGACGTTGGTTCCGAGAACCAACGACCGTGCGACATCGACCCGCTTTTCAAGCAAGGCACGGTTCGTGGCCAAGATCTTCTTATCCTCTTCGCCGAGATTCGGCGGAACTACTTCGGCATCGGTCGCCTTGGCGAACGCCGTGGCCCAATCGGCGACGCCGGGTTCGCCCGCTTTCCACGCCGGCATCTTTTCCACTTCCGCCCGGCCGTCGTTCGAAAGGCCTTTGAGGGCGTACGGTTTGAAATCGTAGCTCGCCCACGCATCCCATTCCGCGCGGCTCCAACCCTTGGAACCGGTCGCGAACTCGTCGCTCGTGTCATCGAGACGGGTGCCGAACCGGTAGAGGTAAACCGGATTTTTCTCAGTGAGATTCGCGATGAACTTCACGGTGTCATCGGTCAAGAAATCGAGCACTTTTCCGATGCGGGTTTTCGGTTTCACCCCCGGCACCCGAGACACTTCGTCCGAGATGACCGTGATGCTCGGCGATACGTCGATGACGATCAATACGCGGGACCGCTTCTCGGTCTCTTCCCACGTCTGGATGGCCGGGAGCAAAAAGCAGGCGAGGAGCGTGAGGTAGACGCAAATCCGCAGTGGTGCGAGCAGCACGGCCCACAGGCCGATGGTGTGCGAATCTTTGATGTAAAAGAGCACCGTCATCACGCTGCCGCAGATCAAGATGCCGACCGACAGAATCCACCAGAGCAGCTCGCCGTCGACTTCGCGGGCGACACCGATGCAAATCGCCGGGATGAGGAACAGCGCCGCTTGCGTCCCGGCGAGAAACCATTTGAACAGGGAGATTTCGCCGTCGCGATGTCGGAACAGAGTGCGCGACGCCAAGGCCAGCCCAATCATCGTTAACAGCGCGAGGGTGCCGAGCCAATAGACTTGGCCGGGCATCGACGCATATTCGGGCGCCGCGAACGGAAACACGTCCCCCAATCGGCGGAGGATGAACACGCTCTCTTGAGTCACGCCGGTCTGGGTCATCGGTATCTCGTTCGCAATCGGTGAATCGGAAAATCGGTCGGCACGATCAGTCTGCGTTCGACTCCAGCGGAGCCGTCGATTTCCGCATCGCTTGGGCGGCCGAGGGAGACGCGTTCCCCAACCCTTCGGCATTGGCGTGGTAACTCAACCGCACCGCCATGGCCTGCTCCATCAGCAACACCAGCAAGAAGATTAGGAACAACCAACCGAGTTCAGTGAGGTCGGTCTTTTTATTCTTCAGTTTGTCGATCCAGTCGGTTTCGTCGGGGGAATGGATTTCCACCCCCGGCGACTGCTGAGCGATGTCATCGGTGGACGCCCGGAGGAGTTCGCCTTCGTGGAGTGCGTCGACGTTCACGGGCACCGCTCGATACTCCTTGGTCTCGATCTTTTCGCTCGGGTTGCTCGGGTTGGCCCGCTGCTGGGTCAGTTCGAACAAGTGGATTCCGGGCGTCTTGGTGTCGCGGATCTTGGCGAGCAGAACTTCGCGGGTGACGGTCTTCTCGACGTCTTGGTCGCCCACCTTCTCGATCACTTTTTCTTCGAACTGCTTCACTTCGAGTGCTTCGTCTTTTTCGCCGACTTTGAGCGGGGCCGGATCGGTCGTGGTACCCGGCGCTTGGCGACCGCCACCCGGTTTGCCGTCGTGCGTCACGAAGGCGTAGCGGGCCTTGGCCGCGTACGAATCGATGTCGAGCTTCAGTTGAATTGCATCCCCGCACGAGCGGTTCTCGTCGGTACCGCCGCCGGACAGATACTTGGTGAGTTCTTGGATCACTGGCGAGAACGACGCACTGCCGGGCTTTTCAGACGGCCAGTCGTTCCAGGCTTCCCCGGCTGTAGTGAACAGCACGCTCACGCGGCCCCGGCCGAATTGCTTGGCCATATAGAGCGGATCGCCGAACTTCATCGCGTCACGGAGGCGACTAAACTCGGCCCTCAAATCGGCAGCCTTCGGGTTGCTCCAGAACTCGCGGAGCAACGCTTCATCGGCGTCGCCTTCCGACGTTTGATCACTCAGCAAGCGGTCGAACATTGCGGCGAGGTCGGATAAGTCGCCCTGGCGCCCGGCGGCCGTGGAGATCTTAGATTGCATCTCGGTCAGGATCTTCTTGAACTTGGCGAAGTCCTCGTCGTCGGTCGGCAACTTCTTGGCGGCGTCGATGGACTGCCGTTCGAAGTTGCTGATCGGCTCCTCGTTGGGCATGCAGTACAGTTCCGAGACCGACTTGTCTTGCCGCCATTTGCCGATCCGCTTGATCGGCCAGTACCGCTTGACGGTGACGAACCGGTAGAACTTTTCGAGTTGCTCGGATTCCTTCGGGTCGTACTGCCCCGCTTTGTTGATGTAGATTCCCTCGAGCGCGGGATGGAATCGCATCGCCGGGTCGCGGAGCAGGATCTTCTTCTGGAAGATGCTGAACTTCTTTTTCTCGATTTCTTCGACCGTCAATTCCTTGCTCGGCTGCTCCGGCAGCGGCACCGGGAACAGCCCCGTACCGTCGCGGTACAGTTCCTTGTTGTACTCCGCCGGTTTGACGTTCGGTCCGAGAAAGAACCCGACCCCGCCACCGCTTTGGGTGTATTTCTCGAGGGCTTCCCGGCTCGATTTGCTCAAGCTCGGTACGTTCAACAGCAGCACGAACGAGTACTGGTTGAGATCGCCCTTTTCCAAGTCACCGATCTGACCGGGCGTCCAGAGGTAGCCCGAACCATTCGCTTGGAAGTGCCCCTTCAAGTAGATGCTGTCACCCGCACGGCTTTCGCGCAGGGTCGGTTGCCCGTCGATCACCAGCACCGGGAGTTTCTTGCGGACTTCCACGACCGTATGCCGGGAGTTGTCGATGCTCAGCCCGCCCGGTTCGTCGGCCTTCATCACGGCGCTGACGATCTGGAACCGCTTGAACGGGTTGTCGGCGCCGAGGTCTTTGTCGCTCGTGAACGTGAGATCGAACTTCTTCGTGATGATCTGCCCCGGCGGCAGCGTCGCGATGTTCTCGGACTTGTCTTCGACGCCGTTGATGCGGATCGAGAAGAGCACGTCCTTCAGTTCGCTCGTGCCGAAGTTCTGAACACGCAGAGTGAATTCGACCGATTCACCTTGGGCCACCACGGTCTTCGACGGCGTGAAGTCGATAATGGCGATATTGTCGTTGAACAACGGCACCCGCTTCTCGGCTTTGCGGTACGGGAAGGCGGTGTCGATGATGTGAACCTTCACCCCGGCTTTGGTCAGCTCTTCCACGACGTTTTTGATCGCCGGACCATGCTCGGCCCAGTCGTTCGAGCGGCAGTCGGTCATCACGTGCAACACGCGCGACGTGTCCGAACCACCGGTTTTGAGGATCTGTTCCCTGGCCGCCGTCAATGCCACTGCCAGATCTGTTCGCACCGTGGACGGGGCGTACTTGTCCATTTCCGTTTTGATTTCGGCACCCGAACCGCTGTTGAGTCGGGCGATGTTTCGCGTCGTCGTGAGATCCGACATCCGCATCAATTCCATACTCTGCGGGGTCGTCGCCTGGGCGGCCGTCGGTGCAATCTGATCGATCAACACCCGTTTGGTCTGGGCGAAGGCGTCGGTCTGCTGGCCGTCGTCCCCCTTGTAACCGTCGGCCATGCTCGGGCTGTCGTCGATGAGTACTAAATGGTGGGTGCTTCGGGCTTCTTGACCCGAGAGGTCGAACCCGAGGAACCGGGCCAACAACAGGCCGATCAAGATCATGAGCAAGATGCGGAGCAGGAGCAGGATCAACTGCTCGATGATCATCTTGCGCTTCATGCGCTTCTGGGCTTTGAGCAGGAACTCCATCGCGGCGAACCGGACGCGCTTGTAGCGCATCCGGTTGATGAGGTGGATGATGATCGGCGCGCTCACCAACAGCAGGCCGGCCAACAGCGACCACGGCTGGAGGTAAAAGCTCGAATCGAACGGACTCAAAAACGCCTGGAACATCGCGGGGGATCTCTCGTGGGTCACGCGGAGCGCGACAGCGTGAATCAATGGCGGACAGGGGCTTTCCGCTCCGCCATGCGGCGGAACAAGAACCGAGAGAGCACCGCGTCGAGGTAATCGCTGGTGCGGACCAAGTTGTAGTCGACGCCCAACCGGGTGCAGCCCCGCCGGACTTCGACCAAGTATTCCTCGAGCGATTCGAGATAGCCGTCACGCAGGGCCTTGGGATCGCAGAAGATATCGGGAAGCTCTTCCATCCCTTCAAACTTCGTCATGCCGCCGAAGGGGAAGGTCAATTCGTCGTCGTCCAAAATGTGGAAGACCACCACATCTTGCTTGCGGTGCCGGAGCATTTCCAAGCCTTGGAACAACTGCTCGCGATCCGTCAGCAAGTCCGAAAAGACCACCACGACGCCGCGGGCGGGCATGGTCTCGGCCACTTGCCGGAGACTTTTGAGCATGTCGGTTTTCTGTGCCGGCTTTGAAAGATGCAGCGTTTTGGCGATGGCGGTGAGTTGACGCTGCGAACTTTTCGGCGGGATGGCTTGTTTGACATCCCACCCGAAGCTGACGAGGCCGGCGGAGTCTTGCTGGCGGACGACGAGAAATGCCAGGCAGGCCGCACTGGTGCAGGCATACTCGTATTTGTTCATCGCCCCATTGCCGTAGATCATCGACTCGCTGGTATCGACCACCAGCGCACAGCGGAGGTTGGTTTCGGCTTCGTACTGCTTGATGTAAAACTTGTTCGTCTTCGACCAGACCTTCCAGTCCAAGTGACGGATGTCGTCGCCGGGGACGTAGTCCCGGTGCTGGACGAACTCGATGCTCTGGCCGAAGAAGGGGCTTTTGTGCATCCCCGACAAGAACCCTTCCACGACCTGCTTGGCCCGCAGATCGAGTTGGGTGATCTTCGAGATCGTCGTCGGGTGGAAGAATCGCTTCGGATCATCGGCGTCGGCGTTGGCCATGGTGAAACCATTTCGGATTGCGGATTTGAGATCGCGGATTTGAAGATCGCAGAACCCGGATTACAAATCCGAAATCCGCAATCCCAATCCGCGGTCGGCTCACGACGCGAAGATCTTCTTGAAGCGGTCGTCCTTCTCCAATTCGCCTTCCCGGCTCGGCGTTTCTTCGAGGATGCGCTTCACCACCATGTCGGTCGTCACCCCTTCGGATGCGGCCGTGAAGTTCGTGGCGATGCGGTGCCGCATCACGGGCAACGCGATCGCTTTGATGTCGTCGATGGTGACGTGCGGCCGGCCGAAGAGCAGTGCCCGGGACTTCGCCCCGATGATCAGGTTCTGCACGGCGCGGGGGCCGGCACCCCAGCTCAACCAGTCGCGGATGAACTTCGGCGCACCCGGCATGCTCACCCGCGTCTGCCGCACGAGAGCCAAAGTGTACTTGATGATGTGATCGGTAACGGGTACTTTCCGCACCAGCGTTTGCAACTCGAGAATTTGCTCTCCGCTGAGCACCGTCTGCGGTTCGTCCATGTGGGTCGAGGTCGTCCGCCGGGCGATCTCGAATTCCTCGTCGAAGCTCGGGTAATTCACGAACACCTTGAACATGAAGCGGTCTTGCTGGGCTTCCGGCAGCGGGTAAGTACCTTCTTGTTCGATCGGGTTTTGCGTGGCGAGTACGAAGAACGGGTTGCCGAGCTTGTGCCGGACGCGGCCGACAGTCACCTGACGCTCTTGCATCGCTTCGAGCAAGGCGGCTTGCGTCTTCGGCGGCGTGCGGTTGATCTCATCCGCGAGCACCACGTTGGCGAACAGTGGGCCGTTGAGAAAGCGGAATTCTCGTGCCCCGGTGCCGCGGTTCTCCTCGATCACATCGGTGCCAGTGATGTCCGACGGCATCAAGTCGGGGGTGAACTGAATCCGGCTGAAATCGAGGGATAAACACTTGGCGAGCGTCGAAATCATCAGCGTCTTGGCGAGGCCGGGCACCCCTTCCAACATGCAGTGGCCCCGGCCGAACATCGCGATCAGCAACTCTTCGATCACTTGATCTTGGCCCACGATCACGCGGCTGAGCTGCTTCTTGATCTCGTGGAACGCCGTCTTCAGCTTTTGAACGCTGTCCATGTCCGAGTTGGTCAGCTCGGCATCGCCCAGGCGGGCCGCCCGCACCAGATTGACATCTTGTTCTCGCTCGCTCATTCGTCGCTCGCAGGGTCGTGGTGAGTGGGACAGTGAATACGGGAACGCTCGCCGGTGGTCTGCGGCGAGTTTAACTGTTCTAACGGTGATAAAGGGGAACCATCCCCTTTTCCAGTTGCAAAATGGTCAGGGCGAAGGCGGTCGAAAGGATGGAACCGGTGTAACCGCCATTCCAGCTACCATCGGACGCTTGCGTGGTGCGGTAGTGTTCGAAGATCACTTCGCGGTACTTGCTCCACATCATCCAATTCTCTTTCTTCTCCTCCGGGAAGAGCTTCCCGTAGCGGTCGTCACCGAGCACGAACACCGCCTGCGCAAAATAATAGCTCTGGTATTCGTCGTGGCCGCTGCCGCGACCACCCGCCCCGTAGATGCTTTCCTTGCAAAACTTGATCCACATTTTGGCGTACTTGTCGTCGTATTGGCCGGAGCTGAACGCGCAGGCCACGGCTGCAGCGGTGATCGGTGGGCGCTCTTGACCGGATGTCGCGATTTGGCCTTGGCCGAGGTTGTAGATCACCCCGCCACGCGGGGTGGTGCATTTGCGAAGGTATTCCGTCGAATTGTCGATGATCGACTTCGGCACCACGATGCCGGCATTGCGTGCGGCCCGCAGACCTTGCAATTGCGTGATGGTCGTGGAGCCTTCGTCGAAACCGCCGCCATCGGCCGCGGAGACGTAACCCCAGCCCCCCTGTTTGGTCTGGGCTTTGCCACTGAATTCGACGGCCTTCTTGATGATCGCTTCGAGCTTCTTCCGACGTTTGTCATCTTCTTCTTCCCCGTAGACGCACGACAAGAACATCAGACCGAAACCGTGGCCGTAGATGTAGCGCGACGATTCCGTGGGATTTTGCGGATTGCCGAGCAACCCGTTGGACTGCGAACGAGTGAGGAACCAATCGACCGCCTTGACGAGGTTATCGCTGTACTTGCCTTCGCGGAGGGTACTTCCCTCCATGAGCAGGGCCATTCCCGCCAAGGCGGTCATCACCGTGGGGTATGTTCCGCCGCCGGCATCCCAGTGACCGTCCGGGTTTTGGCTGCGTTTGAGGAAATCCAACCCCTTATCGACCATATCATCGACGTTGATTTTCTTCTTATCTTGCGCTTGAGCGGGTTGAGTCGGCACCACGTGCAGCACACAAACGGCCAAAGCGGGGAGAATCGCGTACCGCAATCTGACTAAGAGCATCGCAGACTCCACAACGAGAAGGAGCGTGACCTGGGTAAGACGAACCGCCTGGCGTTTTCTGTCACGATGCGGACAAAAATTGTCCGTGTCGCGTCCACCTTGGCACTGAGAGGGGACACGACACGGATATTGAGTGTTGGCCACTGATTTCTCAGTCCGCACTGATCTTAACGCGGTAGTTGTAATGCCAGAATTCAAAACTGCCGTTCTTCGGATCGTAGTTGAGCGACTGGAATTGCCCTTCCGTCGGTTTGCTCTTGTAGAGCTTCAGCACGCCTGTTTTTTTATCGACGGCCATGACGAGATGGTTTTCGGATTGATTGTTGCCGACCTTGATATCGGGATCGGAGTAGAAAGCGTTGGATGCCACGAGGCAGGGCATCTCTTCAAAGCGTTCGAGACAGATCTGTTGGCGTTGAAACTGTCCCTCCGTGAACCAAAGCCGTTTGCTCGTCACCCGGTCGAATGCGTAACAGGCGCCGTTCACGGCGGCCATTTTGACTTGGGAAATACCGTAGTAGTTGTTCAGATTTGGAGGGGTTTTGTCTTCCTTGTTCAGGAAAAGATAGAACCGTTCCGAGTCCGCCATGAGCAGTGGCTCTTTGAGTGCCATCTTGCCTTTGACCATGATGTGGTCTTCGAGCTTATCCGAATCGAGTTTCGCGTCGAGTAGCACTTTCCCGGTGCGGGAACTCAACACTTGCACCGCCCCGGATGCCAAAACGATCCCCGTGATCTCGGGGTCTTGAGTCTTGAGCACGGTCGAATCGGCCGGGTATTCCTTGCTCCAAACGTCTTTGCTTTCCACGATGTCGTACAAGTGGATTTTGCGTGGACTCTGCTTGGCGCCCGCTTCGCTGAGCAAAACTTGTCGGCCGAACAGGGCGAGTCGATTGGGGCCGTTGACCAAACTGCCGAAGTCTTTGACCCCTTCCACCGTGGCGCCGTCCGAGGCTCGCAGGACCCGCGATGTCGTTCCGGTCGAACTCGCTTCGACCAAATAGATGAATCGGGCATCGCCGTAGACGGAAGCTCGGGACGACACGTTGGCCCGCGTCCAAAGTTTCGTACCCGTGCGCGGGTCGAGCACCACCAACCCGTCCCGGGTCAACACGCATGCATACGACGATTGCAGCACCGACGATTTGCCGATGCGGAAGGCCCAGCCATCGGTACTCCGGAAGATGGTGTCACCGTCGTTGGTGGGATCCGGTAGGAGACCACCATTCTGGAGGTTGTCGGTGCTCAGTCCGAGGATGTTGAGTTTCCAGAGCTCCTTGCCTTTGTCTTGCGACAAATCATAGCAGTAGATGTACTGGCCGAGGTGGAGCATCAGCAAGTGGCCGCAGGCCTGGGCAATCCGGGTGTTCGTCGCGTTGATCGGCTGGCCGTTGATGTTGTAAAGTGGCATTTGCAGATTGGAAAACTTGGCTCGCTCCTCTCCCGTCACACGATCCGTCACTTTGAACGTTTGAAGGTTGTTGTTCTGATCATGATCGAGGCTGAGACGGTACTTCTTGAAAAAGGGCAACAAATTGCCATCCGGGACGATGGTGGCGGAGTTGGGGCGTCCCTGACCGTTGTTCGGCCCCGTCGACGCTTCGACTTTGAATTTGCCCAAGCTGACGACGCGGGCCGGTTCGAGCGAGGGGAGCAAGCGTTTGTCGGTGATGATGTCGCCGTAAATATCGGCACCGGTCTTCCCATCGCGGACGATGCTGGTCGGGAATTCCGTCCCCAAGCGGGAATACATGCCGACGGCGTCTTCCATCATGTTCCGACCCGTCAATAACCGTGCGAGTGCCTCGGTCGCCCGTGCGGCCGTCAGCGTACCTCCGGCCGAAGTATCCGCCTCGCCAACGAGGTTGAACAAGTACGACTGGGCTTTGCGTTTGTCGTCGTCGTTGTTGGTGAGCATCAACCGTTCGGCCAACAGGAATTGGGCCTCGTTGCCGGAGGCGAAATACGGCCCGAATGTCTTCACGAAGTTTTCGAGGGCGCCGAGATCGTTCGCGTCGCGCACGGCCTCCCATTCCTTGGCGACCCTGTCTTCGAGTGGTTTGCGAACCGTGTTGTCCTTGGCAGCGCGTACCATCGCATCGATCCGCCCGCTGGCCCAGACCGACGATTGCGCCATGGTGTTTGGGTCTTCGGGCACCTGCAAGAGCCGACCTTTTTCACCCAGGGCCGCATAGGCCCGGAAATTGTCGAAGGCTTCGACGAGGCGTCCTTCTTTCTCGCAACCTTTGGCGACGAGGCTATAAAATAGCCCTTTCCGCCGAATTTGCTCTTCGATTTGGCGTGCCCGTTCCGGACTGCCTTCTTCGGCATCGATGGCGAAGTCGCAGAGAGTCTTGTACTCGGGAAGAAATTTGTTCGAGGCCGCGAAATCACTCCGCAAGATCTCCGTGTAGGCGATATACAATTTCAGATTGATTTTGCGCAGCGTCCCCTCGGACGGTTTACTCATTTCCGCTTTCTTGAAGTCGACAATCGATTCATTCAACTTGCCCTCATCCAGAAATAGCTCCCCACGCGACGTTAACCCGTCTGGATCGTTGGGGTTTTTGGCCAGCAACGCATCCATTTCTCGCTTTTTGACTTCAATCAGCGGGAACACACTGATTTCCGAAGCCGATTGGGAGATCATTCTGCCTTCGTGGAACAAGAGGTTTCCAAGGGACAGTCGCGCGTCTTGAGGTGTCCCAGTTCCCGTGTTCCCCTCTTTGCGGCGAAACGGTGTCTTGGCCTTGGGAACTCCAGTCGTCGCGTTGATGGCCCAAACGGCGGGCACGGTCGAGTCGGGCTTATCGGGATCACCAATCACCGGCAGATAATAGAGGCCGTCTTTGCTGGCCACGCCGTGGCCGGACGGACAACCGATCTTCAATGGTTCCTTCCAAGCCGCGACTGCCTTTTCTCGCTCTGTTTTTTCATCCCGATCACCCACGAGCTTGATCGCGCGCACCGAGTTCCGACCAACGATGATCACATTGCTCGCCACGACTCCACCGATGTAGAGGTCTTCGACTTGGCGGTTATCCGTCCAGAGCAACTTCCCGGTTCGCAAATCGAGGCATTGCACTTGATCCGAATCGTAAGCGCTCATGATCACCCGGCCGTTGACGATGATCGGGTTCGACGACCGCCATCGCTCGCTCGGCAACGCTTGGCCGGCATTATTCCCCGGAGAGAGTTGGAACCCACCTCGAAAACGACCATTCCCACCCGGGCCAATTTCTCCGCGCACTTCGCCGGCGTTGTACGTGTGGGCCCACAGCAAACTCCGGGCATTGATATCGACGGCGATCAAGGCCCCCGAGTTCGTCGGACAGATGATCACACCATCGGCGGACGCCATGAACGACGATTGAATTCGGCGCAGCGAATCTTGTTTGATCGGACTGTTCGCCCGGCCCAAGTTTTGGATCCAAAGTAACTCGGGCACCGGGTTGCTGGCCCGAGCGCTGACGGCCGGAGCCACCGTCGTCTTGTGCGGGTCGAGGCAAGCCATTTTGAGATAACCTTCCCGTTCAAACAGTACGTACAGTTTGCCGTTGATGGGAAGTGGTGCCCCCAAGAAGAAACTATTCTCCGTCATCTTGGCCGCGCTCGTGATCTTCTCTTCTTCCTCCGCCTTGATCGATGCTCCGAGGTCTCCGAGTGTCCAAGTCACCGACCCTGTTTCAATGTCCACGGCGATCAGTTTGTTGTAATCTTTCATTCCTTTCGGACCATCGACCATGCCGGACTGTTGCCCCCCCCACGGGTCGGAATTGATGTTCTGCTGGTACGGCAATACGGCCAAGTCGTCGATGATGTAGACGTACTTGCCGTCGTGGCTGAGGCTGCCCAAAAGGGAGTTCTCGAATAGCACGCTCGGCATCTGAGCCTGCCAGTACTGCTGCCACCAAACTGTGGCGTTTTGCTTTTCCGACGGGTTCGTCGCATCGTCCGTCCAAAGGCTCTGCACTCCCCCTTTGCTCGGTGTGAACCACGCCATCTCCCCGATGCGGTAAGGCTTACCGGTCGGGCCGACTCCATCCTTCGTGTAGAACGAGTAGGTGCCGTCGTACCCCCGGAAGATAATCATGTTCGGCGCCGTGACCGGGAAGAACGACGGCAAGAGGACTTTTTTCTTGTCGGTACTGGCCCGTTTATAAGCCTCGGCGATCTGCGTCTGCACTAAATCCGCGCCGACCTTCTGGGCCGGGGTATCTGTACGATACAGCAGCGGCATGCTGAAAAGCGGATCGAGGAACGGCACCCCGGCATCGGACACACCGGCACGGGTCACTTCGCCACCTTTCATGGCGATATGAGCGCTGCTCACTTTGCCGTACAGGAACTCGATGTTGCGATCGTATTCCGTTTTCAAATTCTCGAGCGAGTACGATTTGTTGCCGAACACCACACCTTCGGGCGGGTATTTCTTTTCGATCTTGTCCCACAAATTCGTGAGCAGTTCCGGCCTTCGATTTTCCCCCGCGCGGCGCAGGGCCACGGTCACTTGGAACAGCGCTTTGGAATCGAGCACATCCTCCGCATCCGAGCGGGCGAGCAGCCGTTGGAAACCATGCGCCGATTCGGGATAGTTGCCGAATTCCAAGTTGATCCGCGCCAGCAGCAGCGTCGCTTGGGCACCGGCTTTCGTGTGGAAATACTTCTGCGACACCACCGCCAGCTTGGCGATGTCGTACCCATTTTGGCTCGCCGTCTTCAATTCGCTGTCGGCGGCCGGCCCATACGTGAGTTGGTAAAATTCGCGGCCATCCTTGGAAAACGTACCGATCAACCGGCTGATTTCGTCCTTCACGCTCACACGGCGTTTCTCTTGATCTTGGTACTGGTAAAAGAAGTCACTCTTGGCATCGAGCAGGCCTTGGGCCAGTTTCACCACGGTCGGCCATTCTGTCTTCTTGGCGTTTTTCACGTTCAAGTAGTCGAGAACCGCCTCGAACTTGAGATTGGTATCGCGGTCTTCCGGGAATACGAATTTCTCGATCAACTGCTTGGGAGGTGTTTCGCCAGGAGTTGGTGGCTCAGTGAGCACAGGAACAGGTTGTGCGACGGCGGATCGAGAGGAGAAGAGTAGTGCCACCCCCAAGCCAAGGACTAGGCTTGCCAGAACCACGACGCGGAAGTTCATTGTTCGCATGTGTGCTCTCTTCAACGGCCAACCCGGATCGATCCGATTTCTCAACGATCCGTATTTTGGCAATTCCCCGACGGGTCTACAAGAAGAAAATCTGGCCAGTCTGGAGCCGTCGCAGACGAAACCACGGTCGGTAACTCAGTAGGACGACTCAGACCACTTCATTCTAACCGATCAAGACGAGACAGCACCTCTGAGAGTTGTCCGCGATCCACTATAAAGCCACTATTGGTTCCTTCGCTCAGCCGGGGTTCAACCGTGGTTCTCGTCGTTACGTTCGCTGTCCTCACCTTGGCTTTCACCGCCGCATTCTGGGGGCTATCCCTGTTTCTGCAAGGGTACCTCTACAGTATGCCCGCCAGTCGGTTGCCCCTGCGGGCACTGGTTGGTGGGTTGGCCGTGGCCGGCTACTTGACGATGTGGACGTTCGTGAACACCCGGGCCGATTCGGAAAACAAATACGGCACGTTCTTCGAGTTCAACCCGACCGGATCGAAAGAGATCACCCAATTCGACGCGGTACGTTACGGAGTCAACACGAAAGAAGAGAAAACGGTGCCCTACAAACTGAAAACTGGCACCAAGACACCTGAATTCGTCGATGCCGATGGACAGAAATTCAAACTCGCCGACTCGGGCGGTGGCACGATCACGGTGGCGTTGATGATCCCCGATGCCGACGGCAAGTCGACCCGTTTCGATGCCGAAATGCGGGACGAACCCCGCGTCGGCAAGGTCTACAGCACGGAGAACAAGCTGTTCAAAGAAAAAGGTGGTGCCCGGTACTTGGAAGGCGAAACGCCGAACGTGGTGTTCGCTCCCAGCTCCGCCACGTTGTGGATCGCCATGGCCCTCAACGCACTCCTCTTCCTAGCGTGGTTCATCGCGTTTTTCCCGATCCTCCAATACTTCGCCGGCCACTCCGTCGGCTTAGCACTGGTCTTCGGCATTTTGACGATGGTCGTCCTGATGCCACTGTTGTTCAAGTTGAACAAACTGAAACCAGCACCACCAGCGGTCGCAATGAATTGGTCGGGAATCGTGGCATAGGTGAAGCCTGAACGAGTTCTGTCTCCATTCTTTCCCTAAAAAATTTACTGTCCTCTCCTAACCACTGCTTTAGGTTCCCCTCCCATGCCTCGTGTATTCATCGCTGACAAACTCGAAACCGCTGGCATCGAACTCCTCACCACATCCGGGATCGAAGTCGATAACCGCCCTGGTCTTACGGGCGATGCTCTACTCGTGGCTCTACAAAGCGCGGATGCCGTCATCGTCCGAAGTGCCACCAAAATTACTGCTGCACACCTCGAGCAACCGGGCCAACTCAAGGCGATCGTCCGCGCCGGAGTCGGGGTCGATACCATTGATGTACCCGCCGCCACGCGAAAGGGGATCGTGGTGATGAACACGCCGGGGGGGAACACGATTTCCGCCGCCGAGCACACCATCGCCCTGATGATGAGTTTGGCCCGGCATGTGCCCGCCGCCGACGCCGGAATGAAGGCCGGGAAGTGGGATCGCGGCAAGTACATGGGCACCCAACTCACCGGGAAGACACTCGGCGTGATCGGTCTCGGGCGCATCGGCCGTGAGGTCGCCCAACGCGCGATTGGGCTGGGTATGACCGTGCTGGCGTTCGATCCGTTCGTGACGCCCGCCAAGGCCGCCGAACTCGGTTACAACGCCACGGCCAACATCGCCGAACTGCTACCCAAAGTCGATTTCCTCACGGTACACGTTCCTCTGACCGACGAAACCAAGAGTTTGATCAGTACCAAAGAACTGGCGTCAATGCGAAAATCGGCGCGAGTGCTCAATGTCGCGCGCGGTGGAATCATTGATGAAGCCGCACTCGCGGCGGCACTCAAAGCCGGTGTCATTGCCGGGGCCGGGATCGACGTCTTTTCCACGGAACCGCCGGCCGCCGACAACCCGCTGTTGAGTGCCCCGAACATCGTGCTGACGCCGCACCTCGGAGCGAGCACAGTAGAAGCGCAAGAGAACGTGGCTGTGGAAGCGGCGCAGTTGCTCGCCGACTTTCTGTTGCGTGGGATGGTGGCGAATGCCGTGAACATGGCCTCAATGGATCGTGCCGAACTCGACGGCTTGCGCTACCACATCGAATTGGCGTACCGGTTGGGTGTGCTGCAATCGCAACTGGCAGTCGGGCCGATCCGCAAAGCGACGCTCACATTCAAAGGCGACTTAGCGAGGAAGAAGACCAAGTTGCTCACGGCCGCGTTCACTGCGGGGTTACTGGAAGCACGGTTGTCGCAGGGTGTCAACCTCGTCAACGCGGAACTGATCGCCCGCGAACGGGGGATCGAGATCGCCGAAACGGCCAGCCCAAAACGTGGCGACTTCGCCAGCCTACTTCAAACCGAAGTGGAATCGGAGATCACGCAGACGGCCGCCGGCACCTTATTCGGCGATCAATATGCCCGCCTCGTGCAGATGGGGCCGTATCGGTTGGAAAGCTACCTCGACGGAACGCTCTTCGTGTTCACCCATTCGGACATGCCGGGGTTGATCGGATTCGTCGGGACGATCTTCGGGAAGCACAGCACGAACATCGCCTCCATGACGGTGGGCCGCACGGGGAACTGCCCCGGTGGCCAAGCCATCGGCGTATTGAACTTGGATAGCGTCCCACCGCAAGAAGCGGTCGACGCCGTGCAGGCACACCCGCACGTCAGCGGGGTGACCGTGGTGAAGCTGCCACCGCAAGGGGAAGTACCGGGGTGGATGAAGTAACGAATGGAACTGTGCTCAACTCGGCCCTGTTACCGTTCGCAAAACACCGGCGCTCGAATTCACAATCCGCTTCCGCCGGGCTTTGATCGGCTCGGCCGCTTCCGCTTGCTTCTTGGCGAGATCGTCCAAGTTCGCTTGGCAGAAGGGGCAACCGACCGTCTTCAAATGGAACTCGATGTAGTCGAATCGGGTGGGATCGAGCGCTTGCAACAGGTAACCGCCGAGTTGATCCCGAGTCGGGCACGACAGATGTTCGCGTCGCCAAATGGCACCGATCGTGTGTTCGCCACGATCTTCCTCGCCGCGCACTTCCTCGAACAACATCCGGGCCTCGGAGTCGTCACGGAGGATCTTTTCGACGCTCGCCATTTCCGAATCGGGCAAGGCGTCGTGTAAGAAGTCACGCAGGATCGATTTCGTCAGCGGTGCCATAATGGTTCGCACTTTCCATTCGCCCGATCCCTAATGTGGGATGGCAGAGCTATTGTTTTAGGAACCCAACGGGTTTTTGAGCGGGTGTAAAAATTGTTTCTGGCATTCGGGTCGAGATATAAACAAGCCAGCGCTGCAACTCCATCCTAGCTGGGTATGCCAACGATTCTTCGAGGCAGTTGAAATTGGCTGATTTCGCAGGTCACTGTTGGCGTGATGCGGGAGAGCAATACAACTTGTTGATCGCTGAGAAGCACGTCATGCAAAGCGTAGCTACTAGAATGTCCACAGATCCGTCGATCCAGCAGCCTTACCCTTGGCAGCTGTTCCAGTACGTGACAGAGGGTTTTTACCGCTTGGCATAGGTTCACTTTTAGTCTGCAAGGTGATGGTAAAAATGCATTGTAGATGAGGAATTAGGTGACGTTGTGAACTACATTGACCCGCAAGAATTATTCTCGAAAGTGCCTTGTTATCTGGGCCTATATTTAAGCGCGGCAACTTGGGCTGTCTACCTTTTCCACTGTTTCCATGATTTCCGTCCGTTATCCATCCATGTCCGGCGGTTTGAAGAGGGCGACAATGGCAGCGAAGAAGTGGGGAAACTGGATCGCAGAACGACCACTCGGCAGCACGAGCGGACAAGGGGATACTTTCCTTGTCTACCGGGAGGACGACGCCGACCGAAACCTGTTAGTCCTGAAGCAGATCAAGGGGAAAGGCCCATTCGGCAACAGGATCGAGCGGTTCCGGAACGAGATATTGGCTGGGATGCGGTTAGATCATCCCAACATTACCCGTGTCATCGACCCAGAACTGGACCAACCAAAGCCGTTCATCGTGACCGAGTACTGCGCCGGCGGCGTCCTCTCGCCTACCGCGCTCCGAGGCCGCACGTTACTTGAACGGATCGCCCTGTTTCGCGGAATTTGCGATGGGGTCGCTTATGCCCACGCGCAAGGCGTCGTCCATCGAGACCTCAAACCAGA
This sequence comes from Fimbriiglobus sp., assembly GCA_025351325.1. Classification (GTDB taxonomy): domain Bacteria; phylum Planctomycetota; class Planctomycetia; order Gemmatales; family Gemmataceae; genus JALHQU01. Next base: position 27,525 of record JANXWE010000137.1, read on the forward strand.
CAACATCTTCCTCCGGGCTGACGGTAGTCCCGTTGTGGGCGATTTCGGACTCTGCTTCTTCCTCGAACCCGGGCAGGATCGGGTGACTAATGTTGAGGAAGCGGTGGGGGCGAGGGGGTACATGGCCCCGGAGTGTGAAGGCGGGCGACAGGAGGCGGTGCTTCCCTCATCCGACGTCTACTCCCTGGGCAAGATCCTATACTGGATCATGGCGGGTAGGAGTTTCGCTCGCGAGCGCCACCGCACTTTGGAGTACGACCTCTCGCGTGACTCGTCCGATTTCGGGATGCGTCTGGTTTACGAACTGCTTGACAGGATGGTGGTGGAGGAGTCCGGACAGCGCTTGCCGTACGCGGGCTCCGTCGTTGCGGAACTGGATACGATCAGACCTCGGATCGAGGCGCGCCGACGGGCGGTCGAACTTGCCCGACGGCCGCTCAGAATGTCCGGCCCGCAGGAAGTGAAGATCGCGAGCTTTCGCATGGGTGGCATGCCTGAATGGCAATCCTTTGATCCTGGGGCCGCCAGGGTACTAGGGTTCGCTGGTCGGGGGCAGATGTTTGCAATGTGGGGCATCGAAGGTCGTGGTCAGGATGCCGAAGCATGCGTGGCCTGGGTCGGCGGGCCTCGTGGAGGCTGGGAGACCCGGCAGATCGAGGTGAAGAACCCGTGTGTGCCACAGGCAATGTGTGTCGATGGGCAGAGTGCACGTCTCTTGGTCGTGAGTAAACAAACCGGCAAAGAGGTTCGCATCGCATATCTGGCCCGGATTCCCTTTCGCGGTGCGACGAGTCTCGAGGCAGTGGCTGAGAACGTCGCCGCTCCAAGGCATTCTGCGGTGGCGGTCGGACCCAGCGGTTGTGAAGCTGTCTATCTCGGTCCGTGGGAAGTGGTCCGTGACGGTCGTTCGGGTACATTAGTGCGGGAATCGAACGGCACAGAGCTGAACCTGCTCTCGCCGCGTACTGATTTTCCTGGACCACTTGCCTTCGACAATACAGGAACATTGCACCAGGCGATCGTCCATCAGTCTCAGGGGCGACAACTTCTTTACCTGTGCAAAAGACCTAGCGAAACATGGTCAGTTACGGTAGTTGATTCAACGACCGCGGGCTCAATGAGCGCCCACATCAGCTTGGCAATAAACTCAATAGGCCAACCCGTGGTTCTCGGCAGTTCGATTGATGCCCGGTCATTAGTCATCTATTGCAAGAACGACATGGCTTTCGACAGGTCCGAGATCGACATCCAAAGCATCGCTACCAGTTTCGGACTCGGTAACCTCGATGCTGGCTCCACGAAGCAGATCATGTTCGACGAAGCAAATACTGCTCACATTGCCTTGATGTCGAGCGGCGGCGTTGATTCCAACCAGATTCTTTACTTGGCGATCAATGAGCATTGGCGAGTAGTCGATCAACGTGCTTTCACAGCAAATGATTTTCTGGGGATGGGAATTGATGGGAGGGGTAGCGTTCATATCGCCCTCCGATAAGGACGTCGGAAGTGAGGCCAGCTCGACGTTAGGCCTCGCGCAAGATCTACTTGCCGGAAGTGGCATTGATTTTGAGCTGACATCCGGCATGCTGTCGAGATGCAGGATGCATCCATCATAGCCGCTGTGCGTTTGAAGTACGTCGATCTCGTGTCGGAGTTGGAC
>JANXWE010000302.1 GCA_025351325.1 Fimbriiglobus sp.
CGCTGCGATTCCGAACCCATCTTCGTGGAGATTGCCGCCGGTAACAGGCCGAGAATCGCCGCGAGCGCGGTCATCACGATGGGGCGGATCAACTGCCGGGTGCCCTGCTGCAACGCCGCGTGCAGGTCCAACCCCTTGGCACGCAAGCCGTTGAACGTGGAGACGAACAGCAGCCCATTCATCACGGCGACGCCGAGGATCGAGATGAACCCCACGGCCGCCGAGATGTTGAAGTTCAGACCGACGATTTTGAGCGCCCAGACGCCGCCGACACCCATGGCCAACACGTTGGCGAAGACCACGATGGCGTCGAGGAACGACCCGAACGCGATGTAGAGCATGATGGCGATGAGCACCAGCGACACGGCGAACATTTTGGCCATGCGCTCCTCGGCCGCCTCCATCTGTTTGAATTCGCCGCTCCATTCGGAGCGGTACGGGATACTCAGCATCGGATCGACTTTCTCCTTCGCTTCGGCGACGGCGCTCGCCAAGTCGCGCTTGTTCGGCCCGGCCTTGGCCACCTCGAACTTGATGGCGATGAGCCGTTGGCCCTGCTCACGGTAAATCGTGGACGCCCCCGGTCGCAGGAACGATCCGGCGGTGTCGGGTTGGCCGGCGGCGTTCACCGGCGTGACCAAATCGGCCAAGCGCCGCGTCGGGGTCGAGGTGGCAATGGACGGTGTGTTGAACTGGCTCCCCGTCGGCGACGGCAGGGAGGCGGTCGTGCCCGTCGCGGATAAACCGGTGCCGCCGGTGCTGACTGGCGTGGTCGGCGCACCGCTTAGGTTGCCGGGCGTGACGACGTTGGACACCGGCACGGGGATGCCCAGAATGCACTGTTCGTCGGCCCGCAGACGCAGTGGCCAACGCACGGTTAGGTCGAAGGTTTTGCCGCCCTCTTGGATCTGCGTTGCGGCTTTTCCACCGACGGCCGTTTGGATCACCGCTTGCACATCGGCGGGGGAAACATTCCAGCGGGCGCACTTCTGGCGGTCGACCGGGAATTCCAAGTTCGATTGCCCCTGGATGCGAAAGACCCCCGCGTTCTGGACGCCGGGCACCGCGTTGAGGGTGTCGCGGATGCGCAACGCCGTCTCTTCGAGCGTGTCCAAACTCGGGCCGAAGACCTTGATGGAGTTTTCGCCCTTCACGCCGGATAGGGCTTCCATGACGTTGTCGCGGATGATCTGCGAGATGTCGAAATCGATACCGGGGAAGTGCTCGTCAAGCGTCGCTTCCAGATCGTGGACGAGTTCGGCCTTGGTGCGGATGCGACCGCGCTTCGGGTCGACGGGCCACTGCTCCTGCGGCCGCATCGGGATGAACGTCTCGACGTTGTAGTAGCCGGTCGGGTCGGTGCCGTCGTCCGGCCGGCCCGTCGTCGGCACGATCACGGCGAACTCCGGGAACTGGCGCAGAACACTCCGGACCAAGCGGGAACGCTTGGTCACTTCGTCGAGCGACACGTTCACGGGGAAGGTGCCCCGCACCATGAGATTCCCCTCTTCGAGTTCCGGCATGAACTCGCGGCCCATCTGCGCCGCCGTCACGCCGGTGAATGCGAGCGCGGCCACGAAGAGCATCAGCACGAGCCAGCGTCCCCTCACGAGGAGGTCGAGCTGTTTGAGGAACCCCCATTGCAGCGACCGCACCAGGATGTTGTCCCGCTTCGGCTTCAGCCCCTTCATCGTCAGCAGGCAGAGTACCGGCGAGACGACCAACGCCAGCACCAATGCCCCGCCGAGCGCGAAGGCGTACGTGTCGGCCATCGGCCCGAAGATCTGCCCCTCGGGGCCGGTCATGGTGAAGAGCGGCAACAGGGCGCAGACCATAATCAGCGTGGCGAAGAAGACGCTTTTGGTCACCTGCACGCAAGCCCGTCCGATGCGCTCGTTCAGCGGAACTTCGGCGTCGTGGCCCGTCGTGAGGTTGCGGTAAATGCTCTCGACGATGATGACCGACGAATCGACGATGATGCCGAAGTCGACGGCCCCGATGGAAAGTAAGTTCGCCGACTTGCCCCGGGCGAACAGCACCCCAAAGGCGAAGAGCAATGCTAGCGGAATGTTGATGGCCACGATCACCGCGGCCCGGATGTTCCCCAAGAACATCAGAAGGATCGCGCCGACCAAGCCCATGCCGACGAGCAGGTTCTCGTTCACCGTTTCCGAGGTCTTGGCGATGAGGTCGGTGCGGTTGTAGAAGACGACGATCTTCACCCCCGGTGGCAGGTGGCCGGGGCTGTTCAGCTCGTCGATCTTCGCTTTCACGTCACGCAGGGCGGGCATCGACTCCTGCCCTTTGCGGAGCAACACGATCCCCTGCACCACGTCGTCGTCGTCGTCCCAGAGGTAGCTGCCGTCCGCCGCTTGCAGTTGCTTGCCCTCGGCGTTCACACGCGGCTGGCTGATGGCCACTCGTCCTTGCCGCGTCTGGAAACCGACGATCACACCACGGAGGGCCAGTTCGCGGTCACTCCAGCGCGGCGACCCATCAGCGTTGAGAGCCGGCCCACCGTCGACGAGTTGATCGATCCGCACCGGCACGTTGTTGACGCTTGCCACGACCACTTGGCGGATCTCGACGCAGCGCCGGAGTTCTTCGGAACGGAGGTACTGCGCCGCCACGGCGGGGTCGGTCATCGACAGCGTCGCCTGCTGCGGGTCTTGGCCGTTGCCGATCAGCCCCAGCGAACGCACCACGATGGACAATTGACCCTGGGTCAAGTTGTCGCCACTGCCATTGGTGTTCGAGTTGCCGAGCGCGGTTTGCAGTTGAGCCAGCGTCACACCATACTGGCGGAGCAAGGCGGGGTCGGGCTGCACCTCGTAGCGCTTCACCATGCCGCCGACGCCCGTGACGCCGGCGATTCGGGGCACCCGCAACAGCTCCCGTTGAAGGATGAAATCTTGAATCGATTTGAGATCGGAGAGGGTGTAGAGCGGCTGGCCGGTCGCGGGGTCGTTCGGGCCGACGAGCGTGTAACGGACGATTTCGCCGATAGGCGACGCCGGGGAAATCTGGGGGTTCACGCCCGTTGGCAGGTTCACCGTGGAGAGCCGATTGATAACGTCCTGCTTGGCCAGGTCGTAATCCCGCGAATAGGTGAACTGGTTGCGAATATGCGAAAGTCCAAACAGTGACTTGCTCCGGGTCGTTTCCAAACCCGGCATCCCCGCGAGCGCCACTTCAATCGGGATGGTGACTTGACGTTCAACTTCCTCGGCGGATGCACCGGGGAACTGGGCGACGACTTCAATGATCGCTGGCGCGGGATCGGGGTACGCTTCGATGTTGACGTGCGTGAACGAGTAGCCGCCACCGATGGCCAAGGCCATCGTGGCGAGCAGTACGAGGAGCGGATTGGCCAAAGCCCAATCGATGAATTGGCGAACCATGGGATGTCCGTATGAGGCTCAATGAGTAGGTACCGTTGCCACGGCGGCTTTCATCGCTTCTTGGAACAGTAAGGAGCCGGCGGCGACGACGCGTTCGTCGGCGCGGAGGCCGAACAGCAGTCCTTCTTGCAGGTAAACCCAATCGCGCGTTCGGCGGAGGACGCGTACCCGGCGTCGTTCGTATTCGAGCTTGGTGGGGTCGGGCTGGACGATCACGATACTTTCGACACCGTCTTCCACGAGGGCATCGGTCGGCACGATCAGTTCCCAAGCGCTCGCCGGCCGCTTCAGAGACACCGTCACCGATTGGCCGATTTTGAGTTCGCCGTTTGGGTTGTCCACATGTCCGCTGACGAGGGCCGTGTGTTGGTTCGGGTCGATCACCGACCCGATCTGTTCAAAGGTGCCGTAGTACACGGTCGCCGGACGTTCCGGCCTTGAAATCGTCCAGGCCATCGGCGTGGGGAGGTTCTCGAGTAGCGGGAGGTCGTAATCGTAAACGTGGGCCCAAACGGACAATGACTTCAAGTCGCCGATTTTGAAGAGGTCGGTGGCGGTATCCACGATGTAGCCGATACCGATGTTTCGTTCCAGGATGACGCCGGCGTGAGTCGCCCGGACTTCGACGCGGGCCCAGTCGGCGGCATTCGCCCGTTCGCCGTCGGGGTCGTCGACTTCTGACCGGACTTTGGCGACGTCGGCTTGTGTCAATCCGAACGTGATCAATGTCTGTTCGATTCGCCGGATGTTGATTTTATCTTCTTGGACGGCCCGCTCGGCATCGAGTACCGATTTCTCGGCGGTGCCGCTTTGGTTGTACAAGTCGCGGAGTCGGCCCGCGACTTGAGCATCCAACTTGTATTTGGAGAGGACGTTGACCAGTTCGCTCTTTTTTTCGCCGAGGTCTTTGCTCCAGACGACCGCCAGCAGCTGGCCCGCTTCGACTTTGTCGCCGTATTGGAGCGTGGGAGTCGTGCCTGCCTTCGAGAGACTCGCCGGCGGACTCGTCGGGTTGATTTGGCCGACCTGTCCGAGGGCGACGATTTCCCCGGCGAACCGACTATGGATCCGCTGCAGCAAATTCGAATCGACGTTGAGGGTCGCTTGGAAAAGCGGCAACGGCACACTTTGATCGGCCCGTTTGACGACCACGGTTTTGAGTGCCAAATGGCGGGCGATCGACTCCGGAACGAGCACGCAATTCGGTGCCGATACGGTGATCTTTTCGACCTCGACGACATCGGGGGCCGGCGGCGCACTGACGGCCTTCGGCTGCTGAGTTCCCAGCCATGCCGCCAAACCGCCGACGGCGAGAACCAACAGTGCCAAACCGACCACTCGGGCGATTCGCAGGAATTTGGTGAGTTGTGAAAACATCATGAATCTCGAAAATGCAAAAAGATCTCACTCATCAAGCAGCTTGTGTGCCAGTGCGGTGCTCTTGGCTGGGGACCAATACTCGGTCGATTCCGATGGGTCGCGTGTTCCGGTTCCGTTCAGTCTGGTCGTTACCCGTTCAGCATTCTTATTTGATCCGGACTTCTTGATAAAAATCGATTACGTTGGTTGCTCCGTCACCTTCAGGAGTCGATCGATGAATCTGTCTCTACTTCTCCTCACCGCCGTTCTAGCGGCCGATGCTCCCAAGCCGGTCAGCGGAGACCCGGCCCGAGTCGAGCGCATCCGCAAAGCCGTGATGCCCAAGTTCGATAAGCCGGTGTCGTTCGACACCCCTGAAGCCGATGCGATTCTTGAGGCGCTGGAGGTCTTCCCACCCGACAACCCGTTTAACCTCGTGGTATCCGATTGGCCGTTGCACCCGAAATCCAAAGAGATCGTCGCCGGCATCGGCTCGGACAAACCGCTCCGTTACAACCCGGATATGAGCTTCATCCTCGTCCCGCCGAAACAGGAGAAAATCGACGTGAAACTGGTGACCTACGCCGACGAGTCCGACAAGGGGCCGTACCCGGTGCCGGACAATATCCCCATCGAAGGTTGGCCGGCCGTTTACTTCCGCGATGAGAATTTAATAGCGTTGACGCTTGACGACGTCCAACGCGACAAATTGAAAAAAGATGGCGACCGCCACGCGATCGTCGTCGATCCGGTCAACCGGATGATTTATGAGTTCAACCAGATGAAGAAGACCGGAACCGGTTGGCAGTGCGGGAACGAAGCGACGTTCGACCTGAAATCGAACAGGCTCCGACCCGACAGATGGACGTCGGCCGATGCCGCAGGACTGCCGATCTTCCCGGCCGTGGTTCGCTACGATGAACTGAAACGCGGCGAAGTCGAACATGCCCTCCGCGTCACGGTGGTCAAGACTCGCAAGGCGTACGTCGCACCGGCGACGCATTACGCCAGTTCCAAGACCGGTGTCAACCTGCCCCGCATGGGCGAGCGCTTGCGGCTGCGCCAAGACTTCGACACGACCGAATTCAAACCGGAAGTGAAGGCCATTCTCGAAGCATTGAAGAAATATGGAATGCTGGTGGCGGACAACGGGATTGAATGGGCGATTTCGGTGACGCCCGACAAACGCATCCCAGACATCCACGAAGAATTGCGAGTTGTGAAGGGATCGGATTTCGAGGTGATCGTGCCGCCGAAGGGCTACAAACCGGCCAAGTGAGGGTTGGATGGGCCATGATGCGATTCAATTACCCGGAGTCGTCCGATTGGTTCGAGGAATCGGACGGAACCGGTCGAAAAGATCAGCGGAGACCTGCCGCTCACGGCCAACAAATCAGCGAGGATCGCGCAATGAATCTGCAAGCCTGGGAACCGACCATCCAATTAGCCCTCGACGCTTTCACCGGTGCCCCGAATGAACCGGGTAAACAGCGCGTTTTGAAAGAGTGGCGCTCGAAGCTGGAAAAAGAGCCGCACCGCCTGCAAGCGTTCCAAATCGACGAGATCGTCCGCGAAGTGCGCCGTCGCTCACTCAGCAGCATGGTGAAAGTCGCCAAAGCCTCTTGAGGAATTGTGGATTTGGGATTGCGGATTTGAAGATTGGTTCATCTTTCAAATCCGCAATCCGCAATTCCCCCGGGTTCGATAAGATAAGGATGCCTCTCATGGCGTCCGTTGACCCGCGTTCCCGAGGATTTCAGCCCCGATGGCCAGTTTGCTCCAAATATCGAAAGCTACGAAGCGTTACGGCGACCAAATTTTACTCGACAGTGCCGAAGCCACGATCAGCGACAACACCAAAGTGGGATTCGTCGGCCGCAACGGGGCCGGCAAAAGTACTCTGTTGCGCATTTTGCTGGGCGAAGAGGAACTCGACAGCGGCGAAATCATCCGGCACCCGAGCCTCCGGTTGGGCTACCTCCGACAGCACGATCCGTTTCTACCCGAGGAGACCTCCCTCGAATTCCTGATGCGCGACAGCGGCCAGCCCGACTGGAAGTGCGGCGAAATCGCCGGCCAGTTCGAACTGAAGGGCACCTACCTCGACGGGCAAATTTCCAAACTCAGCGGCGGTTGGCAGACCCGCGTCAAGTTGGCGGCATTGCTGCTTCACGAACCGAACTTGCTGTTGCTCGACGAACCGACCAACTTCCTCGACCTCCGCACGCAGATTCTGCTGGAACACTTCCTGCGAAGTTACCGGGCCGGGTGTCTGATCGTGTCACACGACCGGGCTTTCCTCTCGGCCACGTGTACACACACGCTCGATTTGTCGCGCGGCAAACTCACGACATTCCCCGGCAAAATTGAAGCGTATCTGGAGTACCAGAAGGAAAAGCGGACGCACGACGAACGTTCGAACGAGGCCACCCGCGCTAAGATGCGCCACCTCGAAGACTTCATCGCCCGGAACAAAGCGCGGGCCAGTACCGCCAAGCTCGCGCAGTCCAAGAGCAAGCAACTCGAAAAGCTCGAGCTGACCGAAGTCGCTACCGATGAACCGTCGGCCCGCATCCGGGCACCGCGTGTGGAACCGCGCAAAGGCCCGGCCCTGCGGTGCCGCGATATGGCCATCGGGTACCCGGAGCGCGAGATCGCGTCCGACATTCAACTGGAAATCGACCACGGCTCGCGGGCCGCGATCGTCGGCGACAACGGCCAAGGGAAGACAACCTTCCTGCGCACCATCGTTGATTCACTCGATCCACTGGCCGGGGAAGTTCGTTGGGGCCACGGT
>JANXWE010000317.1 GCA_025351325.1 Fimbriiglobus sp.
GCGGAATGCGCAACGGCGAACGCGCTCGACGGACGTCTCGCGGCTAAACAGCATGAAAAACTACCGTTGGATTTTGATCATCCTCGCGCTCACCGGGCTGGCACTTGTGCTGCAAGCCGGGTTGGTCGCGTTCGCCGGTTACGTCCTTCTCGGTGTTTATCTGCTCAGCCGGTACTTGGCGAAGAGTTGGATCGGCCAACTCGAGGCGATTCGCACCGTCGATCAAAAACCGCGCGAAGTGGGCGAGACCATCGAGGTGGTGGTGAAACTCAAAAACACTGGCAAGCTCCCCATCGGTTGGCTCCTCGTCGAGGACATGCTCCCGGAGTTCGCCCTGCGTCAGAAGCCCCCTCGAATCACACTTAAAGGCAGACGCATTGCCATCGTGTTGATCGGTGCCGGGAAGACGAAGACGGTGAAGTACAAAATCACATTCGTGATGCGTGGCTACTACCAACTCGGCCCGACGTTCGCCGAGACGGGCGACGTGTTCGGCCTCCACCGCCGGCACCGGATTCTCTCCAACCCGGCATTCGTGTTGGTTTACCCCAAGATCATGCAGCTCGCCAAGTACGAGTTCGCTTCCAAACGCCCCATCGGCGAGGTGCGATTGGCGAACCGGTTGTTCGAAGATCCGACGCGCACCGCCGGTGTCCGGCCGTACGTCGTCGGTGACCCACTTCAGCGAATTCACTGGCGCGCGACAGCACGTACCGGCGAGTTGCACTGCCGAGTTTATGAACCGACTTCGCTAGCCGGAGCCACGGTGCTCGTCGATTTCAACTCGGCTGGCTATGCCAAGCGTGGGGAACCGTACCGTTCGGAACTCGCCATCACCACGGCCTGTGCCATCGCGTACGCGGTGTCGATGTTGAACCAACAAGTCGGTTTTGCCAGCAATGGCCGCGATACGGCGGCGCGAATCCGTGAAGAAGCGTCGGTGAAAACCGACACGACTTCCGAAGTGGCGGAACAAGGGTTCGAGACCCGTTTTGAAGCCCGCTCGAAGTACGAAGCACTCGGCCCCGACAAGCGATTGCGGCCCGTGGTCGTCGACACGCGGCGCGGGATCGATCAGTTCTCGAAGATCCGAGACGCCCTCGCTCGACTCGAACTCACCGACGGCATGACCTTCACCGGGTTGATCCTCGACGCTGGCCCGCGACTATCAAAAGACGCCACGATCATGGCCATTCTGCCCCAAGTTTCGGTGGAAACATCGGTGGCGCTCGGACAACTCCGCCGCCAAGGGTTCGCCATTTCCGCGATCATGATTGCGATCACGGACGACGACAAACCCGTATTCGTCGGCCGACTTTATGCGGAGGGAATCCGCGATGTCCGGTTTGTGAATAACGAAGACGACTTGCTGAACCTCGGTGAGCGGGCGACGAGTGGCCCCTCGACCTACAATGTCGCCGTGAACCTCGCCTGAGTATTGAATTTCCGATGACGACACCCCGCTTGCTCGCGTTCGCCCAACTCTTGCGACTGCCGAATGTCTTCACCGCCTTCGCGGACATTTTGATGGCCGCGTGTGCCGTCGGCACCATCACTGCGGGGCCGGAATTGGTGTTCCTGCTGCTGGGCGCATCGGGCTGCTTGTACCTTTTCGGCATGGTCTTGAACGACATCTGCGATGTCCGCGACGACGAAGCGAAGCAATCGTTTCGACCACTACCCTCGAAGCGAATCGGGCTGAAGGTGGCAGTGATGGTGGCCGTCGGACTGCTATTCGCGGGATTGATATTTGCCGGTCTCGTAGACGGTTTCGCCTCCACGACGTTCGCAGTGGCCGCGGGTTTGTCGGTGGTCATTGTGCTCTACAACTGGATCATCAAGCATTTCTGGATCGGCCCCGTCGCGATGGGTTCCTGCCGATTTCTGAACGTGCTGCTTGGGAGTTTAGCGTTCGCCCCCGAGTCTCTGATTCCTTGGCATCTCGCATCCGTGATCGGGTTGTACATCGTCGGTGTCACTTGGTTCGCCCGAACCGAGGAGGGTGACAGCCGCAAAATCCAATTGGTCGGCGCCGCGATTGTCATGGCGTTGTCAGTCGGGTTGGCAGTCGCCGTGCCAGTGCATCTGTCGGCCGGGGATTCACCCGTCTATTTCCCGTATTTGCTAGTGTTGTTTGGGTTCGTTGTGGGCACTTCGGTCGTTGCGGCGATCCACAAACCGACGCCGAAGATGGTGCAAGCCGCAGTCAAACGGAGTATTTTCGGACTGGTTCTGTTGGATGCGATCCTTGCTACCGCTTTCGTCGGCTGGCCGGGTCTGCTGATCGTTTTGCTGTTGATTCCAGCGATCTGGCTTGGAAAATGGGTCTATTCCACATGACGGAGAAAATCATGCTACCCGATCGTCGCTCGTTCCTGATTGCCGGAGGTGTTACTGTGGTTGGACTCAACGCGCAAACCGCCAACGCCCAACTCGCCGACGATGAAGCGAAAGCCTTCGTCGCGGATCACGTGAAGAAGATTCGCCCACTGGAGATCGCGCTGGGTCGAGCGTGGTGGAGCGCCAATATCTCCGGTACCGATGCGGACTTCGCCCGCAAAGAGGAAAAGCAGAACGCACTCGACAACGCCTTGGCTAACAAAGAGGGCTTCGAGAAGCTCAAGACCATCCGCGGCTACATCAAGAAAGCGACGAAGGACCCCAATCTGGTGCGCCAGATCGACGTACTCTACCTGCAATATCTGGAAAAGCAGGTCAAACCCGAACTGCTCAAGAAGATCACGGCGAAGGCGAATGCCGTGGAGCAGAAGTTCAACGTCTTCCGGGCCAATGTCGGTGGCCAAGAAATGAGCGATAGCCAAGTGCGGAAGATCCTCAAAGAATCGACGAACTCCGAAGAGCGCCAGAAGGTGTGGGAAGGGAGCAAAAAGGTCGGCGCGAATGTGGAAGCCGATTTGAAGGAACTCGTCAAACTCCGCAACGAGGCTGCGAAAGAACTCGGCTTCAAAAACTACCACGAGATGATGCTCTTTCTCAACGAACAGACCGCAACGGAACTGATTAAGCTGTTCGACGAACTCGACAACCTGACGCGCGAACCTTACGCCAAAGCCAAAGCCGAAATCGACGAACGCCTCGCCAAGAACTGCGGCGTGGCCGTGAAAGATCTGATGCCCTGGCACTACCACGATCCGTTCTTCCAAGAGTCGCCCGCCGTGTTCGACGCCGATCTCGATGCGCCGTTCAAGAACGCCGACATTCTGAAATTGTGCGAGAAGTTCTACGACGGCATCGGCCTGCCCATCGGCGACGTAATCGCCCGCAGCGACCTTTACGAGAAGAAAGGTAAGTCGCCACACGCGTTCTGCACCGACATCGACCGGGAAGGCGATGTCCGGATGTTGGCGAACATCACCCCGACGGAATACTGGATGAGCACGATGCTGCACGAACTCGGCCACTCCGTGTACAGCAGCAAGAACATCCCGCAAGAGGTGCCCTACATTCTGCGTGGCGAAGCGCACATTCTGACCACCGAGGGGGTGGCGATGCAGTTCCAAAAATTCAGCAAGCAGCGGGCTTGGCTCGAAAAAATGGGCGTGAAGGTCGAGAATCCCAAAGCGTTCGACGAAGCCTCAGCGAAGGTTCTGCGCAACGAGCTTTTGATCTTCAGCCGCTGGTGCCAGGTGATGCTGCGCTTCGAGAAGGGCATGTACGAGAACCCGGAACAGAACCTGAACACACTCTGGTGGGATTTGGTCGAAAAGTACCAATTGCTGAAGCGACCGAGCGACCGCAACGCCCCGGACTACGGTGCGAAGATCCACATCTGCAGTGCCCCGGTGTACTACCACAACTACATGATGGGGCAGCTCTTCGCATCGCAAGTGCACCACACGATCGCACGCGACCTGTACGACAAAGCGGATCCGAGCACCGTGCTGTACATCGGCGACAAAAAGATCGGCGACTTCATGAAGAAGAAAGTCTTCGAGCCTGGGCGGAGCCTGAGTTGGAAAGAGTTGATGAAGTTCGCCACCGGCGAAGAGCTGAGCGCGAAAGCGTTTGCCAAGGATTTTCAAACGAAATAGAACTCGTCAAGATCGTGGCCGCTTGGCCGTGTGAACCAGCGACTGTTCCCGGCGAGCCGTACCCCGTGAGGGGTCGGGTGACGCGAACCGGATCACCCGAC
>JANXWE010000336.1 GCA_025351325.1 Fimbriiglobus sp.
GGAGCACTCATCGCCGGGCCGGGGCCGACACCGTCGGCATCGATGCGGCTAATTTGCGGCGGCACTTTACCGCCGTTGATATTTCCATTCGTCGATCCCGTGTACCGGTTGGCAGGTGCGTTCGGCCCACCGCCGTAACGCGCGTTCATGATCGCCGCGTATTCTAAGGTCGTGATAGGCGGGCTACTCAAATTCGTTGGGTTCACTTCCCAAGCGCCGAAACCCTGGTTGGAAGCGGACGCGGTCGCTCCCCGGTTATTCCCCGCGACGCTCATATTGATGCGGCCGCTGAGATCCAAAATCAACGGGGCGATCATCGAGACGTACTGTTTGCCGCGCCACTCTTTCACGGGTGCCCCGGCATACATCCAGAGGCTGTCGTTCTGCTGCGAACCGTTGATGAACTTCATGTTCGCCACGTCGCCGCGATAGATGCCATCGGCATCCGCAGGCACCAGCGGGAAGTTCGGATGTTCCCGGGTCGGGTCGCCGATGGGCACGTTCGGGCCGGGGCGAGGCCGCGTCGTCAAATAGCGTCCGACAGGGTTCGTCCAGTTAGCATTACCCGGATACAAACTGCCCAATGGATTATTGAACGGATCGAACAAATCCGGGCGGAAGAACGATGGCTGAATGATCCGACCCGTGACCGGGTCTTGCATCGCCAAGTAGAAGTTGGCCCGATCGGCATAGGTGTACGGGGTCGATTTGTTGAATGGGGTTCCGCCGACGACGCGGAGGTTGGGGTTCACGAATTGGCCGGCGGTATTACGGGTGTAATTCACCAAGCCCGTTCGGAGGATCGTATTGGGAGCAAACCCGAGTGGGGCGGACACGTCTTCGGGCGGCAGGCCGGTCAAGCCGACCCCGCTGTACGGCGAATAACTCTGGCCCCCGCCGGCGACCCAACCGTACTTATTGGTGGCCAGATCGTGGCCGTACATTGCCGAGGTGTTATCGTCCGTGCCGAGCAACAGTTGCCCGAGGAAGGCGTTGGCCGCTTCTTGGGGGTTGGGGTCGGCGATTTCGTTGCGGGCGGCGCGACCGTTGCGCATGCTGGTGGCTTCGGATTCGGCGTAGAGCACGAAGCTGAGCGCGATGACCGCGAAGAGGGCGAGCATGGCCAGCACGACGAGCAGGATGGCTCCTCGGCGGCGGGCGGGGTGGCGAATCGCGAGCATGGTGCATCTCCCACACGGACTTGTATCGGATGAAGTTCCGGCCGAATCAGAGTTTCACGACCAAGGTGGTCTGCCGGGTCAGCTTGTTCTTGGGGTCGTAGACCCGGATTTTGACCTGAACCGCGAGGACGCGGATACGCAGCGGAATCGAGTTCACGTTCCCCGGTGCGTTCCACTCGAATCCGGGCGTGTTGGGCGTCGTGCCCTGATTCGTCATGGTGTCGAAGGTACGAAACCCAATAGTTGGATTGTCCGGTGTCCCGGCAGGCAATGGCAAATCGTCGAAGGGGTAATCCCCGTTGGGCACCCCGGGGGCGATGAATGCTCGTGGTGCCGCAACGGCCGGACCGGGCATCCAGGTGGCTTTGACTTCGAACGACAACACGTTGGTGATGACGATATCGTCACCCACGCGGGAGCTGGTATTAGGAATGCTAGTGGGTAAAGGACGGTTTCCAGGGAAACGGATTGCATTCGGTGTATTCAACGTGGTCGGGAGTGCAGGAGCAGTTGGTACAAGGGAGACAACGTCTTCAATTAATGGTTTACTAGCCGCCGTAATTGGAACACCATTCTGACCCAAGACACGATTCCTGCGTACGAGTGGCCAAGTCGTCACTCCGTTAAGAACAGTCGGACGACTCGCATCCAAAAACCAATCGATCTGAGCGAAATTGGTCACGTACAATCCGGGGATCGGCATCACATCGGTGATCCGCTGATCCATGATCGATTGGATGTCCGGGGCCAACGGCGGCGTCCCCAAGTTGGCTGCGAAGAGGTCTTCGGTACCCCGTTGGCGCCGCCGAGTCGTAAAGCTGAGTAGGGCAAGCTGATTCGGTGAAGCATCCGCGCTGGAGGAACTCAGTCCATCCGCATCAAATCCTTCGGTACCAAATAATGGGCCCACTGGGGCTGGTGGCGCCACCAGCGGATTGCCTTGGCGAATCCGGAAGTAGCCGCCTGGGGGCAATGACGTTTCTGAGCCTAAAGCGGTGAGTCTGTCGAAACGGATATCGCTGACCCGTTGGATGCCGGGGGAATCGTCGCCGTTGGTCGGGAAGCTATTTCCTGTGGGGGCAAAATGCTCGGCGGTCAAATCCGTCCGCAACAGCGTCTCGGCGGTCTTGAGGCGTTCGGCCATGTCGCCGAGCGACTTCAACGTGCTGAGCGTTTGCAGGCCCGTTTGGAACGCGGTCGACAACACGGCCATGATCAAGATCGACAGCGCCGCGGCCACGAGCAATTCCACGAGCGTGAAGCCCGCCCGGCCGCTGCGTGTTCGAGTTGAGATTCGCATAGGAGGCCCTCATCTAACAATGCCGTGTACGGTGCAATCCGGATTTCAGTGATCAATTAGGGTGCTTGCCGCGAGTAGCCACTCGCGGTGAGCTGCGGCCGGTCGAAGACGTCGGCGAGGCCGCGGATGATATACATCTGAGTAATCGGAGTCGTACCTTTGAGTGGAGTATCGAGTTCGAGAGTCGTCGAAGCCCCATTATCCGTGACACTTTGAATCCGGTAGAAGTTGGTGACCGCCGAGTTTGAACCGTCCATAATCCAACTGCCGCTGCGGATGGGCAAGTTGCCGACGGGGACGTTCAAGACGACTTGGGTGCCATTGAGAGCGGGCGGAGCCAATAGCGTATTGGTAAGACTGTAAATTGTTTCCGCATTCGTCGGAGCCAATCCCGGCACGTGGCCGCCGTACAGACCCTTAGTGTGAAATACGCATACCTTGAAATCAGCGGTGTAACGATTCGCATTGTTCGGCCGTTGAATGACGGCGCACCAGTTAAAGGCACCTTCGCGGACGACTTTGTTGGGCAAACTCCCACTATTTGTGTCGGGTATTCCAGTTTCAGTAAAGGTAATATCGTCCATCATGGAAAAGGTGCGGACAGCTTGGGGAATGAGATTAGTAATAGATTTCATCGTACGGCGGGGAAGCCGTGGTTCGGCCACCGAAAGAGATATCCATTGTCCAGTAGCTACCGATTGAGAATGCCAGCCGATGGAATCTAGTACCACAGGATAGCTCGGTGAATTATCCAGTGCCCGTTGCGGTTGGAGGACTGTCGCCGGATTCGGGTAATTAGGATTATCAAGCGTTAAAAAAAACGGGTCTTCGCTACCTGGGAGCAGTTGATTTTTCTCCACCACCTCCGTCTGCCACCACAACCGGACGATACCGTCGGCTTGACTGGCGGTTTGGCCGCTGCGGTCGTCGCGGAGGGCTTGGCCCATCTGCACGGCCCCGAGCGGGAAGAGCGTCATCAGGC
>JANXWE010000344.1 GCA_025351325.1 Fimbriiglobus sp.
GCCGAAACGCTCGGCGTCGGCGGGGCGAAACTCCCGCTCCCACCCGATGACATTACCCAAGCTCGGGCCAAGCTCGAAGAACGTGCCCGCCAAATCCGAAGTTTGATCGAAACCCTCGACCTGCTCTACGACGCCTTCGGCCAGCAACGCTTCGGCAAACCGTGGCCCGACACGCTGGCGAAGATGCAGAAATGGCTCGCCCAAAGCGAACGGAAGAATTCCTGATTCTGCGAGGATCTCGTGTGATTCACGTCTGCCAACATCCGCTGGTTCAGCACCATCTCGCCGCCCTGCGCGACGCGGCCACTCCCCCGCAACTCTTCCGGCACTTGATCAGCGAGATTTCGCAAATCCTCTTCTACGAGGCGACACGCGATTTGAAATTGAAGCCGTCCACCGTCACCACACCCGTGGCTGAATGTGCGTCGGCGACTCTCGCCGAAGTCATCGGCCTGGTGCCCGTGCTCCGTGCCGGCCTCGGCATGGCCAACGCCCTGCTCGAAGCTCTTCCCACGGCCAGCGTCTGGCACCTCGGCTTGTACCGCGACCATCAAACGCTCAAGCCGGTGACCTACTACAACAAGCTCCCCGCGAACCACGGGCTGGATGTCGCCTTCGTGCTCGATCCGATGCTGGCCACTGGCGGCAGCGCGAACGAAGCCATCCGCATCTTGAAAGCGGCCGGCGTCCCCCGGGTCATTTTCATCGGCGTGATCGCCGCCCCGGAAGGGGTGCAAGCCCTCCGGGCGACCCACCCCGACGTGCCCGCGTTTCTCGGGGCCATCGATTCGCACCTGAACGAACGGGGCTACATCGTCCCCGGCTTGGGCGACGCCGGCGACCGCCAATTCGGGACGGTCTGAACGAGGGTGGGAAGCCTCTTCGCTCCTTCGGAGCGAAGAATGTTAGCGCCCATTCTGTCCTCGTGGCGGGATCCCTTAAGACTTCACTTTCTTGGAGCGGTTAAGGGCAATAGCTTGAAGAATGAGTGCCTTGAAGGTAGCCTCGTCAACGGTCTCTCCTTCGTGAATATCGATCGCGCGGCGGACGTTTCCGTCCAGACTCGAATTGAAGAGACCGGTTGGATCATTCAAAGCCGCGCCTTTGGCAAAGGTCAGCTTCACGACTTTCTGGTACGATTCGCCGGTGCAGATGATGCCGTCGTGCGACCACACCGGAGTGCCCATCCACTTCCACTCCTCGACGACGTCCGGGTCTGCTTCCCGGATGAGCTTCCGCATGATGCCAAGGGTCTCCCCGCGCCAGTCCCCGAGTTCGGCAATTCGTTTCGAGATCAGTTCCGATGCCGACTCTTTCATGGTTGCATCCTCAAGGTTCAGGTTGATTTCATTTCGCACGGATTCACTGCAGAAGTTCGGCGGAGTCTTCGCTCCGAAGGAGCGTTCGATTTTAGCCAGGCCCGGTAGGGCCTGGAATTGATTCAAGATTTCTAGCTCCGAAGGAGCGCCCGATTCCGAACGCTCCTTCGGAGCGAAAAATACCATCTTCGACGCCGAGTCAACCTTGTACATGTGGAGGATATTTTGGCCTACTCTCAGTTGACGGTGTCATGGTACAAACACGCGATCGGACGCTCGCACAGCGGGCACAAACCGTTGAATACCACCTGATTGGGCGGACTTTCAAGTGACTGGATTCGCCCGACTTCGCCGCATCGGCTGCACGCGAGTTGCCCAAGTGATTCGATGCCCCCAAGGTGAATCCCTACAGCTTCCCAATCCGCGTCGGTGAATTGCCACTCGTAGTCTGTGATCTTACTGGCATCGCCCCAAGCTGATTTTCGGGTTACGAGCGGCAAACATCTAACTGGCCCAGGGAGTGCCGTTACTTGGCAGATGCCTTTTGTCTCGTTTAGACGGTGCATCGTCCCGCAGGCCGTACAGACTGTCTGCTCGCATCGGCCTTCCAACGACCAATAGGCATAACCGCCGATCTCGAAAGCGAGTGGACAACGTTCGCAGAGGTAGCCGCGCATCACGCCCATGCATTTCCCACCGATTAAGCGTCCTCGTCCTCGTCATCGTCGGGGGCATGCTGGCCGACGCCGAGCAGTCGATGCTGCTCCAGCACGGCTTCAAAACACCCCCGGCAGAACAGTTTCCAGTCTGCGAAATCGTTGAGCGGATCGGTCCAGCCCTCTTCCCGCCAGAGCATGGCGTCGCACTCTTCGCACAGCCCCGTTTCGTAGAAGTCCACTTCCGGAGGCACCTCGACCCGGTAGTAGCCCAAGTCGGAGCCATCCCGCAGATGGTGACAGATCATGCAGCCCGTAGTCAGCCCGTGTGTCGGACACCGCATTTGGTTCGCCATGCCGTCTATCCTCTTGCTCGACAAACGACTGCGGTCAGAGGCCTGGCTCGCGGACGGGGTAGAGTGTAAATCTCAAGGTCGCCTCTGCGGCAGCCATCCGACCCAGTAGCCCGGCCGACAATGCCTGATTGAACGCCCATGGCTCCCGACCACAATTGTACCCGATGTTGAACTCTCGCCGCGAGCACCCTGCCCAGACCGACCGGAGCAGCGGTACGAGAGACTCGACAACAGCGAGCATGGCCGCGATGTTCGGCTCCGGCTCAGTGTGCTGAGTATTCGTCTCGAATGTCGCATACCACATCCCGTCATCGCCCCGCGTGACGTGGATCGGGAACACGCCGCCGGCCTTAAAAGTCTCCGCGAGTTCTGTCAGGTCGTCGGCCGACGTCAGGTCGAGATCGGTGTTCAAGTATTGGATGACACTGTTCATCGGGTTGCCCTTGCTTGATGCGGGGAAATTTAGCCGCGAGACGAAGTCGAGCGCGAGAAACCTCGTTGACACGCCCTATTCACAGGCCGCGCTCGACTGCGTCTCGCGGCTAACTTGGTCATGAAATTGCATCATAGTGAAAATCCGTAACGTAAAATCCAGTACACCTATCCATTAACATCCGTTTCGGACGCGGTCAAGCGAATTGGTCGAGAATAGTGAAACTAATTTCACTCGAACGGAAAAAGTGCATCACTTCGGTTGCAATTCCTTCAGGACATTCAGCGTCAACTCGTCAATATCCGCACCGAGTGAGGCGGCGCAAAGCACCACCACCGCACATTTTGTGGTCGGGGTGAACGCCAGCATGCTGCGGAAGCCGCCGGTGCCGCCGTTATGCCAAACGATCGGGTCACCATTTTTTAGTTTCAACCGGTGCCAGCAAAGGCCGATATCGACCGCGTCCGATCCGGCCGTCATCCTTTTTTCGTGGCTCGTTTTCAGCACGTCCAGCAACGGTGATTTCACCTCGATCAAGTTGGCGGCGGCGAATCGGAGCATGTCGTCGGCCGTGGAACGCAGCCCGCCGCAGGCTTCCAAGGTCGCAAAATCCCAGGGGTCGGTGAGTTCGAGTTTGTCATTGCGACCGCGTGCCAGTCGGGATTTCTGACCACCCGTGAGCGCCTCGCCGGTATCTTTTAGTCCGAGTGGTTTGCAAATTCGATCCCGAACCAGTGCGTCGTAACTG
>JANXWE010000354.1 GCA_025351325.1 Fimbriiglobus sp.
GGGCGAACCGACGAGCGTCGAAATCGGTGCTGGTAATGTGTTCCGCGAACATGTAACGGTACACCGGGGCATGCCGGCGACGGGCAAAACCACCATCGGGGACAAGAATCTGTTCATGGTCGGCAGCCACGTGGCCCACGACTGCCGGGTGGCGAACCAGTGCATCTTCGCCAACTGCGCCGTGATCGGTGGCCATGTGGAAGTATTCGACGGCGCGTTTCTGTCCGGGAACACGGCGGTGCATCAGTTCTGCCGCGTCGGCCGCTTGGCGATGCTCTCGGGGACGTCGGCCGTCAGCCAAGATCTGCCCCCGTTTTGGATCGTGCAGGAAGTGAACATCGTCCACGGGGTGAACGTCATCGGCATGCGTCGGGCCGGGATCCCGAACCCGGAAATCTCGGCGATCCGCCGGGCGTTCAAACTCCTCAACCGCAGCGGGCTGACGATCCGTGCCGCCGTGGAACGGATCGAAGCGGACGACGGCCAACTCCCGGCCGTGCGCGAGCTGATCGAATTCATCCGGAGTTCGAAACGCGGTATCGTCACCGGTCGGGGTGCGCGAGGTGCGGATGACTAATTGGCGACGCTGGATGGCCATCCCCCTCGCCACG
Source organism: Fimbriiglobus sp. (assembly GCA_025351325.1). Lineage (GTDB taxonomy): Bacteria > Planctomycetota > Planctomycetia > Gemmatales > Gemmataceae > JALHQU01. The sequence continues at coordinate 612 of JANXWE010000354.1, forward strand.
CGGTGGGCCATTTGCATTTGGGTCGCATTGTTGCTGGGCGTATTCTGCCGCGTGGCGGTGGCACGGCCGACGGCTCAGTCCGTCATCCCTGTCTATGCGTTGGGGGGCGAACGCTGGTGGAACGGCGAACCGCTGTATTCTCGCCCCCCGGCCCCGTTGGACGTCTTCCGCAATCCGCCCGGCTTCGCCGCGCTCTTTGCGCCACTTTCGCAACTTCCGCCCAAGCTCGTCGGCTTCGGCTGGCGACTCTTCGGCATCGGATTGTTCGCCCTGGGTCTGCGGCGATTCCTGAGTGCGGTCCACCCGACCCCGCCCTCGGTGGGGGCCAATGCGACGGTTTGGATCCTCGCGGCGATTTTGATCCTGCCGGCGTTCAACAACGGCCAGGTGAACCTGCCGATGACGGCGGCGATGCTCCTCGGCACGGCGGCCGTGGTGCGTGGGAACTGGTGGAAGGCCTCCGGCTGGCTGATGCTCGCCGTCTCGTGGAAGGGGTACCCGATTGCCTTGGCGGGGCTGCTGATGCTGCTGGCCCCGGCCCGGCTCGGTTGGCGGATGTCGATCGTGTTGCTGGCGTTTCTGGTAGCCCCGTATGCGTTTCAAGATTGCCACTATGTATGGAATGAAACCATTGAATTCTGCCACGCCACCGATTCCGACGACCGGAGCCAAGCGTCCATCGAACGCACCTCAAAAGGGTGGACGTATCTCGTCCGGGTGACGACGGGGAATTGCGTCGGTCGGGATGCCAGTCAGCTCGTCGCCGCGATCACCGGGCTTTGTTTGGCAGGAACCGTGTGCCGAGCCTTGCGGCGACGCGGGGCCACTCCAGAACTGAACGGGCGGGTCTTCTGTGCCGGCTTGCTTTGGATGGTCCTCTTCGGCCCCGCTACGGAATTGAACACCTATTCCATACTGGCTCCGGTCGGTTGGCTGGTGGTCGGGTCCAACCTCGGTCGGCGGAACAAGATCATCGGCTGCATCGGAATCGGCATGCTCTTGGCCGTGATGGTGCGCGGGTTATTTCCGCTGCACCCGGACAGCACCATGGCCAGTTTGCAGCCGCTCGGAGCGTTGTTGCTATTCGGTGCCGTCGTGGCCGATTTGCTGACCCGCCGTCAAGAACCACTCCGATAGGGCTTCCGACGGTCGGATCGGGATCGATCTGGCTTTCCGCGGTTGGCCTGGGCCTGAGCCGGCTGTTTGAATGCCCGGTTGTAGATCTCTTCGTTCCGGGCCGCCGACTGGAACAGGTCGACAATCGGCAGCGGGTAGTCGACGCCCAGTTTGACTCCGTAACGCTGTTGTTGTTCGGTCGACAGTTTCCACGGTTCGTGGACGAGATCGCCGGGCACTTGGGCCAACTCGGGCAACCAGTGCCGGACGTAGTCGCCTTTCAAATCGTAATCGCGTGCTTGCTTGGTGATGTTGAAATAGCGGAACCCGCGGGCGTCGTTCCCGACGCCGGCGGCATACACCCAGTTGCCCCAGTTGCTCGCCACGTCGTAATCGAGCAACAGCGACTCGAACCACTCGGCACCCATCCGCCAATCGATGCCCAAATTCTTCGTCAAAAAGCTCGCCACGTTCTGCCGGCCGCGATTTGACATAAAGCCTGTGGCGGCCAGCTCGCGCATGTTGGCATCGATCAACGGGTAGCCGGTTTGGCCGTTCCGCCAGGCGTCGAAGAGCACGGGGTCTTCCACCCACGGGATTTCCGTTCGCTGCAAGCCGGTACGCTGGAAAATCCGGTTGCCGTGCTTCTTGGCGATGAAGCGGAAATAGTCGCGCCAGAGCAGTTCGAAGATCAGCCAGTAGGTGGAATCGTTGCGGACCCGTTGCGATTCGTAGTGTTGCACGCTTTCCGCGATCACCCGTGGGGAAAGGCAGCCGAGTGCCAACCAGGGTGAAAACTTCGTGGAGTCGTTCGCCCCCTTCATGCCGTTGCGTGTTTCCTTATAGGTTCGCAGGCAATCTTGCTTCCAAATGTACTCGTCGAGGCGGGCCAACCCGGCCGTTTCGCCGCCGGCGAACGTCAGCACGGCACGGCTATCGACCGGCACCGGTTCCACGCCGAGTTCCGCCAAGGTCGGCAGGGCTCCCGGTTCGATGTCGGGCAGCGGTGGAACCGCGGTCGGTGCCGGGAGCGCCGGTTGCACCGACGACGATTTTTCGACGTCTTTGCGAAAGGTGGTGAAGAGTTCCGGGAGAGCGCTGATCGCAAACGGGAGATCGCCCGGATGATACAGCGTGTGCGTCCAAAACGTCTTGACCGCCACCCGGGAATCGAGCGATTTCCGGAGCGCCCGCTCGACGGCGCGCTCTTCGGAGGCAACTTCTTCGTGGTAGTACACGGCGTCGATGTCGAACTGCTTCACCAGTTGCGGAATGATCTCTTCGGGCTGGCCTTGGCGAACCACGAGATCGCTCTGGAGCCGTTGCCAACCGGTACGCAAATCGGCGACACTTTCGAGTAAGAACTGCGTTCGAAACGCACCGGTTTTGCGAAATCCAAACGCTGTTGACCACCACTGGCGCGGGTCGAAACAATACAGTGGCACGATCACCGACGGTTTCTGTCCGATGGCCCGATGCAGCGCTTCGTGATCGTGCAGCCGCAAATCGTTCCGGTACCAGAGTAAGATGCGCATAGTTGACCAGGATGAAGGAGAGATGGTCATCCGAGTATAGGCGGCGTGTTGAACCGTTCGCGCAGCCCGGATACGATGGACGTAACAATTTTCACCGAGTTCGCAATGTCCCACTTCACCCGCTGCTCGGCCGCCCTCTTATCTTTCAGCCTTGTCCAGCAGGCGACTGCGCAAGTGCAGTACAAGATTGAATTTGTCGAAAAGCAAACGGTGACAGCGACGATGACTGCCACGTCGAGTTTCCCCAATTTGGAGGCCAAGGAGTGGATTGCGTTCGCGGCCATCGCCCCCGAATTGCCAGGGCAAAAGAACACGAAAACGACCTTCGATTTTCCGACCGCCGAAACAGTGACCGAATTGAGTCCGCTCGCACGACCCGTGATGTTGGCCCGCGTTCCGGCAAAAACCGACGAGCTGAAATCGAAACTCTCCATGAAAGTGCAATACACGGCGACGCTCTATTCCCGGCACTTGGCGGTGGCCGGCAACGGTGTGGCTTCCAAGGTCTCCCTGCTGACAGTCCAGGAAAGCGCGGCCGCACTCTCGGAATTGGGGGACATCGACTTCAAAGCTCCCGCATTTCAAAAGTGGCTGAAGTCCGCCGGCTATCTGCGTCGCAAAACCGAGGGGGAAATCCCATTTGCCCGTCGTGTGTTCCTCGGTCTGCGCGGTAGTTACACCTATGACTACAAGAACGACATGGATCGCAAAGCGAGCGTCGTTTGCGACGCGGGGAAGTCCGATTGCGGTGGGCTTTCGCTGCTGTTCACCGCTGTCATGCGGGCCAACGAGATCCCCGCCCGTACCCTCTTCGGCCGTTGGGCGACCTCCGCGAAGGCGGACGATAAAATCGGTGCGATTGCGTATTACCAATGGCACGTCCGCGCGGAATTCTACGCGGCGACGGTGGGTTGGGTGCCCGTCGATTTGGCCACCAGCATCCAGCACGACAAGTCCAAAGACGGGCTGGAACAGTTCGGCCACGACGCGGGCGACTTCCTCACTTTCCACATCGACGCGAACTTGCAACTCGACACCGTCACGTTCGGGAAGAAGACGACTCACAACCTCCAAGGACCGATCTTTTGGGTCTCCGGCTCCGGCAAAATGGACAAGCGAGTCGACAAAGAAAGTTGGTTGGTGGAGGTGAAGAAATGAAGCGTTCTGAGTTGGAGTTCAACTCGGTCAGTGTACTCCGTTCGCTCCGCCAACGGTTCCACCTTCGCGAAGGAACCGCTCGATGAACTCGGAAATTCCGTTCGCGGAGCGAACGGATTCTGGGGTAGAGATCTGACTAAGCGGGCAGTATCCTTGCCTCCCCGATGCGGAACCAACGCGGGGGGTACATCACCAGTCCTTGCACCACCAGCACCATCATCGAGATGTACAGCACGGTAAAGAAGACTTCGGGCATGCCGTCGATGAACAGCAGGTTGTGGAGCATGCGGCCGAGGAAGGTTGCATCGGAGTCGAAAGTTTGGCCATCCCAGAGCCGAAATTTTTCTTCCCAAATGCTCAGCGGGCAACGCCAACCCATCACGGCTTCGAGGGCGACGATGCCGATGGCCCCGAGGTGCGTGAACCGGAACCACGGGTTGCGGGCCCAGAACCGTTTGAACGGAGCGGCCACCACAATCGCCAATTGACCGACCAAAACATAAGCGACGTACAGGACGTGAAACAACACGACTGCGTCGGCCAAATAGCCGTACATAGCCTGCCTCGGGTTGATGGGGACGGCGGGGGAACCGCAAAAGGGTCTACTGGTAATACGATCCGGCGCGGGTGGGATTTATTCCCGAAACCGATTGCGTCGATAAATTGACGGCATGCCTGAATCCATCATCCGCGCCGTCCAACTCTCCAAGATTTACGGTAGTGGTTCGTCGGTGGTGACGGCGCTCGCCGAGGTGAACTTGGCCATCGAGCGGGGCGAACGGGTCGCCATCCTCGGCAAATCGGGTTCGGGCAAATCGACCCTCATGAATTTGATCGGTGGCCTCGACGTGCCGAGCACGGGAACCCTCACCGTGTCGGGTCGCAATTTGGGCGCGCTCACCCGCAGCCAGCTTGCGGATTACCGCCGGGATTGCATCGGCTTCGTGTTCCAGTCGTTCCACTTGATTGCGAGTCGCACGGTCCAAGAAAATGTCGAACTCCCGCTGATGCTGGCGGGGGCTAGGAGTGCGGAACGGCGAACCCGGGCGCGGGCCATGCTCGACGCCGTGGGGTTATCGCACCGGTTGACCCACAAGCCGACGGAATTGTCTGGCGGGGAGCGGCAGCGGGTCGCCGTGGCCCGGGCGTTGGTGAATCGGCCGGGGGTATTACTCGCCGACGAGCCGACCGGCAACCTCGACACCGCCAGTGCTACCGGCGTCATGGATCTCCTGTTCACCCAAGTCGCCGAGCGCGGCATGACCCTCCTTTTAGTCACCCACGACGAAGAATTGGCGAAGCGCTACGCGGCTCGGGTGATTCGCGTCCACGACGGTCGGGTGAGCGACTAGAAATCAGAAGTTACTATTCCAGATACGGAGAGGCGCAATGCCCAAATCCATCGATTGGCTCTACCACCGCAACTCGTGTACAACCTGCAAGAAGGCCGAAGCTTACCGCGAAGAAGCGGGCACGGCCGTGAAGGAAACGGTGATCGCCAACAAGACGAAACTCGGGCCGGTGGAGGCATTGGCACTCCTCCAAGGCATCGACAACATCGTGGCGGCCAAGGGCAAGAAGGTGGAAACGCTGAATTTGAAGGCGGACAAACCCGACGACGCGACGATCTTGGCACTCATCATCGGCCCGACCGGCAACCTCCGGGCACCCACAGCCAAGGTCGGCAAGACGCTCCTGGTCGGCTTCCACGAAGACGCCTACGCCGAAGTGTTGGGGTAACAGCATGAGGAGAGCCTGGCGAGCTGGCCGTGTGGCCTTTTTCTTTTCTCCCACGGTTCGCACGGCTTATAGTAACTGTTTCCCGTCCGCCTCCGAAGAACACACGCACCATGAATTCCTGGACACGCCGCCGACTGCGATCCCGTTGGACTTGGATCGGCCTTGGGGTCGCGGCGGTGGCGTCCGTCCAACTCTATGCGTGGTATCAGTTTCGGAGCGGGCGTTCGGCACTCGCTGCGGATCGGCCGGACGTGGCCCATCGGCACTTCGAACGGTCGCGGGCCATTTGGCCGTGGGGGAACCGGGTCGACGTGCAATTGCTGAGCAGTCGGGCGGCGTGGCAATCGGGTGATCGAACCTTGGCCATGGCTGAACTGCGTGAAGCCCGTCGTGCGGCGGGGAGTACCACCCCGGAATTGGCGTTCGAGTGGGCGTTGCTTCAAGCGGTCGATGGGAATGTCTCGGATGTCGCCGAGTATTTGCAGCAGAAAGCGGATGCCGACCCCGGCGTGCAGCGCACCGTCTGGGAGGCACTCACCGAAGGGTATTTGGCGGTCTACCGAGCCAACGACGCCTTCACGATTGCCCAGCAGTGGGTGAGCAGTTACCCGGACGATCTGCGAGCATTAGAACTGCGCGGCCAAGCGGCGATCCAAGGCCGGGGTCGTGGTTTGGCAATCGGTGCAGACGACTTGCGCGAAGTTCTCAAACGCGAACCGACTCGCACCAAAGCCCGGGCTATCCTTTCCGTCACCCTGCTCGATCTCGGTCTCTTCGACGAAGCGATTCCCGAACTCGAGCGACTCGCCCAAGATCAACCCGATCAACCGGATCACCGGGTTCGCTTGGCCCGCTGTTTGAAAATGACCAATCACCCGGACGAAGCGGTGAAACTGCTCGATGCGGTGTTGGCGTCGAATCCGGATCACGGCTTGGCACTGCGGGCACGGGGGCAATTCGCGCTGAGCGATCTGCGACTCGTCGAAGCGGAGACGTGGCTGCGGCGCGCCGCCGAGGTGCTGCCGAACGACTACCAGACCCAGTACCTCTTGTATCAAGCTCTCCAGCAAGCGGGACATACGGCGGAGGCGACCGAGCAGTTGAAGCGTTCCGAAACGGTGAAGCAACAGTCGACCCAGTTGGCGGACTTGCGGACGAAGCGGCTGGCGGAACGCCCGCTCGACCCGGCGCTGTACACCGAGATGGGGAGCTTGTTGGTGAAGACGGGCAACACCGAGCAGGGGTTGCGCTGGCTGGACGTCGCGTTGTCGCTCGATCCGGGATTTCGCCCGGCCCACGAGGCGCTCGCCGCGCATTTTGAAACAGTCGGCAACGCCGAGCGCGCCGCATTTCATCGGCAGCAGTTGGCGAGACTGCGTTGATCCGATTTGAACAGCGGTGCGGTGCCCGGCGTATCTCTGGTAGATCGCTCTCCTCTCCGTTTGGATCCCCATCATGTCGTCGTCATCCGGTCGCTGGGCAGTCTGCGGTACCCTTTTGACCTTGTTGATTCTCGTCGCCAGTTGCGGCAAGCCGACCACCACCCCGACCCCGGCCAGTGTCGAAGAACCAGTCGGGGCGACGCTATTTGAAGACGTGACCAAAACGAGCGGCGTTGAGGCCACCTACCGCAACGGCGAGGAAACCAACAACTATTCCATCATCGAATCGTTGGGCGGCGGGGTCGCACTGTTCGATTTCGACCGCGATGGCCTGCTCGACATCTTCGTGGTCGGCGGCGGCTACTTCGACGGCAAGACCGTCTTGGGCCACCCGTGCAAGCTGTACCGCAACTTGGGAAATTTCAAGTTCGAGGATGTCACGAAGGCGGTCGGCTTAGAAGGGCCGTTGCAGTATTCGCACGGTGCCTCGGCATTCGATTACGACAACGACGGCTGGAAAGATCTGCTCGTCAGCGGGTACAACCGGTTGGTACTGCTACACAACGAACCGGACGGAAAGGGCGGCCGCAAGTTTGTCGATGTGACCGCCAAAGCCGGACTGACTACCGATACGCTCTGGTCGACCTCGACGGCGTGGGGCGATCTCAACGGCGATGGCTTGGCCGATATTTACGTCTGCCACTACGGCAACTGGGGGTTCAGTGGTACAGGGCCCGATGGCAAACCGTACCGCCATCCCACCGACTGCAATTACGACGGTAAAACACGGGACGTCTGCCAACCCGCCAAATTCACCCAATTGCCGCACATGCTGTTCCAAAACAACGGCAACGGCACCTTCACCGACATCAGCGCGACGGTGAACCTGAATGCGGAGAAGAAGCGCGGCCCCCTCCGGAACGACGGCCGTGGCATCGGGGCGGTGATGGTCGATGTCAACAATGATGGTCGGCCCGACATTTACGCGGCGAACGATACCGACGACAACTTCCTCTATCTGAATCGGGGGGCAAAGTTCGGGCCGGGGGCCGAGATACTGATCGAGGAGATCGGCTTGATCGCCGGGGTGGCCTGCGACGACCGGGGCACGGCCAACGGCAGCATGGGCTTGGGAATCTCAGACTTCGACCACTCCGGACGGGCGTCGATCATCGTCACCAATTACGAATCCGAACTGCCGGCGTTGTACCAGAACCGCACCACCGATCCCAACCGTGTCCGCTTTTCGTACTCCACGCAATCGTCGGGGTTGGGCACCCTGAACGGCGTGTTCGTATCGTGGGGTACCGGCTTCGCCGATTTCGACCTCAACGGCTGGGACGACTTGTACATCATGAACGGGCACGCCGTCCGGCACCCGGTCAAAGGGGAGCGGCGCCAGAAGCCGGCACTGCTTCTGAACGACGGTGGCAAGCTGAAAATCCAGTCGGCCCGCGGCGGGAGCTACTTCGCGGCGGCCCACAATGCCCGTGGCAGTGCCGTGGGTGATTTCGACAACGATGGCCGCCCCGATCTCGTCGTCGTCCGCCACAACGAGCCGCTGGTGATTTTGAAGAATATCGCCCCGCTGGCCGGGAAGCACTGGCTGGGATTATCGTTGACGGGGAAGGCGAATCGAGATTTGGTCGGTACCCGAGTGGTGATTGAAACCGCACTCGGTCAACAGACGAAGTTCGTGAAAGGGGGCTCGAGTTACGCTTCCACCGATGATCCCCGCCTGCTGTTTGGCCTGGCTGCCGACGAAACGATCCTCAAGGCCACCGTGCACTGGTCGCACGGGGAACGCCAAGAGATTCCGGGTTTGACGGTCGACAAGTACCACGACTGCATCGAAGGAGCGGATGTGAAGAAGTGATGCACGTGGAGTTTTTG
>JANXWE010000172.1 GCA_025351325.1 Fimbriiglobus sp.
CTTCGTCGGGACAGTTGTCGTCGTCGAGGGTCGGGATGCCATCGTTTCACCGAGTGCTGGTTTTGCTGCTGCCGTTTCTGCCGGCGTGTGCCGTGTCGATGGGCACGGGTCGGGAAGCGCCGCCGACGAAGTCGACCGAAACCCCGCCGCTGGTGGCTTTTGCGATCATTCGCAAACCCGGTACGCGAATCCCGTTGAACCCGCAGACTGTCCAGTCGGTACCGGTGGTGACCGTTCCCATTGCCCCAGAAACATCGCCCACAACGACTCCAAAACAGCCCCCGCAGTTACTTTCCGCGACCGTGGTGCCGGCGGCTGCGGAAGCGCCGATTGTGGCCATCTTGCGGTCGTATGTGGAAGGGCGGCCCGAAGAGGCGATGCCGTGGATTCAGATGCTCGAGAAGCCCAACCGCGAGCTGGTGTTGCAGTTGGTTCCGGCGCTGGTGAAGGCGTCGAAACTGAATCCGGCGCAGGCCGACCCCAAGGAATTGGCGGTGGTCGCGGAGCAGTTCCTCGCGGTGGCCAATCTGTTGAATAAACGGGCGCCGCTGGCGATTGAAAAAGCCATCTTTTGCCGGTCGGTGTCCGACTTCGGACATTACGATCCGCTGCCGGACAATGCCGTCCACAAACCGGGCACGATGGTCACCATTTATTTTCAGCTCGGGAATGTCAACAGCGAGCCGACGATCCAGAGTGGCGTGGAGGGGTACCTCACGAAGCACATTTGCTCGTGTCAAATCCGCGACGCCAATGGTCGGGTACTCGACATCGAAAGTAAAGACAAAGTCTCGAGATCGGAACTGATTGAAACTAAAGCCGAGTTCAGCCAAAGTTTGCCACGGGATCACTTTTTACGGTTGTGGTTCACGGCCCCGAACCAACCGGGGAAGTACACCGTGCACTTCAAAGTGAAAGATGCGAGCACCTTGCGCGAAGTCGTGCAGGTTATGTCTTTTCGGGTCAACTAATCGGTACGCACGAAACAACGGTTGCAGCCGGCAAGTTTTATCGCCTTTGAACTGGAGTTCGCTCCGATCCGGGCTGACCCTCGGGCGCACTCCCATAGAGTTGACCGAACGTTCCGTTCTTTTCGCAAAGGTTTCTATGGCAGATATCCAACCGACCCAAGTGTTCTACCACGCCGGCACCGTGACCCGCGACGAACGCCACGCCCTTTTGAAACAGAACGGGGCCACACTTTGGTTCACCGGTTTATCGGGTTCGGGCAAATCGACGTTGGCCGTGGCTCTGGAGCAGGTGCTGATTCAGCGTGGCCACCCCGCGTACGTTCTCGATGGCGATAACGTGCGGATGGGTTTGAACGCCGGCCCCAAGATTCTGATGGATACCCGCGGCCTTGCGGAGACGTCGGCCAAGCGATTCGGCCTCGGTTTCAGCCCGGAAGACCGCGAAGAGAACATCCGCCGGATCGGGGAAGTCTCTCGGTTGTTCGCCGATTCGGGCTTGTTCGCGCTCACGAGCTTCATCAGCCCGTACCGCAAAGACCGCGATGCGGCGCGCAAAATCCACGAGCAGAACAAGACCGGGGCGATCCTGTACATCGAAATCTTCGTGAACACCCCCATCGAGACCTGCGAACAGCGCGATCCGAAAGGGCTGTACAAACAAGCCCGCGATGCCGTGGCGGCCGGGAAAGGGATGGGCTTCACGGGCGTCGACGATCCGTACGAAGCCCCATTGAAACCAGAACTGACCTGGGACGCCTCCACGCAGACCGTGGAGCAAGGGGTGGCACTGGTGCTGAATTACCTCATCGAACACGGCTACTTGAAGTCGTGAATTGGGAACTAATACACGACCCCTCTTTTCGTTGCAACCGGCACATTCGGCACGATTCGGCAATCCCGATTCGTGATTTAACGCATGCGCTCTAGGCGCCGGTTGTCCGGCTGGATTTACTAGAGTTTGTTGGAATTGTGATTATGGTCTAATGCGCTAATTGGACATCAGGCGCGATTGGCGCGATTATGCCAGTGGCGCCATTGCTTCCGGAGATCGAATCCAGTACTTTTTCTCAAGACAGCCTAGCTTACGCAAATTCGCTATTCCATCACAGCCCATACAGGTGGCCTAACCCGGTGATTACCTCAAAATAACCGCCATTTTTACTGGAGTGCGAGCGTAGGTTGCGTTGACCGACCCGCAACAACGACATAGAGTTTGGGTGTTCTCATCGAGTTCGATGCCGTCGCCTCGAAGCCACTTCGGTTTGCCTTCCGAAGTGAATTTTGTGGCCCCAATCAACCAGTTCGACAGGATGCCCATGGCTGCGACCGGATCAAAGTGGCGACTGGATCGCCCGGCGGAAGGATTCGATGCCGTCGTGCCGTCTCTGGAGACGTCACCGATGTTCCGAACCTTTCTCCCCGAGTGCTATGAACCGCGTTACGCGTATCCGCTGCTCGTGATGTTTCACGCGCACGGCAGCAACGAAGAACAGGTGCTCGATCTGGTTCCGCGCATGAGCCGGCGAAACTTTGTCGCCCTTAGCTTGCGTGGGCCGGAATTGATGGGTGTCCGCGAAGATGGTCATTTGGCCTGCGGCTGGGGTACCGACGACAAGCATGTCGGCACCGTCAACGAATACATCATCAAAGCTGTGGAGTCGGTTCGACGGGTGTGCAACATCCACACCGAGCGGATCTTCCTGGTCGGCGTATGCGAAGGGGCTGCGGCTGCCTACCGCGCGGCCTTCGCCATGGGAGATCGGGTCGCCGGAGTCGTCTCGCTCAACGGCGGGATCCCAAAAACACCCACGGGCGAAGCGGGCCTCGACTTCGCCGCACTCAAGCCGATGCGGTTCCTCATCGGCCACGGCATCGCGAATACCGTCACGCCGTGTGCCGTCGCCCGCCAGGATTACAAGATGCTGTACGCGGCCGGGGCCGACGTGCGGCTGCGGACGTACGCCACGACGCACCGCCTGCACCAAGACATGCTCAACGATGTCAACCGCTGGGTGATCGGGGCGTTGAACGCCGATACGGATCGTCTCAGTCAAGTTCGGTAGGGAGCCGGGATTTCCCGGCAAGTTGATCGAGTAGGAAGTCGCACGTCTCTCACCCGCCTTGACGATGTATCCCAGAGATGGCATAGCGGATGCCAAGCGTATGGGAATCGAGAAGGTGGGGACGCCGTATGAATTGGCGAACACGGGCGAAACGAGCGGTCGCACTGACGGTGCTGGGCGGGATCGGCTGCGCGAGTATGCCCCCGCTCGACAATCCGGCGCTCATCCAATCGGGGCCGAATGCGACCGAGAATCCGGTGCTGCTGGCGCCGGGGCAACCGACGGCCGAGGGGTACGAAGAAATTTACAACCGGGTGCTGAGTACGCTCGACGACTACTTCGAGATCAAGCCCGCGTCCCGTTATTCGGGGGTCATCGAGACACTCCCCCAAATTGCCCCCGGCTACGAGCAACCGTGGAAAATCAGCTCGCCCGATTCGCACCAGCGCTGGTTGGCGACATTCCAAACCATGCGGCACTACGCCGTCGCCAAGATTTGGGCCGGCGAACGGGGTGGCTATCGCGTGTCGATCGAAGTGTATAAAGAGTTGGAAGTGCTGCCGACGCCGACGCTCACGAGCAGCACGACGGCGATTTTCCGCGATGCCCCGACGGTCGACCGTCGTTCGGAAGTGATTACGAGTCCGCGTTCGGCCACCCCGCAGTGGATTCCCGCCGGCCCGGCTCCACACCGCGATTTCGCTTTTGAACAGGTCATTTTGCGGAAGATCCAAGCGGTCGGGCTTCAGAAATAACCACTCGCGTTCACTCCAGGTCTTCAGGCAAACTCTTCGGGAGTTTCACCGTGAACGTGGCCCCTTTGCCGACGACGCTTTCGACGCGGATTCGGCCGTGGTGCTGTTCGATGATCTGCCGGCAGACGCTCAGCCCGAGTCCGGTGCCACCGCGACCGTATTCGTCCGGGGCTTTGGTGGTGAAGAACGGTTCGAAGATTTGACGGAGATTTTCGGGCGAGATGCCCACACCATTGTCGGCGATCTTAATTTCGACCGTATCCCCGGCCGCATTCTCGCCGACTTCGACCCGCATCTTACCGCCGCTGGGCATCGCTTGCCGCGAGTTGATGACCAAGTTCACCAAGATTTGCTCGATCTGTCCCGGCACGACGATGGCGACGGGTCGGCCGTGGAACCGCTTGTCGAGTTGGACGCGGTGCTTGCCGAGGTCTTTCTCGGTGAGGAGAAAGACCTCCTCGACGAGTTCGATGATGTCGGTGCGCTCGCGTTGCGGGGCGTTGTTGCGGGCGAAGCCGAGCATACTGTTGACGATGCCGGAGGCGCGTTGGCTGCCGCGGAGAATCTTCTCGAATGCCTGGGCTTGCGAGGCGGCGTTACCACCGCGGCTCCCGAGCTTGGCGTAGTTGATGATGGTGGCGAGGATGTTGTTGAATTCGTGGGCGACGCTCGATGCCAGTTCGCCGACACTGCTCAAGCGTTGAGCTTGGAGGAGCTGTTGGCGGAGGGTGTCGATTTCGCTCGGGGGCAGTGTGTGAACAGGTGGGGCGAAGACGTCTTGACTGACCATGGAACCCATCCCCAGAACTGCGAGCGGAGTACATTCCTCTGCAAGGAGATATCGGACGCGCCGGTTGTAACACTTCATCCGAACGCAAGAATTAAGAAGGATAGAAAAATCAGAGTTTTGCTGAAGTGTCAATACCAATTCATTCAAGCTTCGGAACGGACTGAGCCGGGGAGTTGAGCAGGATCGGCAAGCCGCAAGATGCTCTCGGGGACTTCCAATATTCTCTCGGAGTGCCACGATCCGCCGGCGCCGGGGAAGAGTTCGGACACGGATGCGTTTGCGATTCGCCCGATCTTCTCCCAACCGCCCACGTCCCAACCGTGGACGAGTGTGAGCAGCAGCACTTTGCAGACGATGCCATGGGCCACGATGACGACGCGGCCGCCGGGGTGTGCGGCCAGCACGTTCCGCCAGCCGTCGTGGAGACGCAGTTTCAGAGCGTCGAACGATTCTGCACCGGTTGTCGTGAAGGCGGTGTTTCCCGCCGTCCACTGTTGAACCGTCTCGGCCCACGGGCCGACGGTGAGGTGGAACGGTTGTCCGCTGAGAGTTCCGATGCTTCGCTCGCGCAGCAATGCTTCTCGCGTGTGGGGCACTCCGCAGTCACGGGAGATCGGCGCCGCAGTCTGGATGGCGCGGATCATCGTCGATGAGACAACCGCCGTCGGCCGATGCGGAACAAACCAGCGCCCCAGGAGTTCGGCTTGCCGTTCGCCGAAGTCGCTGAGTGGCACGTCGGACTCGGAACCGTTCAACACGTGCGGAGCCGTCGTTTCCGCATGACGCAGCAGCCAAACACGTTCGGGCAGAACCATCGCGCAGTCCCTCAAGAATCGAGCGGCCAAGGGTCACCGACTTTTCCGGTGCGGCCAATCGATTGTGCATTGCAGAGCGAGCAGGCATTCGCCAGCGGATTCAAAAGGAGACGCACCTTGAGGGGGTTCGTCCGCGTCAACCCTTCCGCTTGGGGCAGCACCCTCTTAACGCGGTAGTGTAGCCAAGCGGTGATGAGCGGAAGCAACTCGGCGGGAAGTTTCCGGTCCAACGGAATGATCTCGCGGCCGATCTTGAGAGTCCAGCCGCTGCCACGCGGGGAGCGTTCCAGGTCGATGGTGGTGTCGGGATCGGCGAGTAGCGACGAACCGATGAACAACCCACGCGGGGTCAGGAGCACATCGCCGAGACTGCGTTGTGCGGCTTCGGGGATCTCGAGCTTGAGAAGGGCGTCCGGGCAGAACGAGAGAATTTTGCGGCACGCCACCGGCGACTTCTTGGCCAAGTCGAACAATGTCACCGCGGGGCCGACGTTGGCCCACGGCTCGGAATTCTTCCCACGCCAAATGATGCAGGCGACTTGCAACTGATGGAGGGTCGGCAAACCGAACACCATCCGTACCCAAGGGAGGTAGTTCAACAGCGCGAAGATGTCTTGCGGGAGCAGGTTATTCTCGAACGCCACGCCGAGCAACCGGAGCGACAGGCGGCCGGCATCACCTGTGCTGAGTTGCAAATGGTTCGTCGCCATTTCCGCGAGGTACTCGGCGTGGTCGATGGGCAACTCCCCGAGGAAGACGGCTTCGAACAGTTTCACCAGATCGTTGACCTTGTCTTTGCCGAACGCGGTGCCGTCGGCCGTTTGGAGTGCTTGCGCCGCCGCGAGGAGTTGGATCGTCGGTGCTGTGGGTTCCGATCGCTCCGCAGTCTGCTCGATCAGCCGTTGCAAAATTTGGGTGCGTTCCACGGCGGATCCACGTCCCACCGAAGATAAGCAAAGCCGTGTGAGAAACCGGGTGGAAGCGATATTGGGGGTCAAGTTCGCCGCGATTTCTTGCCAGGCGACATCGTTGGCACGGACGCTGGCCTTGGAGAGCTTGGGCTGGAAGAAGCGCACGGCGGCGTAGATCCCCCAGCCGATCAGTGCCATCAAAACGGCCAACCCGAACGGGGGAACGCGAGCCGGAGCGAACCAGAATCCGAGTGAAAACAGAAATAGGAATAGCCCGGCAACGATCACCGCCACTCCGCGTGGCCCCCAGCGTCGACTGGATACTGGCGCGAGGTTTCGCACCTGTTCCGGCGTTTGAATTTCGACTGTTTGCCGGCTGGCCGTTTCCCAGACTTGAACGCTGAAACCATCGCCGGCGAGACGATTGGCCGTGACGGCCAAGGGCGGTGGCAGCGGACGAATGCGATCCGGCAGCGGGGCTAAACACGTGGGACAGAGCGAATGAAACGCGGTGCCAGCTTCGTCGATCAAGGGGCGGGGAATCGTTCCGAGCGACCGTTGGCGTGCGGCCATGGCTTGCAGTACTTGGAGCGGCTCGGATTGCGGAAAGTAGTTCGCGGTCGCTTGGAACGCCTCTTCCGGAAGCTTGGCACTCGGGTACGACGTAACTTGGGTCAAAATCTTTTCGACCATCGCACGCGGTTCGAGAGCTTGCCCGCGTTCAAAGATCAAGCGGTGCCGATGCCAGAGGTGCACGATCAGTTCCGGTCGGGTCAGCTTCACCCGGCACTTCGGGCAGTTCAATTTCACGCGGAGTTCGGCCGTTGCGACCATCGCGTCGAGGGTGTCGCAGCGGTCGACGCGGCTCTGCAGTTGAATCATCCGCTCCAACACCCGTGAGCGCGACAACCCGGCCGTCATCGAGCGGACAATCGGCCCCACGGCTTGGTTCGAATCCGGGAGGGAGCCAAGCAGTTTCCCCGCGACCGCCAACCGCAACGGCAACGGGTTGACCCGGTCGGGGAGCGCTTGCGCCGCCAGCAGCAAGACCCCTTTCGGAACCGGATCGGGCATTCGCATCACGAAATCGAAGGCTAGATGCGTGCTGGTGATCGCCAGGGCCTGATACGTTTTCATGCTCAGGGGGCCGAGGTACGTCTGCATCACCAGCGCGTCCAAGAATTGGAGTTGCGCAGTTCGATCCTTCGCCACGCTGGCGAGGCGGATCAACATTTCGGGGGTACGCTTAGCATTCGGGTCTGGCATGGGCGGGCTATTTCGCTTCGGCCTTGAGGGTCGACGGGAGCAGACAATTCCGATCGTTGCAGGCGACGATCTTCACCCGCACCGTTAGCGGAGCTTTGCCGTCGTCGGTGCGTTTCACCCGGCCACGAATCTCGATGGTACCGGAATAGATTTGGTACTCCCCGCCGGCGTCCTTCAACGACTTCCCCGCTGGATACTCGATAGCTGCCTCGAGTGGTTTCTCGTCGAGCCAGAGTTCAATCGTCGTCGCACTCTCGGCGAGATCCTTCCCGAGTGGCGGGTTAGCATAAATGTGCCACGGTTTGGCCATGGCGAGAGTAACGGTGAATGTCTGGACGCCTTCTTTCATGGCGTCTGCAGTGAAAACCAGCGCGGTGACATCGGCCGACGTTTTCGGATTGGCAGGCGGCTTGGGAACTTCGATTTTCGTCTCGGCTGCAAATCCACCGCTGGCCAGAATGGTATCGAGTGCTTCGGTAGTCAACGGCACGGATGTCGGATTCGTTTTGAGAGTCGCCGCGAGAAGCTTCACCATCGTCTCGGCTTGCCGTCGCATGGATTTGTCGCCGGTTAGCTGGGCGAGTCGCAATAAGTTTCGTGCGGCGATTCCGTTGCCGGACGGTTGGGCACCATCGTAACTATCCTTGCCGCGAGCGAAGAGCTTCTCGGAGTCGTGGGCCGTGCTGAAGAAACCACCGCGTTTGTCGTCGCCGAACCATTTGGTCTGCAACGCGGAGAGTGCCTTAGCTTCGGTGAGCCATTTCAGGTCACCGGTTGCCGCGTGCAAGTTCAGCAATCCTTGAATCAGGAATGCATGATCGTCGAGGAATGCCGAACCACGGGCACTTGGTTTCTCGCCCGGTTTGGCCGCGTAAATGCGCAGTAAGCGGCCGTCTTTGTCGCGCATATTCTTCAGTAGGAATTCGGCTGCTTTCACCGCCGCTTGTGTGTACTTTGGCTCCTTCAATACCTCCCCGGCCTTCGCGTACGCTCCGATCATTTGGCCGTTCCACGCCGTGATCAGCTTCGTATCGAGGAACGGACGCGGGCGTTTGGCCCGTGCGTCGAAGAGCTTCTGTTTCAACGGTTCAAACTTCTTCAACTGTTCGGCATCGACCAACGGCTTGGCCAACCGCAGAATGAACTGCTTCTCTTCGAAGTTTGGTTTCTCGAGTGCGTAAACTTGCCGGAAGAGCTTGGCGTCGTCGCCGGTACCGAGAATCGTGTCGAGTTCCTTGGCCGTCCAGACGTAGAACTCCCCTTCTTTGCCTTCGCTGTCGGCGTCGAGAGCGGCGTAGAACCAACCGTCCGGCGCGGTCATTTCGCGGGCCACGAATGCCAGCGTTTCGGCGATCACCCGCTTGTAGCTCTCATTCGGCTTCTGCCGGTACGCCTCGGCGTAGAGTTCGACGAGTTGGGCGTTGTCGTAGAGCATCTTCTCGAAGTGTGGCACCGTCCACGTCCGTTCGGTGCTGTAGCGGTGGAACCCGCCGCCGAGATGATCGTAGATTCCCCCGTCCGCCATCTGATCGAGCGTCAGCGTCAAACTTTTGGCGAGTCCCTCGTTCCCCTTCTTGGCCGCTTGCTGCTGGATGAATTGCAGCGCGGCCACCCGTGGGAACTTCGTCCCTTTGTAGCCGCGCGCTTTGATTCCGATGCCGCCGAACTCGGGGTCGAACTCGTACGACTCGGTCGCTTCTTTCACCATCGCCGCATCGAGCGGGATCACGCTGACGATGCGTAGGTTCCGGTCGAGAGCATCGTTGGTCAATTCTGCCACGTGGTCGGCTTGGTCTTGGAGTTCTTTCTTCTTGTTTTTGTGCAGATCCAGCACCGTCTTCAAAATGGAATTCAACCCGGGGATGGTTTCGTCGCCGACTTTCTTATCGTCCGGTGGGAAGTACGTGCCACCGAAGATCGGTTTGCCTTCGGCTGTCAGGAACAGGCTCATCGGCCAGCCGCCGCCGACGCGGGTGACTTGCAGCGAGGTCATGTAAACATCGTCGATGTCCGGCCGTTCCTCGCGATCCACTTTGATGCAGACGAAGTTGTCGTTGAGTACCTTGGCGATGGCCGCATTCTCGAACGTCTCGCGTTCCATCACATGGCACCAATGGCACGACGAGTAGCCGATGCTCAGGAAGATCAGTTTGCCGTCCTTTTTCGCCTTGGCGAACGCCTCCGCGCTCCACGGATACCAATCGACGGGATTGTTCGCGTGCTGTAACAGGTAGGCACTGCCCTCTTGAGCGAGGCGGTTCGGCTTCGGTTTCTCCTTCGGCGGGTCGGCCGCGAAGGTAGCCGGCGTCAAGAAAAGTACCAGAATCAGGGCCGCGAACACCCCGGCCACAAGGTGGGATGTCCGGCGCTGAAGTTTGTTGATCGGCATGGGCGGGACTTCGCGTGACTCGGGAGTACTTCGGAGTTACTATGTTGGAATCGATCCCGAACTGCCAGCAAATTCACCCCCGCTGAGGCCGAACTGTATGTCGAGAATTTTTGCCGTATTCATCGCACTGAGCCTTCCCGGTTTCGCCTGGTGTCAAATCAAAGTCGATATGCCCGCCGAAGTGAAGGCACAACGAGACGCGGCGACCGAGAAGTTGGCCAAGGCCGGCTTGAAGAAGACAACCGTAGTCGAAACGACAGATTCGATCGTTTATAGCACATGGCCCGAAGCCAAAGCGAAAACGCTTGCGGCGGGAGTGCAGAAGGTCTACGAATCGACCTACAAGAGCCTCAAATTCGAGAAAGCCGACACACTCTGGCCGGGCAAACTCACGGTCTTTTTCATCCCGGAACGCAAAGAGTTCAACACGTTTATCCGGCTCGTGGAACAGCGCAAGCCGGATTCCACCGATACGAGTTCCGTGCAAGTTCGAGGTAAGGAGCCTTACATCCTCGTCGGCGTGGAAACCGATTCGAAATTGACCGATGCCGACATGACTGCGGTAGTTGGCGAAGCCGTGGCCGAAGCGTTATTGAATATCAAAGCCGGCGTGACCGCTGGTGCCGTGGCATTACCGGGCTGGATCACGACGGGGTTTGGCAAACTGATGACCCTGCGTGTGGACGGAAACGCCACCAAACTCGCGGCCTACAAAGCCAAGGTTCGCGGGTTGTCCACGAAAGGGAAAGCGGCGCCGCTTCAAGCGGCCGATGCGTGGGCCGAAACGAAAACCAAAGAGACGGACACGGTCGCCATGAGCGTGGTCGAGTTCCTGCTCTTCGGCCCCGATCCGACCAAGTTCACCAAAGTGTTGAGCGGCTTCAAGCCCAACGATGAACGGCCGAAGCCGACCCTCGTGCAAGCGCTCGAAGTGGCCGATTACACGCCCGACACGCTCGACGTGGCCTGGAAAGCTTGGTTGGCGAAGGGTAAGTGATCGGCACTCGGTCGTGGGACAACAGTTTTAGCTATAATGCCAATGACAATCCTGCCTCGAAATTCTGCGACGAATCAAACTCCTTGCTTCCAAGGGATAACGCGATGACTCTTCTCCCACGCGATCTCGGTCTCGGTACGTTGTTCGCCCTCGTGGGTGTCCTCGGGCTGAACTTGACTTCGGCGCCGGTGGCTGCGGAACCGGCTAAGCCAGCGAAACTGCAATACAACCGCGATATCCGGCCGATCCTGTCCGAGAACTGCTTTTCGTGCCACGGGCCGGACAGCGCCGCGCGGAAGGCCGAGCTTCGGCTCGATCAGCGTGATGCCGCCATCGCCAAGGAGGCTTTGAAGCCGGGCAAGTCGACCGAGAGCGAAATGATCGTGCGGATGCTTTTGCCGGAGACGGACGAAGGCTTGATGCCCCCGCTCAAGTCGCACAAGAAGATCAGCGTGGCTCAGCGTGAGATGCTGAAGCGCTGGATCGACCAAGGTGCCGAGTACGAATCCCATTGGTCGTTCCTCGCTCCGAAGATGCCGGCGATTCCAACGGTGAAGAACGCCAAAGCCGTTCGCAACCCGATTGATGCATTCATCCTTGCGGAGTTGGAAAAGAAGGGCCTCGGCTTTGCTCCGGAAGCGGATCGACGGTCGCTGGCCCGTCGGCTGGCCCTCGACACGACGGGTTTGCCACCGAAACCCGAAGATGTGGAAGCGTTTGTCAACGATCCTGCTGCGGATGCCTACGAGAAGTACCTCGCCAAGATGCTCGACTCGAAACAGTGGGGCGAACATCGCGGGCGATACTGGCTCGACGCGGCCCGCTACGCGGACACCCACGGGATCCACTTCGACAACTTCCGCGAGAATTGGGCCTACCGCGAGTGGGTCATCAATGCGTTTAACCAGAACATGAAGTTCGACAAGTTCACTATCGAGCAACTCGCCGGCGATTTATTGCCAAACCCGACACTCGACCAACAGGTGGCCACGGGGTTCAACCGTTGCAACATCACCACGAACGAAGGTGGGGCGATCAACGAAGAGTATTTGGTGCTCTACAATCGCGACCGTACCGAGACCGTCAGCCAGGTTTGGCTCGGCCTGACGGCGGGTTGTGCGGTGTGTCACGATCACAAGTTCGATCCATTCTCGGCCAAGGACTTCTACAGCTTGGCGGCGTTTTTCAACAACACCACGCAAGTGGCGATGGACGGCAACATCCGCAATACGCCACCGGTGATTCCGGTTCCGAAGCTCGAAGACCGCGCGAAGTGGGACAGTATCACCAAAGAGGTCATCGCGGCGAAAGCGAAACTCGATGCCCGGAAGGCCGAGGCGAAAGCAGAATTCACGACGTGGGCAAAAACCACCAAACCTGCGGAGTTGGCCGGAAAGATTCCAACAGAGGGGCTGGTGTTCCACGCTCCGCTCGACGAAGCCCAAGGGCAGTCGTTCACTGCGGCCATCGCCGGCAAATCGACCAAAGTCGAATTCAAAGACGGTTACAACTGGGCCTTGAGCCGGGCCGGGAAGAAGGCGTTCACCACGCAAGCTGGTGAGGTGGTTGAACTGCCGACCGTCGGCGACTTTGAAAAGGGCCAAGGCTTCACGGTGTCCGCTTGGATCTCGACCGATGCCAAGGGAAAGAACGGAGCGATCTTGTCGCGGATGGATTCCGGCAGCGCCCACCGCGGCTGGGATGTTTGGATTCAAAACGACCGCGTCGGGACGCACGTCATCAATAGTTGGCCGGGCGATGCGTTGAAGATCGTTTCGAAAAAGGCGCTCGAACCGAAGAAGTGGTACCACGTGGCCGTGACCTGGGACGGCACGACCAAAACCACAGGCCTGAAGATTTTCCTCGACGGGGAACTGCAATCGTTCGACATCGAGTCCGACAATTTGAAATCGACGGTGCGGACGAACGTGCCGTTCAAACTCGGTCAACGTCACGGTGGTGATGGTCGGGTGCCCGGTATTGGCCTGCAAGATTTGCGGCTCTACGACCGCGGCTTAACGACGGTCGAAGCCCAGCAACTCGCCGGCTCGCAAGTGACCGTGTACTTGCTGAAAAAAGGGGCCGAGAAGCGGACGGCACAAGAATCAGAAGAACTCTTCGTTTGGTGGTTGGCCAACCGGGATGCTCCGTACAAGACGCTGGCGGATGACCACCGCAAGCTGCTTGCCGAGGAGGCCGCCATCCGTTCGCGGGGCACCGTCGCACACATTTCCGTCGAGAAATCGACGGCTCCGGAAGCGTACATTCTGAAACGTGGCGATTACGACAAACGCGGTGAGAAAGTCGGGCCGAACACACCCTCCGCTCTGCCGGCATTCAAAGATTTGCCGCAGAACCGCCTCGGTTTCGCCCAGTGGTTGCTCAAACCGAACCATCCTTTGACGGCACGGGTGAACGTCAACCGCTTCTGGCAGGAAGTCTTCGGCAACGGACTGGTGAAGTCGAGCGGCGACTTCGGCGTCACTGGCGATTCGCCGAGCCATCCGGAGTTGCTCGATTGGTTGGCCCTGGAATTCCAATCGACGTGGGATGTGAAAGAGTTTTTCCGCACCATTTTCCTGAGCACGACTTACCGCCAAAGTGCCACGACTTCGAAAGAGGCGTTGGAGAAGGATCCGTTCAATCGGTTGCTATCCCGTGGGCCGCGCTACCGGATGGACGGCGAAATGATCCGCGATGGTGCCTTGGCGGCGAGCGGGTTGCTCGTGCCGAAGTTGGGCGGCGCCAGCGTGCGACCCTACCAGCCCGACGGGGTTTGGGAGGCCGTGGCCATGCCCGGCAGCGACACCCGCGATTACAAGCGCGACAGTGGCGAGAGCCTGTACCGCCGCAGCATGTACACGTTCTGGAAGCGGGCCGCGCCGCCGGCGTCGATGGAGATTTTCAACGCCCCGAACCGCGAAACCTGCACCGTGAAGCGGGAACGCACCAATACGCCACTGCAAGCGTTGGTGACACTCAACGATATTCAGTTCGTCGAAGCGGCGCGCGTGCTCGCCGAGAAAGCTCTCGGTAGCTCCGCGACCGACGATGCCCGGATTGACTTCTTGGCCAAGAAGTTGCTTGCCCGCTCGTTCCGTGGTGAGGAAGTGGCCATCGTGAAAGAGACGTTGATAGCCCTGATGGCCGGCTACAAGGAGAAGCCAGACGAAGCTAAGAAGCTCCTGGCGGTCGGCGAAACCAAAGTGAACAGCAGCTTAGACCCGGTGACCTTCGCCGCCTGGACGATGCTCTGCAACCAACTGATGAACTTGGATGAGTTCTTGAATAAGTAGTGCGAGGACTTTTGAGGTCACAATTTGTGACCTCAAAAAATTACTGCAAGTCGCTGCAAATATTGAACTTGCAAATTTGATATCACAAATCGTGATATCAAATAGGATTCAGGGTGTCGACACATGGCTAAATTGGACAAGACACCGCCCGCAATCACCCCGACAGTTATTGAGTCGCGCATCCACGTCGTCCGAGGTCAACGGGTGATGCTCGATTCAGAATTGGCTGAACTCTATGGAGTGCCAACGCATCGGCTCAACGAACAGGTCGCCCGAAATTCGGATCGTTTTCCCTCCGATTTTGCTTATCAGCTTACTCGTGAAGAGTTTGCGAACTTGATATCGCAAATTGCGACATCAAGTTCGGGACACGGTGGCCGTCGCAAATTACCTTGGGTGTTCACCGAACACGGTGTCGCCATGCTCTCTTCTGTCCTGCGAACTCCAACGGCTACAAAGGTGAACATCGAAATCATCCGAGCGTTCGTCCGGCTCCGCCGGCTCCTCGCGACCCCGGGCGAGATCCTGACTATCGTCAAGGAGCTGGCCGAAACGGTTGCTTTACACGATGCCCAGATTCACAAAATCGCCGGAGTGCTGAGCCAAATACTATCGCCGCCTCCGTCACCGCCCACACCGGATCGCAAAATCGGATTTCACCCGCCCACCACGAACCAACTCGGAGCCTGACCATGACCGATCACGAACTCCTCCGCGAATCGACCTTCCGGGAATTCGCCGCGAACCAATCCCGCCGGCAGTTCTTCGGTTCGACCGGCCTCTCCCTCGGCGCGGCCGCCCTCGCGTCGCTCATGGGCGAGAGCCGCGCGGCCGAGTCGAAGTCGGCGAGCACCATCGGCGAGAACGCCGCGCTGCCGAAGCTCAACTTCCCGAGCAAGGTGAAGAGCGTCATCTACCTCCACATGTTGGGCGGGCCGAGCCAAGTGGACCTCTTCGACTACAAGCCGAAGATGGCCGAGTACTACGACAAGGATCTGCCCGAGTCGGTGCGCAACGGGCAGCGGCTCACGGGGATGACGAGCGGCCAGGCGCGATTCCCCATCGCCCCGTCGAAGTTCAAGTTCCGGCAGTACGGCCAAGGCGGCGCGTGGATCAGCGAGATGCTGCCGTTCAAGGCGAAGATGGCCGACGACCTCTGCATCATCCGCAGCATGAACACCGAGGCGATCAACCACGAGCCGGCCGTCACGTTCATGCAGACGGGCAACCAGATCACCGGCAAGCCCTGCGTCGGGGCGTGGATGAGCTACGGCCTCGGCACCCTCAACAAGAACCTGCCGGCGTTCGTCGTCATGGTGGCGGTGCCGAGCAATCAGGACCAGATCCAGGCGATCTCGGCGCGGCTCTGGCAATCGGGCTACCTCCCCGGCGAACACGCGGCCGTGTCGTTCCGGGCGAAGGGCGACCCCATCCTCTACATCAACAATCCCCCCGGCGTCTCGGCCGACGTCCGCCGCACGACCCTCGATGGACTCAAGAAGCTCAACGAACTCAACCACGCCCGGGTCGGCGACCCGGAGACGCTGACGCGCATCGCCCAGTACGAGATGGCCTTCAAGATGCAGTCGAGCGTGCCGGAACTGACCGACCTGACCAAGGAAGATGCGAAGGTCATCGAGAGCTACGGGCCGGACGCGAAGAAGCCGGGCACCTTCGCCAACACGGTGCTGACGGCCCGCCGGCTGGTCGAGCGCGGCGTCCGCTTCGTGCAGGTCTACCACAACAACTGGGATCACCACGGCAACCTCGTCGGCCGGATGGCGTCGCAGTGCAAGGACGTCGATCAGCCCTGCTACGCGCTCGTTCAGGATTTGAAGAACCGCGGGATGCTCGACGAGACACTCGTCATCTGGGGCGGCGAATTCGGGCGGACGATCTACAGCCAAGGCGGGCTGAGCAAGGACAACTACGGCCGCGATCACCACCCGCGCTGCTTCAGCATGTGGATGGCCGGGGGCGGCACCAAGGGCGGCACGGTCTACGGCGAGACCGACGACTTCAGCTACAACATCACGAAGGACCCGGTGTCGGTCCACGACTTCCACGCGACCGTGCTCAAGCTCCTCGGCATCGACCACGAGAAGTTCACGTACAAGTACCAGGGGCTGGATCAGAAACTGACGGGCGTGGAACACGCCAAGGTCATCAAGGAATTGATCGCGTAGCGTCGAGGAATTGCCGTGCCTCCTCGCAGATGGCCGGGTCGAACGGCATGTTGTGCGTGCCACCCGGGCGGATGCGGAATCGCTTGGGTTCCTGGGCGGCGTCGAATAATTGCTGGGCTTGTTTGAGGGAAATCAGCTCGTCCGCACCGCCGTGGCACATGAAGACGGGTTTGCGGATCGTCGCAATTTTGGAAATACTATCGAAGCGATTTGACATCAGCGTTTCGCATGGTATAATCCTGTACAGTTCCTTTGCCGCCTTCGGCAACGATGCAAATGTCGAGAATAAGACGAGTCCTTGGCAATCGTGCCGCGTCGCCAAGTCGACGGCGACCGCTCCACCGAGTGATTCCCCGAACAGAATCACTTTCTCCGTCGGATATTTCTGAGTCAACCAAGCGAGGGCTGCATCCCCGGCCGCAACGACGCTGGCTTCGTTGGGACGCCCTTCGGACTTCCCGTAACCGGGGTAATCGTAAATGAGAATCGAGCGTTGAAATGAAGCCCGTAATTGGTGGATACTCTCATCGCGGTGGCTGAGGTTGCCACCGTTGCCGTGACTGAAATGGATGGCCCCGGTCGCCCCTTCGCACGGCAGATACCACGCGTGAATTTTGGTGCCATCCGCCGAAGTCAGCCAAACATCTTGGGTCGTTGGGTCGCTCGGCATGGCCCACCCCTCCGATGCTTTCATCCCGGGGAAAACCAATGAGTTCTCGAAATACGAAGCCAA
>JANXWE010000084.1 GCA_025351325.1 Fimbriiglobus sp.
GAATGTCGGAAATGTCTCTCCTGATACTCCGCATTCCGAACTCCGCACTCCGCACTTTCAAGATGAGATCCTCCCCTTCAGCGGCAAGCCGCGGATCATGATTCTCGGAGGCGGGCCGAACCGGATCGGGCAGGGGATCGAGTTCGATTATTGTTGTGTTCAGGCGGCGCTGGCCCTGCGGCAAGCGGGGTATGAAGTAATCATGGTGAACTCCAACCCGGAGACCGTGAGCACCGATTACGACACGTCGGATCATCTCTTCTTCGAGCCGCTGACGGCCGAAGATGTGCTGAACATTTACGAGCGGATGAAGCCCGAAGGGGTGATCGTGCAGTTCGGCGGTCAGACGCCATTGAACCTCGCCAAGCCGCTCTCGGAAGCGGGCCTGCCCATCATCGGGACGAGCGTCGACAGCATCGATCAAGCCGAAGACCGCGAGCGCTTCTCGAAGCTCATCACGGAACTCGGCCTGAAGCAGCCGGCCAACGATCACACCAAGGATCTGACCGAAGGCTTGGGGATGGCCCGCCGCATCGGCTACCCGGTCCTGGTGCGACCCAGCTTCGTGCTCGGCGGCCGGGCAATGGAGATCGTCTACGACGAAGAATCGCTGACGCGCTACCTGAGTCGGGCCCTGGAAGCATCGCCGGGCAAGCCGCTGTTGATCGACAAGTTTTTGCAGAACGCCACCGAGGTCGATGTCGATTGCCTCTGCGACGGGCACCGCACCGTGATCGGCGGGGTGATGCAGCACATCGAGGAGGCGGGGATTCACTCGGGCGATTCGGCCTGTGTGATCCCGCCGCACAGCCTGCCGAAGGAAGTGATCGAAGAGATCAAACGGCAGACGCGGGTGCTCGCCAAAGCCCTGCACGTGAAGGGGTTGATGAACATCCAGTTCGCGGTGACTGGGTTGAACCCAGACGGCACCACGAGCGAAGAACCGGTGGTGTACATTCTCGAAGCGAACCCGCGTGCCAGTCGCACGATCCCGTTCGTGAGCAAAGCCACGGGTGTGCAACTCGCACGGCTCGCCAGCCTGGTGATGGTCGGCAAGACGCTCGACGAACTCGGGGTCATCGGCGAAGTGGTACCCAGCCATTACTCGGTGAAAGAGAGCGTCTTCCCGTTCAACAAGTTCCCCGGCATCGACATCATCCTCGGGCCGGAAATGAAGTCGACCGGCGAAGTGATGGGCAGCGACCTGAAGATGCCCATGGCGTTTGCCAAAGCGCAGATGGCGGCGAATGCACCGTTGCCGACCAAAGGGACGATCTTCATTTCGGTGGCCGGGAACGACAAACAGACGATCGTGCCGGTGGCGAAGCAGTTCGCCGAGATGGGCTACAAATTGATCGCAACGTCGGGCACGGCGAACGTTCTGAAGTGCCACGGGGTGCCCGTGGAGACGATCTTGAAGATTCAAGAAGGGGCGCGGCCGGACATTTTGGACAAGATGAAGAACGGCGAGATCGCGATGGTGCTGAACACGCCGACGGGGCGAGGCAGCCAAACGGACGAGGGGAAAATCCGCTCGGCCGCTGTCAGCCACCGCATCACCTGCCTGACGACGTTGTCCGCGGCGTTCGCCGCCGTGGAAGCGTGCAAAGCGCTACGGGAACAGGAGATCACCGTGACGGCGCTCCAGGATTGGTTTCCGAATTAGCCGCGAGACGTCCGTCGAGCGCGAACCACACCGTGGCTCCGGGGAGCGCGGGCCGACCCGCGAGTCCCCCTCTCATGAGGATTCTGAGCATGACCCTGAGCGAACTGAAGGCCCATTACGCGTCTCATGGGCAATCGCACGTCTTCGCGGGGTGGGACACGCTCTCGGATAAGCAGCGCAGCGCGTTCCAGACGCAATTGGAAAGTGTCGATCTCGACCTGTTGGCCGACCTCTATTTGCTGCGGAACGAACCATCCGCGGCATTGCCAGCACGCGAATATATCGACCCGCTGCCCGTGGTCGGGGCCGACGAGGTGCCACCTTCGGCTAAAACGGCCGGCGAACTCGCCCTGTGGAACAGCGAAGTTGCGGTGCTCGTCGTCGCCGGCGGCCAAGGGACTCGCTTGGGTTTCGACAAGCCAAAAGGGTTGTTTCCCATCGGCCCGGTCTCGGGGGCCAGCCTGTTCCAAATTCACGCCGAGAAGGTATTGGCCCTGTCGTGGAAGTACGAAACCGAAGTGCCGTTGTTGGTGATGACCAGCGCGGCCACACATGCGGAGACGGTGGAATTCTTCCACGAAGAAGGTTTCTTCGGCCTCGCCGAAAGCCAGGTGAAATTCTTCCAACAAGGGACGATGCCGGCGCTCGACTTAGCCACGGGGCAGTTGCTGCTCGACGCGCCGGGCCAACTCTTCCTCGGGCCGAACGGCCACGGCGGCACGCTGACGGCGCTGCACGATTCCGGCCTGCTCGCCGAGTTGGAAGCCGCCGGGATCAAGCAGATTTTCTACTTCCAAGTCGACAATCCGCTGGTGAAGATCGCCGACCCGAGTTTCGTCGGCCAGCACATCCAATCGCGTGCGGAAGTGTCGTCCAAGGTGGTCTTCAAAGAAGTCGGCGAGGAGAAAGTCGGGATTCTGGCGCTGCTCGATGGCCGCTGCGGGATCGTGGAATATTCGGACATGCCGACCGAGATGCTGAATGAACGCGGCGACGATGGGGCACTCGCATTCCGTGCCGGCAACCCGGCGATCCACATTTTCGACGTGCCATTTTTGAAGCGGATTACGACGGGTGCCCACCGACTGGGGTACCACATCGCCAAGAAGAAAGTGCCGTACTACGACGACGCCACGGGTACCACTGTGACCCCGACGGTCGAGAACGCCTTGAAGTTCGAGCTGTTCGTCTTCGATGCGCTGCCATTGGCCGACCGTTGGCTGGCGGTGCAAACCGTCCGGGACGAGGAGTTCGCCCCGCTGAAGAATGCGACCGGCAACGATTCCCCGGACTCGGCACGAGCGCTGATGATCGCCCAGGCATACCGTTGGTTAGGGTTGCCAAAAGGTAGTGTGCCGGTGGAAATTTCACCGTTGTATGCCCTGGATGCCGACGAAGCACGGTCGAAAGTGGAAGCGAGCTTTGCACCGACGGTGCCGACGTATTTGCAAGCGGAGTGAAGATCGTTCCTCTGGATGGTTTCCAACACAACATAGGTCGTTGAAATGTTGCATGCGATGATTATGGCCGGGGGGGGTGGTACGCGGTTTTGGCCGCGGAGCCGGAACGCTCGCCCGAAGCAGTTTCTGAACTTCAGCGGGGAACGATCGCTGCTGCAAGGGACGCTGGATCGCATTGCCCCGATCGTGCCACCGGGGCGATGCTGGGTCGTCACGGGGGCCGATTACATCGAGGAGACCGCGGCGCAATTGCCGGAGCTGAGTCGGGATCGGATCGTCGGTGAGCCGTGCCGTCGGGATACGGCGCCGTGCATCGCCCTCGGTGCGGCCCTGATTGCCAACAGCGACCCGGACGCCACGATCATCGTCATGCCGGCGGATCACCTCATTGAACCGGAGCGCGAGTTCCAACGGGCGGTACATGCGGCGGAGCAGTTCGCCGAAGAATTTCCGGAGTCGCTGTTCACCTTCGGCATCCCGCCGACGTTCCCGAGCACCGGCTACGGTTACATCCAACGCGGTTCGAAGGCGTCCGAGCGCAACGGGATTTCACTGTACCAAGTGAAAGAGTTCAAAGAGAAACCGGCGGCCGAGTTGGCGGAGGAATACGTGGCCTCAGGGAATTACGACTGGAACAGTGGCATCTTCGTTTGGAAGGCCGCGACCATTTGGAAGGAACTCGAAGCCAGTCGGCCCGACATCGCCGCCGGGGTGAAACGGATCGCCGACGCGTGGCCGACGGCGAACCGCGCGGCCATATTCGCCAAGGAATACGAGGCGATGAAGGGGGCCAGCATCGATTACGCCGTGATGCAGGACGCCGGGCGAGCCGGGAAGGTCAAGATGCTCTCGACCCCGTATCAGTGGGACGACGTCGGTAGTTGGCTGGCACTTGAGCGGCACAATCCGCAGGATGCGCACGGCAACACGGTGCAGGGCCAACACATCACCATCGACACGACCGGCTGCGTCATCTCGGCCCAAGCGGGGCACCTCATCGCCACCATCGGCGTGCACGATCTGGTGATCATCCAAGACGGCAATGCCACCCTCGTGGCCCGCAAGTCGGACGAAGCCCGCGTGAAGGAAATCGTCGACCGCCTGAAGAAAGACCAACGGGGCGAGTACCTGTGATCCGTTCCCCCGGCCGGCTATTGGGCGTCGATTACGGCACGGTGCGCATCGGCCTGAGCATCACCGATCCCGACCGCATTTTGGCCAGCCCACTGGAAACCTACAGCCGCCGCACGGTGACCCAAGACGCGGCGTATTTGGCGACTCTGGTGCGGGTGCAGGGCGTCACGGGGATCGTGCTGGGCATCGCAGTGAGTCTGAACGGGCACGAAGGCCCGAAGGCCCAAGAGTGCCGGGCGTTCGGAACGTGGCTCGAAGGTGCCACGGGATTACCGGTGCAATTCAGCGATGAACGGTTCACCTCGGCACTCGCGGACGATCTGATGTTCGACGCCAAGATGACCAAGCAGAAACGAAACGAGCGGCGAGACATGCTCGCCGCCACGTTGATTTTGAAAGGGTTCCTGGAAGGTGGCTGCGAACCGTATCGGCCGCAGCCGCCGGGGGATCAGGAGGTGTAATCCCTCTTATCTTCGACCGCTTCACCATGTTCCAAGTGAACCTGCTTGTAGCCACCGATGGCCATGAAGTAGATCAACAGAAGCAAGAAGCCGACGGCCAGGGCGGCGGGCACGGCGGCCGTCCAGAGCAGGGCTTTCCGCGAACCGTAGTTCTTGGCTTCGTCGAGGAAAGGGGCATCGACTTCGATATTCGGTTTGCCGTCTTTTTCCCACCATGCCAAGGTCTGGGTGAGGGATTTCTCCAGTTCTTCGGGCACCGGTTTCCCGGCATCCTTTTCTTTCTTCATGGTTTCGAAATCGGCTTCGAGCGTCGTCTTCAATCCCTTCGGCGCTTCCTTTTTCTCGTCGAGGGCGGCTTTGATCTTCGCTTGGTTGCCGACGTAATCTTCGGCCACCTTAGTCTTGCCGTTGTCCAAGCCCGCGATCTTCGGGGCCGTGTTCGGCAGAATCTCGGTCACGAGTGGGAAGCCCGCTTCCTTGTCCGACTTATAGCGGGTGTAGGTGGCTTCGGATTTTTCTTTCAGCAGCGTTACGGCGGCGTAATCCTGCTTGTACCCGATTCCGGGGCCGCCGAGCATCCCGGCGGAAATCATCCCGATGCCGCCGCTAATGCCGAGTGCCAACGCCCCACCTTTCGGGAAGCGTTCAGAAATCACACCAAGCATAGTCGGCCAGTAGAACGTTTTACCGATGC
Organism: Fimbriiglobus sp.; assembly: GCA_025351325.1. Taxonomy (GTDB): domain Bacteria; phylum Planctomycetota; class Planctomycetia; order Gemmatales; family Gemmataceae; genus JALHQU01. The sequence goes on from JANXWE010000084.1 coordinate 5,416, forward strand.
CGTAGATCGTGACGGCACCGATCCAAAGCCAAATCGTGTTTGTGTACGATTGTCCTAAGAGGTAGAGACCGAGCGTTCCAAGTAGCGCACTGATCAACAGGAGTCCGATCGGGTTGATGCGGTGGACGATCGGCCCGGCGAAGAACCTCAAAACGAACATTAACGCGTTCGTCCAGATGAACGCCAAGAGCGCCTTGGTTTCGTCTTTCAGCACGGTCGTGGTGATGTTGGTGATCCAACTATCGGTGCCGAGTTCGACGTAGCCGACGAGGGCGTGCAGCAAGAAAAGGAACAGTAAGATCGGGCTGATCAGGGCGATGAACATACCACCGGTCGAAACGCCGGAGGAGCTCGCTTCCGAACGCGGGAAGGGGCGGTTGCACATCAACAAGCCGTACATCAGCACGGGGACGAGGAACAAGCCGAGTTTGATTTCCCAGCGGATCGGGGTGTCGAGTTGGCCGAAGCCGAGGCCGATGACGGCGCCGAGAATCAGGCCGAGTGGCCAACCGGCGTGCAGGATGTTCAGCCAGTGCGTCTTGTTTTTGGGGAACAGGGTCGCGGTGAGCGGGTTGATCACCGCTTCGCACGTGCCGTTACCGAGGGCGAACAGGAACATCCCGACGCTGAGGCAGTTGAACGCGGCGGCGCGGCCGAACTGTTCGTACACCGCGGTCGCGGCAAACGTGACCACGGCGGAGGAGAGGTGCAGCAGGAACGCGACGAGCATCAGTTTGCCGTAGCCGAAGCGGTCGGCGAAGAAGCTGAAGAAGATGATCGCCAAGCCGAAGCCGGCCAGACCACCCCCGGAGATGCCCCCGAGTTCGCTCTGCGTGAATCCGAATTGGTTCCCCCAATCCTTCAAGATTAATCCGCGAACCGAGAAGCCGATGCCGGCGGCGATGAGCGTCATGAAGCTGGCCCAGAAGAGCAGCTTCTCATTGATTCCGGAGGACGCGGGCGCCCCCATCATTTTCGGCGAACTAGCCATCGGATGCGGACTCCAAGAAGAGAGGTACCGAAGTACGGGAAAGTGTGGGGATGATACCAACCCCGATTGATGAGGGCCACTAAATTGATCGGTGCCCGAATGGAAAGGGGCGAAAGCGGAGATGTGCCAACGGCTCCGGAATGCACTCCGGAACCGTACTGTCGAACCAATTACACTTCCGGCATGATGTACTTGCGGAGCACCGAGTAGTACGCTTCGCAGCGTTCGAGCCACAAGCCGGGGTCGCTGGGCATGTACATTTTCATCGGTCGGAAATCGACGATCACCGCCACGCGGTTCGCATCGATCTTGTTCATTTTCAACGACACTTCAATCGGTTCCCGGCCTCGCCCGATGGAACGCCACGACCCGGACAGGAACGAAAAGACCCCACTGCGGCCGGCCGGATCTTTCCAGCCCGGGGGCAGTTCGAGCCGGACGCGGATCAGGCCCGGCTCGTTTTCGACGACTTGCCCCTGCACCTCTTCGATAAAGCCCCGGAGTTTGATCGCAGCCAGTTTTTCGGGCAAGCACGCTTCCAGCGTGTCCGACAAAATAAATCGGTCGTCGATGTCGTCGACCGGCGTCGACGACATCGCGGAGACCTGAATCTGCGTCGGCTCGGGTGGCGTGTAATCGGCGGGTTTACTCGCATCCCAGCAATCCCAGCCGACGCCGCGCGAGAACTGATCGCACAGCTCTTTCATGTTCTGGTGGCGTTCGCTCGGATATTTCAACAGCGCGATTTGCACGGCCGCTTCCACCACGGCCGGGATGTGACCGGCGCCGACGCGGTTGAACCTGGGCGGCGCGTCGCGGACGTGGGCGGTGAGCAGCTTCTGTTGATCTTCGTAGTCGAACGGCAACCGGCCGGTCAGCAGTTCGTAGAGCATCACCCCGACGCTGTAAATATCGGCGCGGGCGTCGGTGCTGTCGCCCCGGATCATCTCGGGGCTGACGTACGCCGGGGTTCCGCAGGCGAAGATCGGCCCTTGGCCGGTGAGTTCCGCCAACTGAATATGAGGCTTCGCCGAGAACCCGGCGAAGCCGAAGTCCATGACGCGGATCGATTCTTTGTCGGTACCGTGATCCAAGACCATCAAGTTGGCGGGCTTCAAATCGCGGTGGACGATACCCCCGAGTTGGGCGGCGTACAGGGCGTGGGCCAGTGGCCCGAGGAGCAGCCCGACCCGATCATGGTGCAAAATGCGGTCGCGCTGCAACACGGCTTCCAGGGTGATGCCCGGGATGTACTCGAGCACGAGGCACGACCCGAGCGGGTCGTCGAGCGAGGCGTCGAGGAGTCGAACCACATAGGGATGTTGGAAGCCGAGCATCGACTGGACTTCGGCTTCGAAGAATTGGCGGAACCGCGGGGCGATGGTCGCCTCGTCTTTGATCCGCTTGACGACGACGCGGGAATTCGGATCGGTCGTCGATTGGGCCAGGAAGACGTGCGCATTGCTCCCCTCGCCGAGATACTTCCGGACGCGGTACTTGCCGAGGAACGTCTGCCCGATGTAGGCATCCGCATCGTGGCGCGGTAGTGCCGCCGTGAGTACGATCGGCGTTTCTTCAACCCGTTTGGCGGACGACCCGAAAAGCCGCATCAGGCGTAACCTCAAAACTATCGGCGGCGCGGAGTCGGAATGTTCCGATTTCAGCGCTGTACCTTAGTTCGCGTTCTCATCGCAAGCAAATCGGCGTGCGGGTCAAGTAGCCGTCTCACAAAATTTCTGGCAACTTTCGGTGCGGCGCGGGCCTCACCCTCTCCTTTTTCGCCGCGTTCGCCGGTAGAACGATGCTTACGATTGAGGAGACGACCCATGGCCGCACTGCGATACTCCCCGTCCGCGTTTCTGCTCCTCGCCTTGGCTTCGTTGATCGGATGCAATCCGGAACCGGCCACGTTGCGCACGGCGAAGCCGGCCGATCTGCCCCCGGCCGGTGAGGCCGAATGGAAACCACTCGCGCGGCCGGCGCAGTCGTCCCCGGAGGCCCAAAAGAAATTGGATGCCCTCTTGGCCGCGCACACCGGCGGTAAACCCGAACTGTTGGCTAAGCTGAAAAATTGCACGTTCATTCGCAATGGGGCGATTGTCGTCCATGGGCCACCGGGATACGCGGCGACGCAAACGGTCGATGTGGCCTGGTCCGCGCGATTCAAACACACCACGGAATTGACCGCCGCCGCCATCACCACCAACGCGGTCGGACTCACCCCCGACGGCAATTGGCTGACGGAAGGCAATCGTCCGTTGGGGGAAACCGCCCCGGCCACACTTCCCAAAAAAAAACTGACCGAAGAAGTGCTCATCATGGCGCAGCGGCAATTGCAGGAAGACGCCTGCTTCCTGCTGTTTCCGTATGCCGATCCACTCACGCGGGTTCAGTTGGCCGACGATGCCAAGATCGGTGAGCGCGATTGCTACGGTTTGCACATCTGGACGCCGGCGCTGGCGTGCGTGATGCTACACGTCGACAAGAAGACCAGTACGATCGTGCGGATGACCTTCCTGGGATACGAAAACAGCCACGATGTGTTGAAGGTGCTGCTCTTCGACAACTTGCAAGACTTCGGCGGCGTGAAGCTCCCGGCCAAAGTGTACTTGCGCGCCGGGAGCTTCGACATCGCCGAATGGCGGAGTCTGAAGGTCACGTTCGACAAAACCTTCGACCCGAAATTCTTCGACAACCCGTAAAGGGGATCCGAGGGTAAGCTCGCAGACCCCCCTTTCCGTTGACCCACTCCGCCCAATTGCTAAAACATCCATTCTTGTCCTTTCCGCGGTTCCTTCGGAGTTTCGGTTCCATGTCGCATTCGATCACGCGCTTGTATGGGTTGGGTCTCACGCCGGGCAAATTGCGGGGCTTGCAACGCATCAGCAACCCGAACGGCACGCTGACCATGGTCGCCACCGACCAAAACAGCTCCATGATCAACATGATGAAAGCCGCCCTCGGCGTGGAACCGACCTACGAAGAAGTGGCCGACGCCAAAGTGATGCTGTCGAAGTCGCTCTCGCCGTTTTGCAGCGGCCTGCTCGTCGACGGCTACTACGGCTATGCCAGTACCGTCGCCGCCCACGCGGTTCCGGCCAGCACCGGACTGCTGGTGCGCGTCGAAAAATCGGGTGCGACCAAAAACAAGGCCAACGCCCCGTGCGGCGAAGTGGAGCCGGGTTGGAGCGTGGCCAAGATCAAACGCGCCGGTGCCGACGCCGTCAAATTGCTGGCCCAATTCGAGCCGAGCGAACCGGATTCGGCCGAGCGGAACTTCCAATTCACCCAGCAAATTTACAACGAGTGCATCGACCACGACATCTTGTTCCTGCTCGAGCCGATTCACTTCCCGTACGGCAAAGAAGACGCCAAGACGCCGAGTGTGGTCGCCCGCAAAGCGAACACTGTCATCGAGAGCGCCCGCATCCTCAGCCGCCTGTGCGACGTGTACAAGTCGGAATTCCCCGGCACCATGGGCGTCGAATCCGACGCGGTGCTGGTGGACAATCTGAAGAAGTTGAACGACGCCTGCACGAAGCCGTGGGTGCTGCTCAGCGCCGGTGTCGATTACGACGTGTACAAGAAGCAAGTGGAGATGGCGATGAAGGCCGGGGCGAGCGGCATCCTCGGCGGCCGGGCCTTCTGGAAAGAATTCTTCACGTACAAGACACCGGCCGAGCGGCAGAAGTTCGCCGACACGGAATGTGCCCGCCGGGTCAAAGAGACCGACGCGATTGTCCGCACCGGCACGCCGTGGTTCGCCAAGTACGGCTACACGACCGAAGATCTCGGCCAGATGCGGGCGGCGGAAGGCTGGCACGCCCGCTACTCGGGTGGCACCGCCGGCGCCGGGGCTGGCAAAGTAGAAGCCGGCGGAGTGTATTGATCAGGTGGGTGGCCCGCCGGCTAAACCGGTGGGCCTTCAATCTTCCTCTTTTCCCATGAGACCCCGAACGACGGCGACGGTGCCGAAGATCAACAAGGGCAGAGCGTAGATTAAAAGAAACCAGTCTGAGATGAAGTAAACCGTCAGGCCGACGAGCATGGACAGCATGCCCCAGATCATGGCGGGAGAGAACGCGATCCACGGTCGGCGTCGTACTTCGTCCGTTTCCCGTCGGGACCGACGTTTCAATTCGATTGGCGTCATGTTCATCCCCTGAGTCACATTGCAATTCAATAGTACCATGTTCTGCCGTGAGTCCTGAAGCAAGTCACAAAAAAGCATTCCGGCGAGCCGGTTCAGCGTGAGCTGCCGGATTCTAGATTGCTCAGAAGACTCCGACCCCTCACGGGGCCGGCTCGCCTTCCGCGGAACATTTCGGCCTCCGCGGCGTTAAACTGTTGGCATCCCTTCGCAGTCCCGAGGCGTCATCATGTTCTTCTCCCTGTGTGTGGCGTTGGTCATCGGCGCGGAACCGGCCGAGGCACCCAAGAGCGGCAAAGAGGCGCTGCAACCGTTCAACGGCTTAATCGCCGCTTGGAAGGGCACCGGCTTCCCGGACGGCACCCGCGAGGAACGGGCCAAGGGCTTCTGGGTCGAGAAGATTGATTGGGCCTGGAGTTTCCAAGGCGACGACGGTTGGCTGAAGCTGACCATCGCCGAGGGCAAGCATTTTCAAGGCGGGGAACTCCGGTACCTGCCCAAGACCGCCGACTACGAATTGAAACTGACGAAGACTGACAAAACGGAACAGACATTCGTGGGCAAGTGGAGCACCGGCAAACAAAAAGAGCAAATTCTCGTGCTGGAATGCGGCACCCAAACCGAAACGCAACAACTCACCTTCACGCTGCTGCACAGCAACCGCTACCTCTACCAACTGGCGACGAAACCCAAAAACGCCAAGGCGTTCACGCGGCTCTGGCAAGTCGGGGCGACGAAAGAGGGCGAGCCGTTCGCCGAAGTCAACAAAGGCCCGGAGTGCATCGTCACCGGTGGCCGTGGCACGATGAGCGTGAGCTTCCAAGGGACGACCTACTACGTCTGCTGTTCCGGCTGCAAAGATGAGTTCAACGCCGAACCGGAAAAGTACATCCGGCTCGCCGCCGAGAAGAAAAAGAAGTGATGGACGAATGGATCGCCTCCGGACTATCAATCGCACACTGCTGCAAATACCGTGTGCGGAGTTCCCCGATGCGACTCAACCTCGGACTGGTCGTACTCCTGGCGTGCGGCTATGCCAACGCCATCGAGGCCCCGAATTGGGCGCAGTATGGTGGCCCCAAGCGGGATTTCAGCCTCCCGGCTCCGGCGAGCATCGGAAAAGGTGAGGATCGCCTCTGGCGCCGCGATCTCGGCCCGGGCACCTCGGGCATCGTCTGCGACGGCACTTCACTCTTCACGATGTACTCGATCCCCGATTCCAAGAACGTGTCCGCCGGGCAAGAAGTCGTCGTGGCCCTCGACCCCCAAACGGGCAAGACCCTGTGGGAGTTGTCATACCCCGTTGCCCGACTGAAAGGGCAGGAATCGTTCAGCGGGGAGCCGATCCGGCCGCTGTCGACCCCGGCACTCATCGGCGCGCGGTTGTGTACGCTCGGCTACACCGGACTGCTGAAATGTTTCGACCCCTCCACCGGGAAAGTCATCTGGGAATACGACTTGGTGAAGGAGTTCGAGGCGACGCCCGTGCAGTTCGGCTTCGCGTCCAGCCCGCTGGTGACGGACGGTCGGTTCGTCGTCCACGTCGGTGGCAAACAGACGATCTTGGTGGCGTTCGATCCGAAAGACGGCAAGGTCGTCTGGAAGTCTAAAGGGGGCGAACCGAGTTACGCCTCGCCCGTCGTGATGCCTGCAAAAGATGGTGATACCATTGTCCAAGTGACACGCGATGCGATCTTCGGGTTGTCGGCGAAAGACGGCCAAGAGCGTTGGAAGTACCCGATGCCCAAGCCATTATTCACGAACGTGCCCACGCCGATCATCCTGCCGAAACAACAGTTGCTGGTGTCCGGTCAAGGGTTGAAAGGAACCCGGCTGCTCGAAGTCGCCGAAACGGGTGATCGGGTCACGGAAGTTTGGAAGAACGAAAAATCGACTTTCTTCGCCACGAACTGGCTGGCCGATGACGACGCCGTGTACGGGATCGCCGACAAGTTTTTCGTCGCCTTGAGTTTGACCGACGGCAAAGAACTCTGGCGTGATCGTACCCAATCGGACGCCAATTGTATCCGTGTCGGCCCCGATGCGCTCGTGTTGCGTGGTGATGGTCGACTCAGCCGTTGCAAGCTGTCGCGCACGGGGTTGGAACCGAACGGGAACTTCGAACTGCTGAGCGGTCGCTGTTGGATGGCCCCGACCGTCCAAGGGGAAATGTTGTACGCCCGCTCCGAGAAAGAAATCACTGCCATCCCGTTGTCCGCGATCCTCAAGCCGTAACCGAGTCACCATGAGTCGGTTCGCGGGTGTGGATGGTTGCCCAGGCGGCTGGTTGTGCATTGTCTACGATCCCGCCACCGAACGATTCCGCGTCACCGTGTTTCGATCCGCCGACGAGATGCTGTCGCACGATTCGAAGATCAGCATGATGGCGATTGACATGCCGATCGGGTTGGCTGACGCGGGTCGGCGGCGATGCGATGAACTGGCCCGCAATCGATTGGGTTCCCGACACGTCTGCGTGATGAATGCCCCGATCCGACCGGCGCTGTACGCACCGTCCCGGTTGGCCGCGTCCGCCATCACGGAACGAGCGACCGGCCGGCGTGTCGGCAGCAACGAATGGGCGCTCTACCCCAAGATCATCAATCTCGACATCGCCATTTCCCCCGCTCTGCAAACGCGCTGTGTCGAGATTCACCCGGAACTGGGATTCTCGGCTTGGAATGGTGGCGACGTGATTCCACTCTCGAAACAGACCCAATCCGGTCGGCAGGAGCGCGAACGGCTGATCGACACCACTTGGCCCGGGGCACGTTTGGACGTATTGGCGCAATTGAAGCGCCAAGGGCACAACCGCCAGCACGTGGCTTTGGACGACGTCAACGATGCGTTTGCAGCCGTCTGGACGGCCTGCCGCATCGGTGCGGGTCAGGCGGAACGGTTGCCCGAAACGCCCGAGGTTGACTCTCGGGGCTTGCGAATGGAAATTTGGTTCTGATTCAGACCGCCGGATTCTTACCGATCACTTTGGCCATACTTGGCTGCATCGGCCGCTTTCGCCGTGAGTACCGCGTTTACTTTTCTACTTTCGCTCCGCTCGAATAGGTGGACCAACCGATCCAGCCCCCTTCTTTTTTGCTGTCCAATAAACGGGTGTCAGCGCCCTGTTGTTCGCGGACTTTGACGGGCCAGCAGTTGCCGCCGAAGCAGAGTTCGCGCAACCCTTGGACGGCCAGCGACGCATCAAGGACGTCGAACATTGGGCGTGTGTCGTTGTCCTTGACCCCCGGGCCGTAGTTGAAGGTGCCGTAGGCTTCGGTTCGCCCGGCTTTCTCGGTGCGAACGCGAACGCCTGTGCCTTCGAACTTCATCCCGAGAATCCAAAGTTCGGCCCCGGAGTTCACTACAAGGCCGGTGTCGCTGTCCCCTTCGGGGTTGAGTTGCCGGCACCACATTTTTTGCCCGGCTTTTCGGAGTTCCACTTTCGCCGGGCAATCGGTAGCGAAGATGTCGCCCGCCCCGGTGCCCAGAATCGTCACGCCGCAACTTTCGACCACGAGGGTCTTCTTGAGGGAGCGATTTTCCAGCACCACCGGTGTGCCGCCGAAGGAATCGATGTTTTGGAACTTCACGACGGCGGCCGAGTCATCGGTGATGACAAACCTCCCCTGTTTTCCACCGAGGATTCTCGCCCAACCAAGTCCCAAAATATGCTTCACCGAGCCGTGGACTTTAATTTCCCCATCGACTTTGAACCAATTCGGGTCGCCGCCGCCGCAACCGCGGAAGTAAACGGTGGTCTTTCCCGTCTTCGCCGCAGCGTCGATTGCTTTTTGGATCGCTTCGGTGTCGTCCTTGTTGTCGCCGGCTTTGGCTCCGAAGTCGTCGGCGCATACCCAATTTGCGGGGTCGGTCTCCCACGCTCCGGCCGGCTCCCGACGGATCTCGAGCGACTTCGTGTCCTTCGCGGGATCGAACAGTTTTTTGATCCCGTGCGACGTGTACTCGGCAACGTCCGCCGTCGTCACGTTCCCGCCCGGCCAGCCGCTTGTGATAGCCATCTTGAAGCCTGTCGACTTCACGTTTCGGGCGTACAAGATGCCGTCGTTTTGGATCGCGGGCAGTTTGGGATCACCGCCGCTGAATTTCCCGCCGACGAGGGCCACGACGCCGGCCCAATGGCCCCAATCGTTCGGCATTTGCACGTGGATCGCCAGCGGGGTGTCTTCCACGACGAGGTCTTCGACCGCGACGACGTTCGCCGAGACGACCAAACCGACCTTCCGGCATTTCTTGACCGTGATCCGCGACAGTGTTTGTCCCCAAATCCACTGGGAAAGCACGCCGGTTTCAAAGCCTTCCACGACGACATCTTGGGCGAGGTTCGGCCCGCTTTGATCGAGGAACCCGGCGTTCAGGCCGACCTTGCCGTTGCCTATGATGCGGACGTTTTGCAAGATGCCGGAGTTGGTCGCATAGTAGCGGATGCCGTCGGCCTCCGGGTTATCCCCGGCGTCGAGAGTCAGATTGCGAATATTTCGCATGAACCAATCGGCCGACGTCTTGCCCTTTTCGAGCGGATGCATCCGGATCACGCAAGTCACCCCTTTGGAAGCATCCGCCAAACGGATCACGGTTCCATCGCGGCTCTCGCCGTAAAGCCACGGCCCGAGGGCCTTCTTCACGACTAGGGTTTTGCTGATTTTGTACGTCCCGTTCGGGAGGAAGAACGCTTTCGTCTTTTGGCCCTCGGCCCCGCAGCTGAGGTCAATCCCTTTTTGCAGGGCCTCCGTGTCGTCGGTTTTGCCATCCCCCTTCGCCCCGAGATCCTTTCTGGCGTCGATGACACTCGGATCGGCCGGAAAGGCAATCCGGAGCGGTTCCGCCGCAAGTCCCCGGCCGGCGATGAGGACGAAAAGAAGTGCGACCTGGCGAAAAGGCATGGTGAATCTCCGAAACGGCCCGCGGACTGCGAGATACACTTTGTGTAGTTGACCCGCCGATGAAAAAGCGCATGCGAAAACGAAAAAAGCGACCGGGATCGCTCCGGATCGCTCTCGATAGGACTTTCGGCGCCGGTCACGCGACTGGATTCTTGCCGATCACTTTGGCCATCCCCTGGGCGCGGGCGATAGCCTTGTTGCGGTTCTCGCGTTCGATGCCGTTGGTCGCGGGCAGGGCGTCCGCTTCGGTGCGGGCCGTGGTCGCCACGACCGGCGTCAGCTTGGCGGCATCGACGGCTTTCGCAGTCAGCACGTTCACGACCCCGCCGGCAACTTGCACGAACCCACCGTCGATGTAATACCGCTTCACGTCGGTACCCGTGGTGATGCGCAATTCCCCGGCCGCGAGTTGGCCGACGAACGCGCTGTGCCCCGGCAGCACTCCGAGTTCGCCGTCGTACATCGGCAGCACGACGGCGTTCGCCGGTGCGTCCAGTTCGGCCCGCTCCGGGGTAACGACGACGATGCGGAGCGTTTTGGTGGTGAGTTCGGCCATGGGTCAGTTCCAGGTTCCAAGTTCCAAGTTCCAGTTAAAAACCAAGAACCCGATTCCAAACTTGGAATCTGGAACTTGGAACCTGGAACTTATTTCCCAGCCATCTTCTTCGCGGCTTCTTCGGCTTCTTCGATGGTGCCGACGTACATGAACGCCGATTCCGGCAGGTGGTCGTACAGGCCGTCGCAGATGCCCTTGAAGCTGCGGATGGTGTCCTTCAGCGTCGTGAAGTTCCCGCTCTTGCCGGTGAACGCTTCCGCGACGAAGAACGGCTGGCTGAGGAAGCGCTCGATGCGACGAGCGCGGGCCACGACCTGTTTGTCTTCTTCGCTCAGTTCGTCGACGCCGAGGATGGCGATGATGTCCTGGAGTTCGCGGTAGCGCTGGAGAATCCGCTTCACGCGGTCGGCCACGTCGAAGTGCTCTTGGCCGACGAGGGTCGGGTCGAGCAACCGGCTGTTCGACGACAGCGGATCGACGGCCGGGTAAATCCCCTTTTCCGAGATGGCCCGGTCGAGGTAGATGAAGCCGTCGAGGTGCTGGAACGTGTTGGCCGGGGCCGGGTCGGTCGGATCGTCGGCGGGCACGTACACGGCTTGCACCGAGGTGATGGCCCCTTTAGTCGTACTGGTGATCCGCTCCTGGAGTTCACCCATTTCCGTGGCCAGCGTCGGCTGGTAACCCACGGCGCTCGGCATCCGCCCGAGGAGCGCGGAGACTTCCGAACCGGCTTGGCTGAAGCGGAAGATGTTGTCGACGAAGAAGAGCGTCTCGGTGCCGGTGGAATCGCGGAACCACTCGGCCATGGTGAGGGCCGACAGCGCGACCCGCATCCGGGCACCCGGCGGCTCGTTCATCTGGCCGAACACCATCGCGGTGTTCTCGATGACGGCGGGGGCATCGGCGGCGGCCCCGGTGCGGGTCTCTTGCATTTCGAGCCAGAGGTCGTTCCCTTCGCGGGTCCGTTCCCCGACGCCAGCGAACACCGAGTACCCCTTGTACTCTTTGGCGATCCGCGTGATCAATTCTTGCAGAATCACGGTCTTGCCGAGACCGGCCCCACCGAACAGACCGGCCTTGCCCCCCCGCGCCAGCGGGATGAGCAGGTCGATGACCTTGATGCCGGTGACGAGCACTTCCGACTTCGGCGACAGCTCGTCGAAGCGTGGCGGCTCGCGGTGGATGGGCCGCTCTTCGGTGGTCTTGATCGGCCCCATGCCGTCGATCGGCTCGCCGAGCAAGTTGAAGACGCGGCCGAGGGTGCCGAGACCGACGGGCACGTGAACCGGCCGGCCGGTGTCGATGGCGTCGATGCCACGGACGAGACCGTCGGTGGAGCCGAGGGCGACGCAGCGGACGCGGCTGCCGCCGAGGTGCGATTGCACTTCGCCGGTGAGGCCGATTTTCAGGCCGCCTTTGGTGACGGCGTCGATGCGGAGGGCGTTGTAGATTTCGGGGAGGTGCCCTTCGGCGAATTCGACGTCGAACGTCGACCCGATGATCTGGACGATCTTCCCGGCTTTGGTGACAGTGGCGACCATGGTGATGCGGATCCTGAGGCGGTGGAAATATTTGAGTCAACGAGCCACCGGGCTTGCCCCGGTGGAAGGAGGAACGGAGAGGGCGGGCAGTCCGCCACCGGGGCAAGCCCGGTGGCTCGTCGGCCGATCCCCGCATTCTTACTTCAGCGCTTCGCTACCCGCGATGAGTTCGCTGATCTCCTTGGTGATGTTCGCTTGGCGGGTGCGGTTGTACAACCGCGACACGTCTTTGATCAAGTCCCCGGCATTCTCGGTGGCGGCTTTCATGGCGACGCGGCGGGCGATCTGCTCGCCGACGGCGGCGTCGAGGAAGCACTTGAACAGCCGCACTTTGAACGCCACGGGAACGAGTTCGCTGAGGATGTCGGTCGCACTCGGGAAGAAGTCGTAATCCTGTTTCGGGCCGACCACAACGGCGGCCGCAGCGGCTGGTTGGCGGGTGGTCTGCACGGCGACGGACGACAGCGGCAACAGCGTCTCGGCGACCGGGTATTGCTTCGAGATCGACACGAATTTCTGGTAGACGACGATCACTTGATCGACGGCCCCCGAGGTGTACAGGTCGATGTACTTGGCGGCGAGGACGTCCACTTCCTCGAATTTCGGCTTCTCTTCGAAGTGCGTATACGTGACGGTCGTGGGCACCTGTTGGAACTTGAAGTAGTTCAGCCCGCGCTTGCCGGACACTTCCAAGTCAAAGGGTGTCCCGACTTCACGGAACTTGCGGAGTTGGCCTTGGGCCTCCCGCAAGATGCCGCCGTTGTAACCGCCGCAGAGGCCCCGGTTGGCCGTGAGCACCAGCACGAGAATCTTTTTGACGGTCGGCCGAGCAGCTAGCAATGGATGGGTCACTTCCCCGGCATTCTTGCTGAGGTCGGCCGCGAGTTCGGCGATCTTCTTGGTGTAGGCGTCGGCTTCCATGGCCCGGTCGAACGCTTTCTTGAAGCGCGACGTGGCGATGAGTTCCATGGTCTTCGTGATCTTCCGGATGTTCCGGATCGCCTTGCGGCGCTTCACGAGCGATCTGAGGTTGGCCATTGCACCTGTTCCCTAATTGAATCCAACCCATTCAAGAGACCGTCGTGATTGATCCGAGAAACCGGAGTTCAACCGCGGGCAATTCGATCACACGATGTTTCGCTTCGTCCAATTTCACACAAAGCGAGCCTGGAACGGCACGGCTAACCCCGAGTACAGTCCCACGCTGTCCAGATGCGAGTTCCGTCTCAGGGTGATCCACCAAAACCTCAACAATGGCCCCATTCAGATGACGGAGTCGCTCTGTCGCTTCGAGATCCGTCCAACCGGTCACTGGATCGCGGACAATCCATCGTTCATAGGATTCGGCGATTTCTTCATCGGCAGCTTGGACTTCCGCCGAACGAGTATCGGTTCGATTCATGACATTCCTTGCAAGTGCGGTGCTCAGTAGGCCGTGATGACGAACGCTTTTTGCTCGCCGTCCCAATCCACATCATATCTCCAGATGATCCGAATCGGTCGCCCGTTCGGGCATTGGCCCAAACTCTCGAAGTATTCTCCGTTTACGGGATGGTGCCCGGTCAAATCAACTTTTCCCGTCCTCAACGCGTGTTCAACCTCGGTTTCGGAAAGATTGTGTCGAGCGATCTTGGAACGGTTCCAATCGATCCAGATAAACTCGATCATAGTTGGCTCACAATTTACGCTTTGAACTGCGGCCGGAATGCCGCGATCGCGTCGTTGAGCTTCTTGGCGATGTCGTCGGTGATCTTCTTTTCTTTGCCGAGGGCGTTGCGGACTTCGGGCATCTGTTCGCGCATGAACTTGAGGAACTGCGATTCCCAGGCCCGCACTTTGCGGCGATCCACGTCGTCGAGGCCACCGGTGTTGCCCGCGTAGATGATCATGATCTGGTCGATCACGTTCAGCGGTTCGTACTGACCCTGCTTCAGGATTTCGACCATCCGGTAGCCGCGGTCGAGTTGGCCTTGGGTGCCTTTGTCGAGGTCGGTGCCGAGTTGGGCGAAGGCTTCCAGTTCGCGGAACGCCGCGAGGGCGAGCTTCAACCCGCCGGCGACACGCTTATCTTTCATCGCCGAAATCTGGGCGTTTCCACCGACGCGGCTCACCGAAATCCCAACATCCACGGCGGGGAGCACTCCGGCGTTCTTGAGGTCGGGCTGGAGGTAAATCTGGCCGTCGGTGATGGAGATCACGTTGGTCGGGATGTACGCCGACACTTCGCCTTCGAGAGTCTCGATGATCGGTAAGGCCGTGAGGGAACCTCCGGAACCGGGGATCTTGGCGACCTTGCTCCCGGGGAACTTTTTGTGGTCGTGCTCGGCTTGCTCTTTGCCGCCGAAGCCACCGGGGCCGGTGTACACTTTGCCAGGCTTGCCCGCGGCGCGCTTCTCGGTCGGCGTGGCGGCGGAGTTGATGCCCCAGTCGGCCGTGACCTTCGATTCGTCGGCGTCGCCGGGGACGAGTACGTACTTCTCGGCGAGCTTGGCGGAGCGTTCGAGCAAGCGGCTGTGGCAGAAAAAGACGTCGCCGGGGTAGGCTTCGCGGCCCGGCGGGCGCCGCACCAGCAGCGACAGTTGGCGGTACGCGGCGGCTTGTTTGCTCAAGTCGTCGTACACCACGAGGGTGTCTTTGCCCTCGTCGTACATGAAGTACTCGGCCATCGCGGTGCCGGCGTACGGGGCGATGTACTGGAGCGGCGCGGGGTCGGACGACGACGCCACGACGACGATGGTGTAATCCATCGCGCCCTTCTCGCGGAGCTTCTCGACGACGGCGGCGACCTTCGATTCCATCTGCCCGCAGGCGACGTACACGCAGATCACGCCTTCGCTGGCTTGGTTCAAAATCGTGTCGATGGCGATCTGGGTTTTGCCCGTCTTGCGGTCGCCGATGATGAGTTCGCGCTGGCCCCGGCCGATGGGGGTCATGGCGTCGATGGCCTTGATGCCCGTTTGCAGGGGCTGCTTCACCGGCTGGCGATCTTGAACGCCGGGGGCGACCGATTCCACGAGGCGGGTGCGCTTCGTGAGGATCGGGCCTTTGCCGTCGACCGGGTTGCCGAGCGGGTCGACGACGCGGCCGACCATCTCGGGGCCGACGGGCACCGAAAGCAACGTTCCGGTGGTGCGGACTTCCATCCCCTCGCGGACTTGCAAGTAGTCGCCGAGGATGATGACCGACACGGACGTTTCTTCGAGGTTGAAGGCCAACCCGCGCACACCGGCGGCCGGGAAGTCGACGAGTTCGCCGGCCATGACCTCCGAGAGGCCGTAGACGCGGGCGATGCCGTCCCCGACTTCCAGCACGCGGCCCGTCGCTTTGACGTCGACCGACTGGCCGAAGCCTTCGATCTGGGCGGTGAGAACCGAGGCGATCTCGGAAACGTTCGGCTTAAAGGACATGGCGGCCACTCGTCATCAGGTGGGTGCGGAGGGTTTCGAGTCGGGAGCGAACCGACGTGTCGTAGACGCGGTCGCCGATCTGAACGACGAGTCCGCCGAGCAGTTCCGGCTCGACTTTCACGTCCAAGATCGGCTCTTGTTTCAAGGTCGTGGCCAGCGTCGACCGCAGGCTTTCCGTCTGGGCTTCGTTCAAAGGGGCGGCCGAGCGAACCTTCACCCGGACGCGGTTGGCCTGGGCATCACGCAGGCTGTGGTACGTCACCGAAATGTCGCGGAGCAGCCCGAGCCGGCCGTTCTGGTTCAGCACGCCGAGGAACTTCTTGAACAGATCCGATGAACCGTGCTCGAAAGCCTTGGCCAAAATCGGCAACTTGGCGCTCCGGCTAATCGCGGCCGAATCGAAGAACGCGACGATCTGCGGGTTCGGTTTCAAAACGCCTTCGGCCACGCCCCGCAACTCGTCGCCGATGGTGTCGGCGAGTTGGGCGTGCGTCGCCGACGCCAACAGTGCTTCGGCGTAGACGCGGGCCAGCCGCGCCTTGTTGCCGGTGGCTTCGGGGAGGGTGTCGTCGGCTGCGGTTGCGTCGGCCATGGTGGATCTCTAAACCGGTAGGGGCACCCCTCGTGGGTGCCCCGGCGAACCGGATGCTCAGTCGGCAATCGAAATTCAGTAAGTCCAATCTACACGCCGCGGAACGTGGCATCCGGTTCCGGGCACCCACGAGGGGTGCCCCTACCAGTCCTGCCAATTACGGGCACCCACGAGGGGTGGCCCTACTCACGCCTTCGTGACCGTCTTCTTCAATTCGTCCAGCGACTCGGCCAGCAACCGGCTGTGATCCTCCGCGGTGATGCTGCGGCGAACCGCTTTGGTGCTCATCAGTGAGGCCAACTGAATCGCTTGATTTTGAATCTCCGAGAGGGCTTGCTGCTTGGCCGTTTCGATGTCGGCGAGCGCCCGCTTCCGCTCGGCGTTCGCTTCGGCCACGCCCGCTTCTTTTTCCTTGATCCGCAGGGCGTCCGCGTCGCGGCGGCCTTCGTCCATCATCGCCCGGATCCGATCCTGGGCGACGGCGAACTCGCCTTTGAGCTTCTCGCGGATGTCTTCCGAATCTTTGCGGGCTTGCACCGCTTCGTCGCGGGCGTCGGCGATGGCCGCTTCGCGTTTCGCCAACCCTTCGGAAATCTTCGGCCACGCGAACCGCATCAGGATGAGGCAGAGCAGTCCGAAGACGATCAGCGTGAAGATGCCGAGGTCGTACCGCTCGAGGGCGAGGAAGCTGAGGCCCCCCTCCTTCTTCTCGCCGGCGTGCGTCTCGCCGGCGTGCGTCTCGCCGGCGGTCGTCGTCTCGGCGTGAGTTTGGGCGAGCGCCGGTCGTGCCACGATCAGGCCGAACGCGGCGACCATCGCCAACAGTGCAAAGCGCATATCAGCAGCTCCGTTCCGTGCGGGCGGATCGCCGCATCATTTGATGAACAGGGTGACGAGGCACAGCACGAGGCTGATGATCCCGGCCCCTTCGATGAGGCCGGCGATGATGAACATCGCCCCTTGGATGGCGCCGGCTTGCTCCGGCTGGCGGGCGATCCCGCCGAGGGCCGCGAAGCCGACCAGACCGAGACCGATGCCGATGCCGACCACGCTGAGGCCCATGCCGATGGCGGCGGTGGGGCCGTTGCCATCCACGGCCGAAGCCGGGCCGACGGACAACAGGATCGCGGCGAGGGCCAAGAAGAACGCGAACGACTGACGCATGGCAAGAACCTTTCGAGTGAGGAATTCCGCGGGGCCCGTCGCCCCGCGGTCAGTGAGCCGGGTGTTTGGCCAACCCGATGAAGATCGCCGCCAAGAACGTGAACACGAACGCCTGCAGCCCCGCGATGAAAAGTTCCAGCAGGGACAGCAGCGTGACCAGGATCACGCTGAAGATCGAGACCGGCCAGTACATCCAGTCTTCGGCGATCGAAATTTTGAAATCGGGATCGGCGACCAGCTTGATGAAGAACAGAACCATGAACAGCACGGTGTGCCCGGCCAACATATTGGCGAACAACCGGACGGCCAGCACGAAGACGCGGATGAACGCCGTCATGTATTCCAGGATCGCCATCGAGAACTGCAGGCCGTAACCGAATATCTTCATCCCGGTTCCGCCTTCGAGGTGGATGTGCGGGATGAACGTCTTGAGGTAGCCGCCGAAGCCGTTTTCCCGGAACCCCGACACGTGGACGACGCCGAACACGATCAGCGCGAGCGCCCCGGTCACGTAGATGTGCGCGGTGGGCGACGGCAAGAACGGGATCATCCCGAACAGGTTGCAGAGGAAGATGAACAGGAACAGCGTGCTGAGGAACGGCAGGTACTTGTCGCCGTCGTGGACGCCGATCCCGGGGCGGGCGATCTTATCGCGGACGAAGAACAGCAGCGATTCGACGGCATTCCAGAGCCTCCCCTTGGGCGGCTCCCCGGATTTGATCTTGTTCGCCACCCACAGGACCAAAGCGCCGACGATGACCGCCACCAGCAGCATGATGATCGGGAACTTCGTGATGTACACGAACTGGCCGATCTTCCCGGGCAGGTGGATCCCGAGCCCCATCGTCTCGAAAATATGGAAGTGTTCGGCGTCGACGACGTGCTCGAACGGTTCGATCGCCTTCTTGCCGTCGGCGGGCGCGGCATTTGCGAAGATCGCGAGCATACGTCATCCTTTCCCAGTTTCGAGTGGCTTCGCTTTTGGGAGCCTGCGTATCAACAGTGGCAGTTCGATCATCAAGCTGAGCAAATACGCCGCGAGAACCCAGAACCAGAAGGCCATCTTGTCGGTCACCTCGGCGCTCCAACCACCCAGCAGGGTGAAGGCGAGGGCCGGGCCACCGAGGCCGATCGCCGATCGCAAGACCAAGCCCGAAACCATCGCGGCCAGAGTCCCCACAGGCCCTTTTTTCAACAGCTTCAAAGCCAGCCAGTAACTCAGGAGTGCCGACGCCCCGCAGAGGACTCCGCCGAACCCCGCTCCGCATAAATGCCAATCGAGTGGCGTCACGGTTCGATCCGCCTTTGAGCCCATCGTCGCAAGTGCCACATCGCCAAAACCAACCCGGTGATCGTGAGCAGAACCGTGAAGACCGGCAACGAGTCGATCAGGCTGTCCAAAAGCACTCCGCCGAGCGTGAACCCGACCATCTCGGAGCCGATCCCGGCCAGAGCCACAGCGGGCCGGGATTGTTTTCCGAAAGGCATATTACCATCCCGCAAACCCGATGTGCGAGGTCGTTGCGTACAATTGACTCTACGGGGTTCATTGTGGAACTGCGGGAAGCGGTGGCAACGGGTATTCGTGAATTTTTTCACAAGCGTGATTCAACTGCCTCAAACTTGGGCAACTGTCGATTTCTTTGCTGAAAATGGCGCATTCCGACCCGACGCTTGAAAAAATCGGCAAACCCGGCACCGGTTGCCCCAAGTCATGTTGACATCGTACCGTGCCTTTCTTTAGACTGCGTATAGATTTGTGGAAAGTGGCAATTTTTGAATTGCTTTCCGAATCGAAGCCCGCCCGGCCTTCGGGTTCGCTCACCAGCCGGGATGGATCCCACTTCCAACATGGCACGATGCTTCCCGTAGCCCCACCGTCCTCCGCGTGCGCCCCAGTGGCTCAAGCGGGGGGGAGTTTTCTGAGATGCCGACGAAAAAGCCTTTGAAACCCGCCAAAGCAGCGATACCGGCCAAGACAAAGCCCGCTCCGGTGGTGGTCAAAAAAACGCTGGCGAAGCCGGTGACTCCGGTTGCGAAAGCCCCGGTCGCCAAACCGATAGTTAAGCCCCTAGCTCCGCCAGTCAGTGCCAAACCGGCCGTTCCTGCGCCGAAGCCGACGCCCGTTGTCGCGGCCAAGCCGAGCGCGAATGGCAGCAATGGTGCTCACAAACCGTTGATTCCGGTGCCCGCCCCGAAACCGATTCTCAAAGTGGAACCGGCCAGAGTCAAAGTGGAATCGACGATCCCCGCCGAGAAGGATTTGTCGGTCAAAAATAAGCCGGGCCACGTGAAAGATCGCATCGTGTTGATGGTGCCCGACCCGTTCTGGCTCCATTGCTATTGGGAATTGTCGCTGCAATCCGTCCAGCGCGCCGAAGCGGCTCTCGGTCAAGACTGGCACGGGGCCAAGCCGATCATCCGGCTCTTCGACGTGACCTCCCAAGACACCACCAGCACCTCGGAAACGGCCATCCGCGACATCACCGTCCACGGCGGGTGCAGCCATTGGTACATCGACGTGCCGCAACCGCCACGCACCTACCGGGCCGACATCGGCTACGTTTCGAAGCGGGGCCAGTTCTACGTGCTGGCCCGGTCGAACGTGGTGACGCCGCCGAAATCGGGCGCCACCGAGAGCCTCGAAGACGGTTGGGCCGCCGACATGGATCCGGTGAAGGCCGACCGCGTCTTGGCTATGTCCACGGGGTTCGAGTCGGCGAAAGGCCCGGCCCAGCTCAAGGAACTGTTCGACGAGCAGTTCCGCCGGCCGATCAAAGAAGGTTCCTTCGGCACCGGTGCCGCCCCCGGCAAACTCAAGAAGTTCCACTTCGAACTCGACGCCGAACTCGTCGTCTTCGGCAAGACCGACCCGACCGCCACGGTGACGCTGCAAAACGAGCCGGTGAAACTCCGCCCGGACGGCTCGTTCACCATGCGGTTCAGCCTCCCCGACAGCCGGCAGATCATCCCCGCCGTCGCCACCAGTTCCGACGGCTTGGAAGAGCAAACCATCGTGCTCGCGGTGGAACGCAACATCAAGCGTTTGGATCCGATGGTGCACGACCTGTACGGCGAACAGTAAACCGGATTGAGACAAGGCAAGCCGAACCGCGTGAGCGGTCGGGTGCGTCAGCGGACGGAGTGAATGGGACACAATTTCCAGCTAAGTATCACACCATGCTTATTGGAATACTATCAGATACGCACGATGAATTGATTCGCACTCGGAAGGCCGTAGCACTCTTGCAGGATGCGGGTGTCGAAGCATTGATTCACTGTGGGGACTTCATCGAAGCGACAATTGTGATGGAATGCGCCGTACTTCCATTTTGGTTTGCCTTCGGCAACAACGATTCAGACAGCGTCCCAGAATTACAACGGACCGCCGAGCAAACCAGGTCGACTTGCCTCGGCTGGGGCGGAATTTTTGAAATTGGTGGCAAGCGAATCGGCGTGACCCACGGACATATGTCCGACGGTTATTGTTCGAGAACCCTCACTATTTGTTGACGGGTCACTCCCACATTTCTAGCGATTCCATTGTTGGGTCAGTACGGCGGAAACCCCGGCGTATTGCACCGGGCGGTTGAATACACAGTCGCCGTTTTGGATCTACAGACAGATGATTTGCAATTCTTGAAAGTGCTGGATAAAATCAGTCCATGAATCCCCTCCTCGCCCGCATCGCCATCGACCCCGCCATCTGCCATGGGAAACCGTGCATCCGCGGGTTGCGCTATCCCGTCGAAACGATGCTCGAACTCTTGAGTTCGGGCATGACCATCGACGAAATCCTCCTCGACTGTGAGGACTTGGAGCGGGACGATTTGTTGGCGACGCTGGCGTATGCAGGCTGATCGTGATAAAGTCATATCAAGCGACTTATGAGACGAGTCTATGCGTTGCTACTCAAGTACTCCGGTGAGTCTTCCCATATGCGACCCTACACCATCGTCGTCGAGCGCGACACGGACAACGGTGGATTCGTCGGCTATGTCCCCGGTTGACCGGGGGCAAATTCACAAGGGGACACCGTGGCCGAACTCCAAGAGCACATGTGCGAGGTCATCGCGATGCTGCTCGAAGACGGCGAGCCCGTGTTGGAATCGGAATTCGTCGGCACCCTCATCGTGAGTCCAGTCCTGAAGCCATACCGAGTGGTGCGGGCATCGGAAACGAGCCACAATCCGACACAGTTGAACTTCCGATTCCGAGGACAGCCATGAAGCGACAATTGACCGCGATCATCCAGTCCGAAGGGAATGGCTATGTCGCCCTCTGCCCCGAGGTGGATGTCGCCAGCCAAGGGGGCACGATCAATGAAGCCCGCGACAACCTGCGGGAGGCGCTGGAACTGTTCTTCGAATGCGCCTCGCCCGAGGAAATTGCCGAGCGCATGTCGGGAACCGTTTACGTGACCCAGGTGGAGGTCGCCGTTGGGTAAGCTCCGCGTATTTTCGGGACAGCAGGTCTGCGCCATACTCGCACGCCACGGATTCTTTCCAGTACGCCAACGCGGCAGTCACATCATCATGCAACGGAATGTCGGGAATCGAACGAACACGGTTCCGGTTCCCGATCACCGCGAAATAAAAATCGGCACGCTTCGTTCGATCATTCGGCAATCCGGCATCGACCGTTCGGAGTTCGAGTAAGATTGTCCACAACATAAGGATTGAATACGCATGTCCCCGACCCTGCAATCCCTGGGAATCGACCAGCTCACGTCAGCCGAACGCCTCCAGCTCGTCGAAGAAATCTGGGATAGCATTCCGGACGAGGAACTCGTCCCCGCGTTGACCGATGCCCAACGGCTGGACTTGCAGCGGCGTATTTCGGAATACGAAGCCGATCCGAAGGCTGGTTCGAGTTGGGAGGAAGTCAAAGCTCGATTGCGAGAGCAGCCGTGAGCCTGCCACTTCTGATCACCCCGGCTGCCGAAGCGGATATCCGGGAGGCGCGGTTTTGGTACGAGGCCAAACTGGCCGGTCTTAGCGACCGCTTGGTTCTGTGTCTCGAAGCGGCATTCGACCATATCAAACGGATACCTCGCGCTGGGAAGTTGGTCGAACCCGGTGTTCGGCGGGTGGTCGTCCGGAAGTTTCCGTACGGGGTTTTCTATCGAGTAGAATCCGATCGGATTGCAACCTTGCGGTCTATCACAACAAGCGCGACCCGAGAATGTGGAAGTCCAGACACGGCCCCTGAATCCCCTCCTCGCCCGCATCACCATCGGCCCCGCCATCCGCCATGGGAACCCGTGCATCCGCGGGTGGCGCTACCCCGTCGAAACGATGCTCGAACTCCTGAGTTCGGGCGTGACCGTCGACGACATCCACGCCGGAACGGCTTTCCAGAGAGTCTGTCCACGCTGGAGGCCGTTTGTGCACTCGCCGCAAGTCCTGACCCTGTATGGACTGTCCAGAAAAAAAGCGCCTGTCCAACGGGGGGTGGGGTCTTCCCGCTGGACAGTCTTGAGCGTGGCCTCCACGTCGAACGGATCCAAAACCGATCTGTGTGTGATCGAGGCGAAAGATGTTCTCGAGGGAACCATCCCCGGCCGATAAAGTCATGAGGTTCTACTCATTCCCGACGCTCTGACCGGACTTTGTGCTCTCGACGGGTTTTCCCCTTCCCACCCCGGCGTGGCATCTTGTAACGTAGAACTGTCGCTTTTGGATTCTGCGAGATGCTGCTATGTCTGTTGGGCCGGATAAAATTTGCGGGGTCGTCGCGCGGACTCGTCACAAGATGATGCAGGTGGAACTCCGCGAGGCCGCCGCACGCGGGGCGAAGTTCCTCGAAGTCCGGCTCGATTTCCTCTCCAAAGCGGTCGATTTCAAGCGATTGCAGGCGTACAAGGGCTGCCCGTGGATGGCGACCTTCCGCCGGCCGGTCGACGGAGGCCGCTGGTCCGGGAGCGAAGCCGAACGTCAGATGGTGCTGCGCCAAGCCATCGTGTCGGGGGTCTTCGACTGGATCGATCTTGAAACGGATGTCATCGAAAACATCCGGCGCTTCGGCCCGGTGAAGCGCGTCGTCAGTTACCACAACATGACCGAGACGCCGCAGAATTTGGACGAAATCTACGACAAGATGCTGACCCAAGACGCGGACGTTTACAAGATCGCCGTGATGCCCAAGACCGCCGACGATCTGCAACGGATCGTTGAGATTCAGAAGCGGGCATCGAAGCCGACGGTGGCGTTTGCCATGGGGGAATTCGGCTTCGTCACCCGGTTCACGGCACTCAAGTTCGGCGCCCCGTGGATCTACGGCGCCTTCAACAAAGAACGCGGCATCGCACCCGGCTTACCGGCGCTGCACGAGTTCCGCACGACCTATCCGGTGCGGGCCATCGGGCCGAACACGAAGTTCTTCGCGCTGCTCGGCGACCCCGTCGGCCACAGCTACAGTCCGATTCTGCACAACCATCTATTCCGCCGCTTGAAAGTCGACGCGGTGTACGTGCCGTTCCGGGTTCCGGACGGGCAATTGGCCGACGCCACCGACGCCATGAACGCCGTGCCGATCAGTGGCTACAGCGTGACGATCCCGCACAAGGAAGCGGCGGCGCTGCGGGCCAAGGAAGTCGACCCGATGGTGCACATCGTCGGGGCGGCCAACACGTTGCAGGCGCGGGCCGACGGGACGTTCCTCGCGGCCAACACCGATTACCCCGCCGCACTGGAATCGCTGCGGACCCACCTGGATGCGAAGGCGTTGTCCGAAGGGGTGAAGCCACCGGATTTCTCGCAACTCTTCGTGTTGGTGCTCGGCGCCGGTGGGGCCGCACGGGCCATCGTCGCCGCATTGGTGCGGGCCGGCTCGAGTGTCACTATCACGTCCCGCACACCGGAGCGGGCGACTAAACTCGCCGAGCAAATCGGTGGCAAGTCGTGCGATTGGCAAGCCCGCCACAGCATAGCCCAGTGTGATATTTTGATTAATTGCACGCCGGTGGGAATGCACCCGAAGGTGGATGAATCGCCGGTGCACGCCAGCTTCCTGAAACCGGGCTTGGTGGTCTTCGACACCGTGTACAACCCCGAACATACGCTGCTCATCCGCGACGCCGAGAGCCGGGGCTGCACGACCATTTCGGGTGTCGATATGTTCGTTCGACAAGCGGCCAAGCAGTTCGAGATTTTCACCGGGATCGCCCCGCCGTTGGAAGACATGCGCGAGCTGCTGCGCAAAGCGATGTCGCCGTTGACGGCAGCGATGGACACCGAAGCCGAGAAGAGCGGCGGCATGGGCGAAGCCGGAGAGAATGCGTGACCCGGCACCTCTACCTCGTCGGCTACCGGGGCACCGGCAAGACCACGATCGGCCGCTTGGTCGCTGCCGCGCTGGGCTGGCCGTTCGTCGATTTGGATGAACGCATCGAAGCGGTTGCGGGTCGCAGCATTGCGGCCATCTTCGCGGACGAAGGGGAAGCCGGGTTCCGGGATCGGGAATCGGCGGCGCTGATGGAAGCTGCCTTACTCCCCCTCTCCGAAGCGGAGAGGGGGAATCAGAACCAAACCGTCATCTCCACCGGTGGCGGCATCGTCCTCCGCGAGGAGAATCGCCGACATTTGAAGTCCACGGGGCTGGTGGTTTGGCTCCGAGCGAGTGCCGAAACGATCTGGGCCAGATTGCAAGCCGACGCCACGACGGCCGGTCGTCGGCCGAACCTCAGCGGGGGGGGATTGGCGGAAATCATCGAACTCTTGGCCGTGCGCGAGCGTTTCTACCAACAGATCGCGGATGGTTCGTTTGACACCGACGGCCGGTCGCCGGAAGCGTTGGCGGCCACTATCTTGACCAGGATTGATTTCTCCCCCTCTGACTGAATCGATCCGACATGGAGTGGTGGTTTCACGCCCCGATGGCCCTCTGTTGCCTCTGGGTCTTCATCCTCGGGCTGGGGGTCGGCAGTTTCCTGAACGTCCTCATCGCGCGGTTACCCTACGAAAAAAGCATCATCTGGCCGAGTTCGCGCTGCTTCGGCTGCTTCCAGAAAATCGGCCTACTCGACAACTTGCCGATCATCGGCTACCTCCGCTTGCGCGGCCGGTGCCGCAAATGCCAAGCGCCCTTCTCGGCCAAATACCTCTGGGTCGAACTCGGAACCGGGTTGGCGTTCGTCGCGCTCTTCTTCGTCGAGATCGTCCTCCAATCGACCGGCGGCCCGGCCGAACTGAAACCGTGGCACAACACGCCGGGCTTGGAGTTCCCCTACATAGGCGGCAGCCCGCTGCCCCCTCTGCGCGACTGGGTCTACTTCGGGTTCCACGCCGTGTTGCTGTCGGCCCTCATTGCGTCGTCGATGATCGACCTCAAACACCGGCAGATTCCACCCCAAATCACTTACTTGGCCACCCTCGTCGGACTGATTGGATCGACGGCGTTCCCCTGGCCGTGGCCGAACGAACTCAGCTGCCTCGGCGTACTCCCGAACGACGGTCGCTCTTGGATTCTGTCGGAAGTCGAAGGGCGAATTCCCGTCGGTCTGACAGTCTGGCCGTTCTGGGGGCCGATCCCCGAATGGGCACCCACCGGCAGTTGGAAACTCGGCCTGCTGAACGGCTTGATCGGCGCCGCCGTCGGCATGGCCATCGGTCGCGGCATCAAGATGATTTTCGAACTCGGCATGGGCAAAGAAGCGCTCGGTCTGGGGGACGCCGACTTGCTGATGATGGCCGGGAGCTTCCTCGGCTGGCAGGCGATCTCCCTGGCCTTGCCCGTCGGGGCCCTGTTGACACTGGGCGTGGTGCTACCGCGAATGGCCTACTTACTGGTGCGTGGCCGCAAGGTCGAATCGCAACTCCCCTTCGGCCCCGGCATCGCGGCGGGTGTTGTGACTTGTTGGTTCGGCTGGCCTTGGCTCGGCCGCTTGGTGCAGGGCGTCTTCTTCGACCTGTACATCCTCGGATTCGTGATCTTGCTGATGGGCGGCGGGATGTTGATCGCCGGGTTGTTCCTTCGCCGTGGGAAAGCGTCATGAGCGGTACCAACGAAGTCGTCATCGTCGATTACGGCATGGCGAACCTCCGCAGCGTTCAAAAGGCGTTCGAGAAAGTCGGCACGGCCGCCGTGATTTCGTCCGATCCGAATCGTGTCCACGAAGCGGCCAAGGTCGTCCTCCCCGGCGTCGGGGCCTTTGAAGATGCGATTGGGAAACTCCGGGAGACAGGCTTGGCCGAAGCGGTCACCGACCACATCGACGCCGGAAAGCCGTTCCTGGGCATCTGCCTGGGGCTGCACATGCTGTTTTCGCGCAGCCACGAGGGTGGCCACTTTGCCGGGTTGAACCTCTTCGCCGGCGACGTGGTACGATTCACCCCGGAGCAGGGCTTGAAGATCCCGCACATGGGTTGGAACACGCTGAATATCCGGATGCCGAAGTGCCCGTTGTTCCACGGGCTTCCACCCGATTCGGCGTTCTATTTCGTCCACGGTTACTACGCCGTCCCGACCGATGCGGGCAGCACGTCCGCCGAAGCCGATTACCCGGGCCCGTTCTGTGCCGCGCTCTGGCGAGACAACGTCTTCGCCACGCAGTTCCACCCGGAGAAGAGCCAAGCGGTGGGCCAACTGTTGCTCCGAAACTTCGCCGGACTTTGAGGGGTATTCACCATGATGAATTTTCTTCGCCTCCTGAGCACGGTCACCCTATTCACCTTGGGGTCGACCGCGTTCGCGGAATCACCTCGAGAGCAGTTGGATGTGATCCGGGCCGAATCCAAAGCGGCGACAGCGGCCTACTTCAAAGAAACCAATGCGCTGCCGGACACGCCCGAAGGTTCCAAAAAGAGTAACGAACTTTTCAAAGCTTACGACAAGGGCCAAGCGGCCCGGTTCCTCGCGGCGGTGGAACTCGCCAAGGCCAATTCGGATTCCGACCTCGGGTTGGAATCGCTGGAATGGGTACTGACCACACCCAGGTCGTACTACCTCCCGGCCGGGAAAATCGCAATGGAGTTGGCGACCGAGAAGTACGTCGCCCATCCGAAAATCGGCAAGCTCATCGCGACGTTGGGATGGGTACCACCGCACGAAGGGGTCGATTCGAGGACAGCGGCCTTGGGTTTGATCCGAGCGGTCGCGAAAAGGAATCCGGATCGCACCGCCCGTGCCCAAGCGGAATTCGCTCTGGCCTACCAGACTTTCGGACAATTCTCGATAGCCGAGTACAAGAAAGCACCGGATCTCGAAAAACTGGCCGACGATGCCGAAAAAGCCTACGAGAAGGTCCTCGACGCATACGGCGACTGTTACCTATTGCGTGGCGATGGGAAAAAGACACTCGGCGAGCTTGCCAAGCAGTTTCTCTTTGGTCTGCGCAATTTACGAGTGGGAAAGGAAGCACCTGATATCGAGGCGGTCGATTTGGACGGAACCAAGTTCAAACTGAGCGATTCCAAAGGCAAAATCCGCGTGGTCGTCTTTTGGGCCAGTTGGTGCGGGCCGTGCATGGAGATGGTGCCGCAGGAGCGGAAAATGGTCGCGCGGATGAAAGATCGGCCCTTTGTTCTGATCGGGGTCAACGGGGACGAGGATCGAGCCAAAGGCAAAGAGGTGGCGGCTAAAAACGAGATGGTTTGGCGTTCGTTCTGGAACGGTTCCAAAACGGCGACCACCACGTTGGCACAGGACTGGAATGTCACCGGCTGGCCGACGGTCTACGTCATTGATGATCTGGGCGTGATCCGCTTCAAGGATTTACATCGGGAACAACTCGACAAGGCCGTCGAGGAACTCGTCGAAGAGTTGGAAAAGAAAGTTAAGAAATGATCGCCTGTTACGAATATCACCAGAGTCCCCCTCTCAGGAGTTTCCCCATGCGTTGCCTCAGTTTGCTGGCGGTGCTGACGTTCGGCCTGCCCGCGTTCGCCGCCGATGACACTTACGATCTTCGTGGCCCGGCCCCGAAGAAGGGGTTGACCATCGTCCGCCAGAGCACCTTGAAAATCAAAGATGCCGACGTCACCGTGACCGTCATGGGCCAGAAGATCGAGCTGAAACAGAACCTCGTGATCGTCAACGAAGACGAAGATGAAGTGCTCGAAGTCAAAGGCCGCGACATCCAGAAATTGCAGACGAAGATCAAAAAAGACACCGTCAACACCGCGTCGAACATCAACGGGATGGAGATGAAAGAAGACAAGTCCGGCGAACTCGAAGGCGAGACCGTGATCACCGAGAAGGCCAAAGATGGCAAGTGGAAGAAGTCGCTGCTCGACGGCAAACCGACCGACGAACAAGTGAAAGAACTCGACAAGCGGGCCGGGCCGGAAAACGACGACGAACTCTACCCCGAAGAGAAAGTGAAGGTCGGCCACACGTGGACGGTCGACGCCGCCAAGATGAAAAGTCTGACCGGCAACTCGTTCACCGACGTGACCGGCAAGATGAAGCAGAAATTCTTGAAGATGGAAACGATCAACGGCGAAGAGTGCGCCGCAATCGAAACCACGGGTACTCTCAAGGGTAAAATGAAGGACGACAAAGGCACCCCGGACGTGGAGATGACCGTCGTGGCCACGAGCTGGCGCAACCTGAAAACGGGCATCGAAGTGAAGGGCACCATCACCGGTACGATCAAAGTCGAAGGCACCCTGAAGATGGGCGACGAAGACATTGAAATGAAGCTGGAAGGCAAACTCGAAGGCACCGGCTCATCGAAGTTGAAGTAGGGTCATTTTGTGAAAGACTAACAGCCTTCCGAGGAATTGAAATAGATTGATTTTCAATTCCTCGGAAGGGTGACGCCCATTCATATTTCTCGAGATGGATCAGGATTCGAATTTTGGCTGGGAACCATAGGGTCTCCACAGTCTCTTGCCCTTTCCGCTTTACGATTCCAATTCTTCACTGCATTCAGCGAATAGCATCTCAGTTGCCCGCCTTCCGGAGATGCGCCATGTTCCTACTCCGAGTTACTGTCCTGGTTGTCCTGGTTTCTGGATTGGTATTCGCTAGCCCGGAGGAACCGAAGAAGACGGTGCCGAAGTTCAAGATTGGCAAGGACACCACGTTCGTCGATGGGCCACTCGATGCGGAGGGGTACATCGACTATGAAGCGGCGCTGAACACACTGCTGAAAGGGAGCATCACCCCGGAAAACAACGCCGTAGTGCTGTTGCTGAAGTGCCTCGGGCCGAAACCGGAAGGATCGAAGCTGCATCCGGACTTCTACAAGGCGTTGGGGGTCGAGCCGCCGCAGGAGAAAGGGGACTACTTGGTGACATACCGGCAACACTTCAAAAACGAACTCGCGGGAGCCGAACAGCAGAAATACCGCGACCTGCAAGACCGATTGACGTTCAAACCGTGGAAATCTGTGGAGTCCGCGGAACACGTCCAGTGGCTCAAAATCAACGAGAAACCGCTGTCCGTGGCCGTGGAAGCGTCGCAATATGCCGAGTATTACCATCCGTCCATCTCTCGGAAGAAAGATGGCAAACCGGGGCCGATATTAGAAGCGTCGATGCCGATGGTGCAAGAGTACCGCGAGCTTGCTGAGCTACTGGTGACCCGAACCATGTTGAAATTGGGGGAGGGTCAAATCGACGAAGCGTTTTCTGACGTGTTGGCGATCCACCGGCTCGGTCGCTTGGTGTCGCGCGGCGGTTCGGGACTCGACTTCCTCGTGGGCATCGCCCTCCAGGCCCGGGCGCACAACGCCGAGACGGCCATTTTTGAACAGGGTCAGCCGACGGCGAAACAGTTGCTGGCGTACCAAGCTGAGTTGCTGAAGCTGCCACGGATGGCCAAGTTCGCGGATATCGTCAACTGGTATGACAGGTTCGTCTATCTGGATTCGCACCAAGCCACGCGGCGCGAAGGCTTGGACGGTCGCACGCCGGATCAAGTCGCCCAAGCCCTCGATTTCGAACTCATTTTTCGCTACGGCAACACGATTTTTGACAAGATCGTGGCGTTTTTGAAACTGCCGACCCGGTCGGAACGCCTGGGGATGAAAGAGATCGGTTCCGAAATCGAAAACGGGTTTTCGACACGTAATAGAAAGAAAGCTCGAAAGCAGCTTCAAGGCGACACCAAGAAAGTCCGTGCGGCAGTGAGTGAGGAGATCGGTAAGGTGCACATCGGTCTGCTGTGCAGCGGTATCGAGAAACTGGCCGACGCGACTGACCGTAACGAGCAGATCCACCGCAATGGCATCGTTGCCGCGGGTCTGGCGGCTCATTTCGCGGACACCGGCAAATATCCGGAGTCGCTTGTGGATCTGCTGCCAAAGTATCTGGCAAAGGTTCCCAGCGATGTGTTCAACGAAAAACCACTGACGTACCGAAAGTTGAACACCGGCTACCTGTTCTACAGCGTGGGATCGAACGGGGTCGATGATGGTGGTAAACTCGTCACCGATGTCCCGCGCGGCGATGATGTCGGCGTGCGGATGCCGTGGAAGTGAATTCCGGTTCCGCGCTCGACATTCGTCGGGTGTACGAAACGGTTTGGAATGACACGGCGATTGCCGTCGTGTCACTATGACTCCGTTGGCGGCGTTCGCCGGTCGCTTGGCCGGCCCGGCGAACCCAGAATTCCTCCAACGGACTGGTCTCGCTCAGGGTATCCGCTCGCAGTTGCAGGATCGCCTCGGCCCCTGGCTCCGACCAAAATTTCTCGGTTCCTTTCACCCGCTGATTCAGCCGCTTGATCGTCGACTCCACATGGCTCGTCGTGATCGGCAAACCCGCCTGCCGATACTCGGCGCATTTCATCCGCCCCTGCTGATTCCGCAAGTACCCCAACGAGTCCGCCAACTTCGTCCGCGGACTCGTCTCCCCGTCCGACTCCCCCGGTTCGCCCAGCGTCACCTGCCGCGCCGCCAAGCCCGTGATGACGGCGGTGACGTCTCCGGTCCACAGTGCCGCAATCCACCCCGTAGTCCGGCCAACCGTCGGCGAACGGGCGGCCCGCCACCGCCACGTCCGGTGCGATCACCCCGGCCGGCGTCGCCTTCCGCTCCATCAATGGCAACGCCAAATACGCGTCCGCCGCCGCATCTCGTTCAACGCACCGTTCCATCCCGATCCCCAGCGTCCGCCGCTCCACCTGCTTCGCCGACACGATCACTTCCGCCAACATCGCCAACGCCGTCGACGGACGGCGTCGCCGGGAGGGGCGCTGCTTGACGCTCCAAGGCCCGATTCAAGAGTTCGCGCGAAATGGTTCGGCCCAACTGAACAGCCAATTCTTCGAGGTCGGCGAAAGTCGTCCCCCGCGGTGGGCCGTTCGGCCCGTAGAGCTTGCCGACCAGATTTTTGGCCACCCCGTCGAGGTAGACCTTCGGAATCTCGACTTCCGGACGCGGGATCGTTTTGCGAGCCATCTTGGAGCTCCATCAGGAGTTGCGGCAATTGCCCAAGAGCAATTGCCGCACAGTCGCCCCCGACGCGCAAGGTCAAGTCGCAAACCGTGTCGTACACCCGGCGTCACCCCCTTCCGCACTTGGCCTCGCCGAAGGAGTCGCCTTCGGCGTAAGATACCCTTACCACCACTTAAGTACGGCACCGAGGGTCGCATGGGCGAGCGCTACATCTACAACATCCGCAACCTCACGAAGCACTACGGCAAGAAGGAAGTGCTGAAGGAAGTCCACCTGTCGTTCTACCCCGGCGCCAAGATCGGCGTGCTCGGGAACAACGGCTCGGGCAAGTCGACGCTGCTGCGGATCATGTCGGGCGGCGACAAAGAATTCATGGGCGAAGCCTGGCCCGAATCCGGCGCGAGCATCGGCTACGTCCCCCAAGAGCCGTACTTGGAACCGGGCACCACCGTGCTGCAAAACATCGAAGAAGCCGTGGCCCCGACGCGGGCGCTCACCACCCGAATGGACGAACTCGCCGAGAAGATGGCCACCTGCGCCGAACACGAGTTCGAGAAGATCTCGGACGAGATGGCCCGCGTCCAAGACAAGATCGACGCGACCGACGCTTACAACCTCGACCGCCAACTCGAACTGGCGATGGATTCGATGCGGTTGCCGCCGCCGGACGCCCTCGTGGACCGCCTCAGCGGGGGCGAGAAGCGGCGCGTGTACCTGTGCAAGACGCTCCTTCAAAACCACGATTTGTTGCTACTCGACGAACCGACCAACCACTTGGACGCCGAGAGCGTCTACTGGCTCGAGCGCCACTTGATGCAGTACAAAGGGGCCGTCGTCGCCGTGACGCACGACCGCTACTTCCTCGACAACGTGGCCAAGTACATTTTGGAGCTCGACCGCGGCCGGGGGATTCCGTTCGAGGGGAACTACTCGTCGTGGATGGAGCAGAAAGTCCGGCGGATGAAAGTCGAGGAGAAGCAAGAAAGTTCCCGGCAGAAGCAGCTCGCCCGTGAAATCGAGTGGTCGAAGATGGCCCCGCGTGCCCGGATGGGCAAGAACAAGGCCCGCTTGGCCGGCATCGAGAAGTTGCAGAGCCAGGAGATGGAAGACCGCGACGACGAACTGCTGATCCAGATTCCCCCCGGCCCGACCCTCGGCGATTTGGTCATCCGGGCGGAGGGTGTCAAGAAGGCCTACGGCGACAACTTGCTGTTCGACAACTTGACGTTCAACCTTCCTAAGGGGGGCATCGTCGGCGTGATCGGGGCCAACGGTGCCGGGAAGACGACGCTCTTCCGCATGATCGTCGGCGAAGAAAAGCCCGACGATGGTGTACTGACGGTCGGCCCGACCGTGAAATACGCCTACGTCGACCAGAGCCGCGAATCGCTCGAAGCCGACAAGACGATCTTCGAGGAGATCACCGGCGGCACCGATTACATCCTGCTCGGTAACCGCCGGATCGCCAGCCGCGGCTATGTGGCCCGCTTCAACTTCAAAGGGCCGGATCAGCAGAAGCTCGTCGGCACCTGCTCGGGTGGAGAGCGGAACCGCATTCACTTGGCCAAGCTGTTGCGCAGCGGTGGGAATTTACTGTTGCTCGACGAACCGACCAACGATTTGGACATCGACACCCTACGAGCACTCGAAGAAGCCCTCATCAATTTTGGGGGCTGCGCGGTGATTATCAGCCACGATCGCTGGTTCTTGGATCGCATCGCCACGCACATCTTGGCCTTCGAGGGCGATGGTCAAGTGACCTGGTGCGAAGGGAACTTCCAAGTGTACGAAGAGCAGCGCACCGCGAGATTGGGAGATGTGGCGAGCCGGCCAGCGAAGATGAAGTACCGGAAGCTGAGCAATTGAAAGGGGCGATGCGATGGCGCTGGAAGAATTTTGGAGGAATGTCCGCCGAGCGGTGACGCTCATTCGGCCTAGCGCGATCGCGGACTCGCCGCGCATTTCGACCGAGGAAATTTCGCGGAGCTTGGCGTCGGCCGATTTGTGGCTCGTTCGCGGAGCGGTCGGCGGCTACGACGAAAAGGATTTCCCGTTCCTGTCGCCGGAGGAGTTGTCCCGGCTCACCGCTGCTGTGCAGCAATTCCGTGATGTGGCGGTCACCGTGAGTCCTCGCGGTCCCGCGACCCGTCAGCAAATCGAGACGGCCCGGCCCGCGTTCCAAAGCATCGTTGAACTCTTGGAGTTTGATCGTTTTGCGGATGCGGACGCGTTCCGAATCGGGAAGGAGATTGAACGGCGACTGGCCCCGGATCGTCCGGCGGAGTTAGCCGAACTGCGATTCGAGACCGGGCCAGACAGCACCGGCGATCCAGGTTTGTGGGTGTGGGCTTTCGTTGCCGAGTCGGGCGAACACCGAAAAGACGTATTTTTCGGGGCGGTGGACAAGATCGAACCTCACCTCGGGCCGATCGCGTGGGACGTCGCTTCGGGTAGGCAGCCGTACATCCTATTTCGTTCGACTCTGGATCAACTCGCACCCGAGGCCGCCGCCCGATGAGCCTCGCTGCCGACTTGCTCGCCCAAGCCTTGATGCTGGCCGAATTGGAACCGAAGAAGCCGAAGCAAGCGAGCCTGCGCCGAGCGGTGTCCGCCGCATACTACTCGCTGTTCCATCTCCCCGTGGACGATGCGGCGCGGCTGTTTGTCCGGGATGATTTCGCCCGGATCGCTTTGATCGCTCGTTCCTTCGACCACGGCAAAATGAAGGAAGTGGCCAGCCATTTTTTAGGGAACGATTTGCCGGAGCGGATTCGGTTGAAGCTGGTGTACCAAACGCCTCCCGAGTTGAGAGTGGTCGCGGAGGCATTCGTGAAGCTCCAGCAACTCCGGCACGAGGCGGATTACAACGTGAACCGCCAGTTCACCCGGTCGGAAGTTCAACAGCTCATCCGCGACGCGGAGACCGCCCTCGTCTCTTGGAACAAGGTTCGAAACACCGACGACGCCCGAATGTTCTTAGCCTGTTTCTCACTGTGGGACAGTTGGAACAAAAGGCGTTAAAAGTCTTTAAGATAAGGAAATCATGATCGAACTCCTCAACGTCACCAAGTCTTACGAACAGGGCCGGCGGAACGTCACCGCTGTGGCGGGGGTGACGCTCACCGTCGCGGGGGGCGAGTACGTCAGCATCATGGGGCCGTCCGGGTCGGGCAAATCGACCCTGATGCACCTGATGGGCGCGCTCGACACCCCGACCACGGGCCGGGCCGTGTTCCAAGGCCGCGACATGCAGACGATGTCCGACCGGGAACGCTCGCTGCTGCGGCGCACGAAGATCGGCTTCGTGTTCCAGTCGTTCAATTTGCTGCCGACGCTCACGGCCGCCGAGAACGTGGCCCTGCCGCTGCTGCTCGACCGCGTCAGTCGGCGGATCGCCGTGGCGAAGGCCCTCGCCAGTTTGGAACGGGTCGGCTTGGCCCACCGCGGCGAGCATTACCCCGAAGAAATGTCCGGCGGCGAAATGCAGCGGGTCGCCGTGGCGCGGGCCTTGGTCGCCGATCCCGATGCGGTGCTCTGCGATGAACCGACGGGTAACCTCGACACGAAGACGAGCCGGGAAATCTTGGAGTTGCTCGCCAGTTTGCCGGAACCGGGTCGGCGGGCCGTCGTCATGGTCACGCACGATCCGAACGCGGCGAAGTTCGGCACCCGCTTGGTTCAAATTCGAGATGGGCTGATCGAAGTCGATCAACCCGTCCGGCGCGGTCAGTTACAAATGGCGTGAGAATGGGAATCCCGGTCGGCGCCAGGATGCGCCGACCGTCACATGCGGCCCCGCCGCGGAGTGCACGATGCAAACCGTCTTTCGCCTGCTGAGCTTGCGCTATTTGCTGCAGCGCTGGGATCGCTCCGCACTGATCGTGGCGAGTATCGCCCTCGGCGTCGCCACCTTGGTTTCGACTCGCATTCTCAACGAATGCATCGAAGCGGCCGCGACCCAATCGGCGACGCCCCTCGGCATCGGCGATCTGTTCATCACCAACGGTGAACTCGGCGTGAACCGGCCGATCGCCGACGAAGTGCGAGCCGCCGCCATCGACGGCATCGAGAGCGTTCAGCCCATCGTGGTGGATCGGGTGTTTTTGCCGAACCAAGACAACCGCGCCACGGTGCTCGTCGGCGCCGAACTCGCCAAGCATCAACTCGCCGGGCACGACGCCTTCGAAGCCATGGCCGGAGAAAATCCTCTCAAAATCAGCATCGCTCGAATCGACTTCGCGCACGTCTCGTGGTTGGCCATCTCATCGCCCCGGAAGGTGATCATCAGCCGCGCGCTCTACGACGAATGGATCCAGCGCAAGAAGTTGAAAGACGAACCGTTCCTGCTCCGCTACGGGAGTCGCACGCTCGAATACTACCCGGTCGGCATCGTGGATTACGGCGACGATTCGCCGCTGAAAGCCCTCGGGCCGAACA
This sequence comes from Fimbriiglobus sp., assembly GCA_025351325.1. Classification (GTDB taxonomy): domain Bacteria; phylum Planctomycetota; class Planctomycetia; order Gemmatales; family Gemmataceae; genus JALHQU01. Next base: position 41,499 of record JANXWE010000084.1, read on the forward strand.
TCGTCGGCATGGAAATCGTCCAAGCGGCGAAGTTCCTCCGCCCGAGTCCGGTCGACGCCGTGGCCGCCCTCGTCGGCGGGAGTGTGAACCCGGACGCTTGGGACGAACTCCAGCCGCCGCGCGTGAACCGCATCGACATTTTGTTGAAGCCGGGCGCCGACCGCGCCGCCGTGCAGGCTCGGTTGGAAAGCATCGTCGGTGGGCGTGCCCTCGTTCGCACCCCGAAAGAACAAGATCAGAACACCCAAGAAATCATCGGCGGCATCCAACTCGGCTTCACGCTCTGTTCCATCGGCGCGATGGTGGTCGGCCTGTTTCTCGTTTACAACTCGCTCGCGGTGACGGTGGCGGAACGTCGGCACGACATCGGCATCTTGCGCTCCATCGGGGCCACGCGGTTGCAGATCGTGGCCATGTTCGTCGTCGCCGCATTCGTCCTCGGGTTCATCGGCTCGCTCTTCGGCATCCCCCTCGGCTACGGTTTATCGCAAGTGGCGTTGCAGATGATCCAGACCGATATGGCCCGGATGTACGTCGGCGGCGAAGTCCCGTTGACCCTGCCCAACCCGCTGACGTTGCTGCTGGCCTTCGTCGCCGGGGTCGGCACGGCCGTGTTCGCCGCCCTCGTTCCTTCGTTGCAGGCCGCCTACCAAGATCCCGCCGACGCCGTGCGCCGCGTCCCCGGTGGCGTCGGCGGCGCTTGGCGGGCCGCCCACCGCGTCGTCTGCATGACCCTCGTGGCCGGCGGCGTGGCGATGGTGCTGAGCCGCCACGAACTGCCCCCGCGCGTCGGCGCCTTCGGCGGCATGGTCTTCGCCCTCGTCGGCATGCTGCTGGCCGCGCCGATTCTGGTCGGCATCTTGGTGAAGTTTCTCCAACCGCTGCTCCGGCAGGTGCTGCCCATCGAAGCCCGACTCGCCGCCGACAACTTGATCCGGTCGCCGGGTCGCACCGGGTTGGTGATCGGCGCCCTCGCCGCCGGGGTCGCGGTGATGATTCAAACCGCCGGGGTCGGCCGCAGCAACGAAGAACCGGTGACGAAATGGCTCGATGAAATCATCCAGGCCGATCAACTCTTGGCGGCCGGGGACATCACCGAGGCGATCGGCTCGCAGTGCCCGTGCGACCCCGAAGTGATCCGCCAATTGAAAGCCTTGCCCGGTGTCGAAGCGGTCGCCGGCATCCGCTACGTCCGCCCGGAGTACAACGGCACGTTCGTGTTCATGACCGCCATCGATATGGATCAGTTCGTCGATCCGAGCCAAGCCCGCGGCCCGAACGGACTGCCGCAACTCGATAAACTCCGCAAGTTGCCGAACCGCGACGGCGTGGTGATCTCGGACAATTTCGCCGTGTGGCACAAAGTGAAAATCGGCGACACGATCTCGCTGAATTCGCCGAACGGCCCGGTGAAGTTGGTGGTGCTCGACCAAGTGCAAGATTATTCCTGGAGCCGGGGCACGCTCTTCATCGACCGCGCGGTTTACTCGCGGCTCTTCCGCGATAATCAAATCGACATCGCTCACGTCTTCGTGACCCATGCGACCGACGAGGCCCGCCTCGCCGCCAAAACGCGGGTGATCGCCTTCGCCGCCGACAAGGGGTACGTCACCGCCGACCGCACCGCCCTCCGCAAAATCCTCGGCGACATCATCGAGCGCGTCTACAAACTCGTCCACATGCAACAGGTGGTCGTGGGGTTGGTTGCCGCTCTCGGGGTCATCACGTCGCTGCTGATTTCGGTACTCCAACGCAAGCGCGAACTCGGGTTGCTACTCGCCGTCGGGGCGACCCCGGCGCAGGTCATTCTCACCGTGCTCTACGAAGCCGTGCTGATGGGACTGTTCGGGACGGTGCTCGGTTTCTTCATCGGCGTGCCGCTCGAATGGTACGTCGTCCGCGTGGTGCTCTTCGAAGAATCGGGCTTCGTGTTCGACGTGATTCTCCCTTGGAAGCAGGTCTTCAGCATCGGCGGCGGCGCCATGCTCGTGGCCACGCTCGCGGGCTTGCTGCCGGCATTGCGGGCCGTGAGGACGCGCATCCCCGAAGCGATTGCTTACGAATGAGTGAATGGCAAGGATCACAATCTACTTCGCAGGTGAGACCTCACCCCCCGTCCCCTCTCCGAAGCGGAGAGGGGGAGCCGGAATGGCAGAATTTCAGTGCGTTTCGCGTCACGGAGTCACCCCCTGGTATCTTACCAGTGCAGTTGGAATCACGGTGGGTGAGTTCGATCCCCCTCGGGCCTGCGAGGCCGTCGGAGAGTGTGAACCCCCGCCGTTTCTTCCGCCGCGGAGCCCGAACAGTCACCCGGGGATC